>NZ_JAMYRB010000006.1:0-331739 GCF_040321165.1 Mesorhizobium sp. M0500
CATCACAAGGTGTCCACCTATTTTGGTGGACACCTCATGCATCAGAGCACTCAACAGCAAAAGGTGCGGGGAAATTCGCGCTTACACAAAAAGAGTGGCACCCATGCTTTCGTGTTCGTAGCGAGCAACTCCAGTGGTCCTTAACATCGCCTCGCTAATTAAATCAAAGCATTGTTCGGGATCGACCTCCATGAGAAAGCTTAGGACTGACAAGAGATGGTGAACTGACCCTGGAGTGCCTAGCGTCGTCAGTTTCGAGATAAACGGCGCATACTCCTTGAGGAACCTGCGTTTGGCGTCGACACCGGCAAGCTCAGGAGAGATCTCATCATGACCTACCGCATAGTAGATTTGGTCAGCAATTTCATTAAACAATTTAAGGGCAGAAACTTCTTCTGGAGTTGGCTCATTACCCGACGAAGGCCACGATTTCACCGCTGGTTCGAGAGCAGCGATTAGAATCCAGAGAAAATCTTGAGTTCTCCGGCGTAGTGTCACTTTTTCCGGGTCCTCATCATCAAAACCAATGATCAGCCCATTGCGGATATCAAATAGAGCCGACTGAAGACGCTCTTCTTGCTCTTTATAATTTTGCGTCCAATCGAACAGCAGTGCCTTAGATGTGGGGAGTTCTTTGTTAACTGCAAAAAAAACGATGAGCCCTGTCAGCGGATCGTCCCCTTTCTTTGGAAACCTCACGTCCGCAACGGGAATAGCCAACGCTTCCAACCGTTCGGGGTTTCGGCCAGCTAGTCTCGAAAGAGAGGCGATTGCCTGTTTCAAATTTGTAGCGTTCTTTTCTTTCTTCAGAAATTTTTCCGCAAGAGTCCACATCTCCTCTTCGGCTATTTGTTCGATCCAAGGAAGGACGCGAACAAGCTGAAAGCGGACAGCCGGATGAGGGTCATTTAGGAGTATATCTTGATAGCGCTCTCTAACTAATGGCCAAAACTCGGATTGAGTGGCGAGGATCGCTAATGCTTGAGCGGCTTCGATTCTTGGCGATGGTGATCCCCATGACGGAAAATCTGCGAATCTTTCCTCGGTTTCGTCCTTCAACTCGGGATCGCTGTGATGTGTCAGTTCCAGCAACCACCCGAGCGCGGCATCACGCTTCTCCGTAGGTACGAGTCCCTTAGATAAGGCAATCCCAAGTCCTTCTGCCAGCGCATCTGACATCTCCTGATCAAGCGCAGCCCCCATTGGACCAGCTTGAGCGACTGCGTCGCCAAGGGCCAAAGTTGAGTTCCACAAGAATGCTCCTCGATCCAGCGTCTCCTCTGCCTTAAAGGCATCGCGGGCGGATCGCAGATCGCTAACCAGGGCTAATAATGGTGCGACATCATGCGCCTTAACGTCTATCCCTTCCCGTTCAAGCCAATGCCGGTCAGATGCCGTCCAACCAGAGTTGAATTCGAGAGGCTTGCCGTTTTCAAATATGCTGCCACCCGTCTTGGCATCACGTAGGAATGCCCGTGCTGTTTCGGTGACGAGTTGGGACTCGCCTATCGTTTCAAATAGCGTTCCAACAATCTCAACGCGCACTTCGTCAGGCCGCGAGAACTCAGCGAAATTAAGCTGAAGCCAATCAGTCTCAGCTTGGGCACGTTCGTCTGATGACAGATGTGGGAACGTCGCAGCTATCGCGGAGATAGCGCTCCGGCGGGTATCAAGCGATTTAAGCATCGGCACACTGGCTGCCGTTTTCCAAATCTCCCTCCCAAGGATATCGGGCTTGGATGCTGCGATCTCGAAAACTGATCGCCACGCTAGACCAATGCCTGTTTCACTCAGAATCAGTTCAGGCACTTGCGTCAAAAGCGCCTGGTCGTCAGCCGTCGCTCCCCATGCACTTACCGCGCGGTAGAGCTTCGCGTAGTCGTCATGTTCCCTATCGTCTGCGTTCCACGCCCATATATGGCTGTAGTCCTGCTCGAACTCCCTCTCTACACCGGCAATCGAGACCCTTTGAACCTCCTGGCTTTCCCTGGCAGGATGTGACCTTTCGCGCTCACCTCGGATTGCGGCAGCGAAGGCACGTAAAGCGATCCGTGGATATCGCAACAGTAACTGAGGAAAATCGCTAGCGAGCGAATGTGTCGACATCGCAAAATCTTGGGCGGCATTAGACGTGAGCGAGAGTATCCAACTGCCAGACATTGAGGTGACTTGGTCTCTACTAAACTCTCCTCCACGAAAAACTCGATAAAAAAGCTGAACAACAAACTCTTCGTCATGCTCCGCGAGACTCAGACTTTCGCGCGCCAGCCACGGCACCTCGATAAAGCCAAGTTTTGAAAACCGCGGCTGCGAGAATATCTGATCCAACCTCTTCCGCGAGGCACCTGGGTCTGTTCCTATGGTCTTCGCGACGAACGGCACAACGTGTGATGCAAGCCATCGGATACGGCTCTCATCTGTCGACATGGCGTCGAACAGCACACGAGACGCCTTACCCAAGGACCTCAGCGCTTCGGGGCTCGGGTTGTCTTCGATCAGCATTCCAATCAATGCTCGAAAACTACCGAGCTGTTCGGGATTGGGATCACCAAGCGCCTCTAAAAGTGTAGCCCAAGCATCCACCGCTATCGGCTGCTTGAGCTGCGACTTCGTCATCAGCGAGCCGACGATGTGCTGAAATGCCCGATTCTTTGACGGATCGACTTTCGTGAGGGCATCCGCCAATGGCGTGAGGTCGTCGCCATTGTGAACCGACTCGACGGGCAGGCGGGCGACTTCGATACGAACGATTGGATCGATAGCATCATCGCCAATTAGCGATACGACAAAAGACCAATATTCCTCCGCGCTAAATGTAGCCTTCAGAGCTTCAAGCCAGTACCCTAGCGATGGAGTGACTAGGAGGCCTGCGCCGCTCGCCCGGCTCAAAAATTCTAATGCCGCTACGCGGTCTGGCAACAAGATCAATCGCGCGACGGCATAGTCGAATAGGACGTGATGCCGGAAGCCGATGCGGCGTGTCTGCTCTGTAACTAAAACGCCAACACGTTGAAGATCGTCAACAGCTTTCGCCGCTGTATCAGGAACGTCTGTTTCTGGGAGATCGATCGACCGAGCGGTGAGCATGCGCGTCACTACGGTCTTTAGACTTGTGACGGCCGGAAGGCCAAACTCGCTGATCCGTTCATCCCAATATCGCTCCAGCAGTTCTCCTCGCGTCGCTACCGAAGACAATGTACTTGCGGCCACACCGCTGTGCAGCAGGTCGCCAAGGAGGGCAAGATTGAAAGGGTTGCGGGCCAGGCCTTCCATCTTTGGTCCGCCTGCCTCGATCGCAGACGCAAGGATTGGCGATTTGACAGCGACATCCGCCTTTTCAACATCCGAAAGGAGTCCAATATGGATGTGTCGGACGGCGGAAAAATTCGGATTGGCATAAGCCGCTTGTGGAGCAGTTCCAGCGAAAAGCCGTCGCCACTCCCTGCCAAGACGGAGATCGAATGTTCTGACCGATGCAATGACATGCCAACCCGGAAGGGTGGACACTTCTTCCACGAGACGTTTGTAGGTGGCTTCGGCCAATCCTCCGCGTGCGGCATCAAGTGCGTCAAGCACGAGATATGCCGGTCTGTCGCCGGGCATCTGAGCGAGTACATCGATCAGCGAGTGTTGAAGGCCAATATCAATCCGCAGGGCGTCGGCCGAAATAGATACTGCCTCTACTGTAAGGACAACAACGGTAGCTTCCTTCGCAAGCTCTTGCGCTACTTCGCGAACGATGGCTGACTTGCCTGAACCCGGTTCACCGGTGATGGCGAGTAAGCCTCCCCGCGCCGCCTGGACGGTCAGTGCCGTCACGGGTCTAGCAATGGTGAAGTGACCCTCCGGGCTCGTTATTTGTGTGAAACGCTCGAGACGCCCCATGACGCCTGCGCTATAGGTGTTCAAGCGCTGTACATCGTCGCGATAGCTTGGCGGCTCGACCAGGCGAGCTTTGCCAGCTAGCGCCAGACGGATCGCTGCTGCATCTCCGCCCGTTCCGTTACCGGACGCAGTCGCGGCCCACGAAATTAGTGCCTCAAGCAGGGCGGCTTCATCCCCTACAACTGCTACAACATCGCGCAATCCATCTTCGACAGTCTGGCGTTGCCCGTCACCCACGACGACTACAGAACAACACGCCAAAATAGACTGTCGTTCGGCGGGTTTGATCCCGATACCGGCGTGAGTGTTCCATGCGGCATCGATCAGCCCAGAGAAGGTCCTTAGCGCTGAGCCCAGGCTATTTGGCATGGCGGTTGCGGCGCCGGTACGGTTCCGATCGAGTGCTTCGCGTAGATTGTTCGCAACCGTAGCTGCGGTCGTCGACCCAACGGCGAGAACCAAGCGATCACGCGACGGATCAAAATCCCTACGCACTCCGCCGTCGATTATGCCATCGCGAAACTGTCGCACGAATTGGTCGGCGGCTGACGCCAGCTCACTCCCAGGATTTGATGACAGGCTAATCGTGCGTTTGGCCTGTACATAAATCTCGCCACGATCAGTCTCGATTAAAAGATCATCCACGGCCGTGGGCGTCTCAAATCGAATAGTACGTGGCACTCCAGGAAGCCCACCTGCCATACGTGAGACCGGGCGTTCGGCCAGCAGCAGCCCAGCCACGTACGCACCCACCTCGGCCTGAAAAACCACCCCTCCGGACGTGCCCCGCCCGCTCATCGTACAAGCCCCTGTGCCAAGAATTTTTCCATGAGAACAAAAGTAGAATATGGGGCACTGACGAGCAATCGACATCCGAAACTTGTCCCCAATGTTAGTAAAATGGTTCTCTGGATATCCCGTCAGGCAACTTTGGGCGGTAGCCGGGTAAATCCGGCGTTAGTTCAAGCGGGTGGGGTCGCGCCTAACAGTAGGGTATCTGGGACGTCTGCGACGAGACGCGGTCATTGATCCAAGGCTGCCGTGCTCATCCGACTTATCTGCACCATCCAGATGTGCTAAGCTTGGCTGTGATTCCACGCCGGAGATGAGGTCGGCGGGCGAATGTCGGCTCTCCGGTGCAGTCAGCCCGGACCGGACCATTCGCTTCCGGCCAAAGGCTGCCAGTCAGCAGCGCATTTTCCAGCCAAGTGGAAGAATGCGGCTAAGACAAACAGATAGAGCGGGATGCCCAGTTCACTTTGAACATGTCCCGCTCACGCCGGGCGGCGATAGGCCTGGACTTCGCCCGGTTCGCTCAGGCTTTGCAAGGAGCCGGGGGCGGCGCCGCCGATCCAGCCCAGCACCGAGCGGGCGAGTTCGGCGCCGGCCAGCCGGAAGTTCTCGTTGACGACCAGCAATTCGCTGCGAAACAGGTGCAGAAGCTCCGACGATTGTTTGGACACCACATCGACATCGCGGCCAAGCTTGAGGCCGGCGTCTTCGATGCCGGCGACGATGGCGAGCGTCGCGGCGGCGGCGCTGCTGATGAAACCATCCGGGCGGCTTTCGCGGCGCATCAGCTGCGCGGTCCGCATTCTGATCTGCTCGATCGAATGATCGATCGAAACGGTGTTGAACGGAATCTCGCTGGCGCCGACCTCGCTCAGCGCATCGGCAAAGCCTGCGAGCGTATGGCCGTGATAGGTCAGCTCGACCGGCGGCGCCAACAGAGCCAGGCGGCGGCGGCCGAGGCCGGCCAGATGGCGCACTGCCTCGGCTGCGAAAGCGTAATTGTCGAAATCATGGTAGGGATGGATCAGCCCCATATCGGTGCGGCCATGCGTGGCAAAGGGGATGCCGCGCTCCAGCATATAACGGGCCCTCGGATCGTTCGGCTGCGTGCGCGAAATGATGACGCCGTCGGCTGAACCGGTTTCCACGAGGTAGCGGATCGGGTCGAGGGGATCCTGGGAGCGCGAGTAGGGTGTCACGATCAAATGGTAGGGCGTGTCGGCAATGACTTCGGAAACGCCGTAGATGATATCCGAGACAAAGCTCATGATCTCGTGCTCGGTGTTGAGCACCAGGCTGATGACATTGGTCTTGCCGGTGCGCAGGCGGACGCCGGCACGGTTGGGCCGATAACCGATCTGCTTGGCGACAAGCTGGACGCGCCGCCTGGTCTCGGCGCCGATCTCGGGCGCATCCTTCAGCGCGCGCGACACGGTGGTGACGCCCAGCCCGGTCATGAAGGCGAGCGTCTTCAGTGTCGGCCGGCCCTGGCCCGACGCTTCGTCGGCCTTCTCTTTTTGATGCCTGTTCATTCATCCCGCCCCGTCAGGCGCATAACAGTTGCCGGACAGGCCGGCAATCGGCCGGCCGCGGGTTCGCCGCGGGCTCTCACCGAATGAAACCGCTATATACTGAAACGTTACAGATTGTCACGACCATCGCCATATCACTGGTGACAGATGCAGAACGAGCGGTGCTGCAGTCGGTGCAAAACCGTGATTCGAACGGGCTTTTCCGATTTTTTGGCGTCGCAGCATTCCATTTTGCAGTGCAACCCCTCTTGTTGCGATGCGGCAGGCCGGCGAGCCGCGCGATTTTATTCGCGCTTCGAAAAAACTTGATGCCACCTTCGCCTGAGGGGTTGCGCGCCTCAAGCAATTGCCGTATCGAAAATCTGTAACGTTTCAGATTCTGGGAGGAACGAAATGCGATACCAACTCATGACTGCTGCGCTGGCTGCGACGGTCGCGCTGCAATTTGCCGGCCCGGCGGCCGCGACGGATCTGGAAGTCACCCATTGGTGGACCTCCGGCGGCGAGGCGGCAGCGGTCGCCGAACTCGCCAAGGCTTTCGACGCAACCGGCAATCACTGGGTTGACGGCGCCATCGCCGGCTCCGGCGGCACGGCGCGGCCGATCATGATCAGCCGCATCACCGGCGGCGACCCGATGGGCGCGACCCAGTTCAATCACGGCCGGCAGGCGGAAGAATTGGTGCAGGCCGGGCTGATGCGCGACCTCACCGATCTCGCCACCAAGGAAAAGTGGACGGAAATCGTGCAGCCGAAGAGCCTGCTCGACGGCTGTACCCTCGACGGCAAGATCTATTGCGTGCCCGTCAACATCCACTCCTGGCAGTGGCTGTGGCTGTCGAACGCGGCCTTCGAAAAAGCCGGCGTGCCGGTGCCGAAGAACTGGAATGAATATGTCGCTGCGGCGCCCGCGCTTGAAAAAGCAGGCATCCAGCCGCTCGCGGTCGGCGGCCAGCCCTGGCAGGCCTCCGGCGCTTTCGACGTGCTGCTTGCGGCGGTCGGCGGCACCGACGCCTTCCTCAAGGTCTACAAGGACAAGGACGCGGAATTCGCTGCCGGGCCCGAGGTCGCCAAGGTCTTCAAGGCCGCGGACGATGCCCGCAAGATGGCCAAGAACACCAATGTGCAGGACTGGAACCAGGCCACCAATCTGGTCATCACCGGCAAGGCGGGCGGCCAGATCATGGGTGACTGGGCGCAGGGCGAGTTCCAGGTTGCCGGCCAGACCGCCGGCAAGGACTATACTTGCCTTCCGGGCCTCGGTCTCAACGAGGTCATCGCCACCGGCGGCGACGCTTTCTACTTCCCGCTGCTGAAGGATCCCGAAAAATCGAAGGCACAGGAAGTGCTGGCCCACACGCTGCTCGATCCCAAGACGCAGGTCGCCTTCAATCTCAAGAAAGGCTCGCTGCCGGTGCGCGGCGACGTCGACCTCAAGGCGGCGAACGACTGCATGAAGAAGGGGCTCGAAATTCTCGCCAAGGGCAATGTCATGCCCTGGACCGACCAGCTGCTTTCGCAGGATACGCAGAAGCAGAAGGAGGATCTTTTCTCCGAGTTCTTCGCCAAGCAGGACATGACCGTGGAAGATGCGCAGAAGCGCTTCGCCGCCATTGTCAGTTCGGCCGATTGAGCGATCGACCGACCGCCTCACTCCCGCCCCTGCAAACGCAGGGTCGGGAGCTCGGGTCAAGGCCTCTTGACCCTCCGGCCCTTACCCGATCCAGCGCGGCTGTGCAGATGAGCAAGAGCGAACGCCCTAGCCAACTCTTTCGCAACCTCAATGCGAAGATCGCCTCGATCCCAATGATCCTCACCGCGCTGGTGATCTTTGTCGGCGGCAGCGCGTGGACGGTGCTTTATTCCTTCACCAGTTCGAAGCTCCTGCCACGGCTGAATTTCGTCGGGCTCGACCAGTACTACCGGCTGTGGTCGGTGCCGCGCTGGCTGGTCTCGATCGAGAACCTGCTGATCTACGGCGTGCTGTCACTGCTGTTCTCGCTGGTGATCGGCTTCCTGCTTGCCGCCCTGCTCGACCAGAAGATCCGGTTCGAAGACACGTTCCGGACCATCTTCCTCTATCCCTTCGCCCTCTCCTTCATCGTCACCGGCCTCGTCTGGCAGTGGTTGCTCAACCCCGAGTTCGGTGTCCAGGCAGTGGTGCGCAGCCTCGGCTGGGAGAGCTTCAGCTTCAATCCGCTCTATGATTCCAGCATCGTCATCTACGGCATATTGATCGCCGCTCTCTGGCAAGGCACCGGGCTCATCATGTGCCTGATGCTGGCCGGCCTGCGCGGCATCGACGAGGATATCTGGAAGGCCGCGCGGGTCGACGGGATACCGACCTGGAAGACCTATCTGTTCATCATCATACCGATGATGCGGCCGGTGTTTATCACCACGCTCGTCATCATCGCTGCCGGTATCGTCAAGATCTATGACCTTGTCGTCGCCCAGACCAGCGGCGGACCCGGCATCGCCTCCGAAGTCCCGGCCAAATATGTCTATGACTACATGTTCTTTGCCCAGAACCTCGGCCAAGGGTTCGCCGCTTCGACGATGATGCTGGTGTCGGTGATCATTGTCATCGTGCCGTGGGCCTATCTCGAGTTCGGAGGCAAGAAGCGTGTCTGACCATACCGTTTCATTGCCCGCTATTGCCGGCGCCGGCGGGCTCGAAGCCTACGGGCCGAGCGGGCCGAAGCCGCGGCATATGTTCTCGCGCCGCAACATCTTCCTTTACGGCACGCTCATCGTGGTGGCGCTCTACTATCTTTTGCCGCTCTACGTGATGGTGGTGACATCGCTCAAGGGCATGCCCGAGATACGCCTCGGCAACATCTTCTCGCCGCCGATGGAGATCACCTTCGAGCCCTGGGTCAAGGCCTGGTCGAGCGCCTGCACCGGGCTCAACTGCGACGGGCTGTCGCGTGGCTTCTGGAATTCGGTGCGCATCACCATCCCGTCGGTGATCTTGTCGATCGCGCTCGCCTCGGTGAACGGCTATGCGCTTGCCAACTGGCGCTTCAAAGGTGCTGACACCTTCTTCATCATCCTGATCGTCGGCGCCTTCATCCCCTATCAGGTGATGATCTATCCGATCGTCATCATCCTGCGCGAAGTCGGCCTTTACGGCAGCCTCAGCGGCCTGGTGATCGTCCATTCCATCTTCGGCATGCCGATCCTCACACTGTTGTTCCGCAACTACTTTACCTCCATGCCGGAGGAGCTGTTCCGGGCAGCGCGTGTCGACGGCGCCGGCTTCTGGGGCATTTATTTCCGCATCATGCTGCCGATGTCGCTGCCGATCTTCGTCGTCGCCATCATCCTGCAGGTGACCGGCATCTGGAACGACTTCCTGTTCGGCGTCGTCTACACCCGCCCCGACACCTATCCGATGACGGTGCAGCTCAACAACATCGTCAACTCGGTGCAAGGCGTGAAGGAATACAACGTCAACATGGCAGCCACCATCCTGACCGGCCTGGTGCCGCTGATCGTCTATTTCCTGTCCGGAAAATTGTTTGTGCGCGGCATCGCCGCCGGCGCGGTGAAAGGATGATGGCGATGAACGCAAACGGCAGCATTGCGGCAAACGGCACCAGCGTCTCGATCCAGAACCTGTCGCTGAATTTCGGTGCGATATCGGTGCTGCAGACGCTCAACCTCGATGTTGCCGAAGGCGAATTCATCGTGCTGCTCGGCCCGTCCGGCTGCGGCAAGTCGACCTTGCTCAACTGCATTGCCGGGCTGCTCGACGTTTCCGAAGGCCGCATCTTCATCAAGGGCAAGAACGTCACCTGGGAAGAGCCCAAGGATCGCGGCATCGGCATGGTGTTCCAGTCCTACGCGCTCTATCCGCAGATGACGGTGGAGAAGAACCTGTCGTTCGGGCTGCGCGTTGCCGGCCTCGCCAAGGACGAGATCGCCAAGCGCATCGCCCGGGCCGCCGAGATCCTGCAGATCGAACCGCTTTTGCATCGCAAGCCGGCGGCGCTGTCCGGCGGCCAGCGCCAGCGCGTGGCGATCGGGCGCGCACTTGTGCGTGACGTCGATGTCTTTCTGTTCGACGAACCGCTCTCCAACCTCGACGCCAAGCTGCGCGCGGAATTGCGCGTCGAAATCAAGCTGCTGCATCGCAAGCTCGAGAACACCATGATCTACGTCACCCACGACCAGATCGAGGCGATGACGCTGGCCGACCGTATCGCGGTGATGAAGGGCGGCGTCATCCAGCAGCTCGATGCGCCGCAGACCATCTATAACCGGCCGGTCAACCGGTTTGTCGCCGGCTTCCTCGGCTCGCCGGCAATGAACTTCCTCGACGGCAGACTGGAGCAAGCTGCAGGCGACTGGCACTTCGTCGCCGAGGATGTGCGGATACCGCTTGCCACCTATGCTTTCGAGAAGGACCCGGTGCCAGGGCCGGCCGTGTTCGGCATCCGCCCCGAGCACGTGGCGTTCAACAGCGGCACGGGATGGCCGTTCGCAGCCACGGCAAATGTCGAGGTCGTCGAGCCCATGGGTTCCGACACGCTGGTCTGGCTGAAGCTCGCCGGCCAGAATTTCACGGTGCGGGTGACAGCCGAGCGCACGCCAAACAACGCCGAGGCGGTCGGCATCGGTTTCGACCCGATGCGCGCCTCGCTTTTCGACGCCGCCACAGGTAACCGCCTCTAGAGCATGATTTAGCCTCCCAAGACTCTCCCACTCCCCAAGACTCTTCCACTCCCCCAAGACTCATCCCCCCAAAACTAACCATCCACAAGAAAACGGACAGAGACGATGAACTGGTCATTCCAACTTTACAGCGCCCGCAATTTCCAGCCCTGGGAGGGCGTGCTCAAGATGCTGGGGGAGCTTGGTTACAGCCAAGTCGAAGGGTTCGGCGGCGTCTATGACGATCCCAAGGCGTTCCGGGCCGAACTCGACAAGAACGGCCTTGCCATGCCGACCGGGCATTTCTCGATCGACGCGCTCGAGAAGGATTTCGACGGCGTGCGCAGGACGGCCGACGCGCTCGGCATCACGCTGCTCATCTGCCCGTTCCTGAACGCCGAGTTCAGACCGGCCGACACAGCCGGCTGGCGCGGCTTCGGCGAACGCCTGGCCAAGGTCGGCGAGACGGCCAGGAAAGCCGGCTATGGCTTTGCCTGGCACAACCATGATTTCGAGTTCAAGGCGCTTGCCGACGGCTCGGTGCCGCAGGACCATATCCTGTCCTCCGCGCCCGACATCGGCTGGGAGATGGACGTCGCCTGGGTGGTGCGCGGCGGCGTCGATCCGCTGCCCTGGATCGAGAAGCACGGCAAGCGCATCGTCGCCGTCCATGTCAAGGACTTGGCCAAGCCGGGCGAGGGCCTCGACGAGGACGGCTGGTCGGATGTCGGCCACGGCACCATCGACTGGCCCGGCCTGATCAAGGCGCTGCGCGCCAAAAGCGCCGCAAAATACTACGTCATGGAACAGGACAATCCCAACGATATCGAGCGCTTCGCCCGCCGCTCGATCGCAGCCGCCAAGACCTATTAGGAGCACACCAGCATGGCAACAAAACTTGGCATTGGCGTTATCGGCTGCGGCAACATCTCGAAGGCGTATTTCTCGCTGGCGCCGCTGTTTCGCGGCATCGAGATGCGCGCCTGCGCCGACATCAACATGGAAGCGGCGAAAGCGCGGGCAAAAGAGTTCAAACTGCGCGCCGAGACCGTCGAGGGGCTGCTCAAGGCCGACGATATCGACATCATCGTCAACCTGACCATTCCGGCGGTGCATTACGAGGTGTCGAAGCAGATCCTCGACGCCGGCAAGCACGTCTATTCGGAGAAGCCCTTCGTGCTGTCGGTCAAGGAAGGGCTCGACCTGAAAAAACGGGCGGAAAGCAAGGGGCTGCGCATCGGTTCGGCGCCCGACACCTTCCTCGGCGGCGCGCACCAGCTTGTCCGCGACCTGATCGACACCGGCAGGCTCGGCAGGATCACCAGCGGCACCTGTCATGTGATGAGCCATGGCATGGAGCACTGGCACCCCAATCCGGACTTCTTCTTCCAGCCGGGCGCCGGGCCGGTGCTCGACATCGGACCCTATTACATCACCAACCTGATCCAGCTGATCGGGGCGGTGAAGCGGGTCGCCGCCTTCGCTTCGATCCCGATGACGGAACGCATCATCAGCTCGAAGCCGCGCGCCGGCGAAAAGATCCCGGTCTCCACGCCGACGACGATCCACGGCGTGCTGGAATTCGAGAACGGCGCCGTGGTGACGCTCAACACCAGCTGGGATGTCTGGAGCCATGGCCACGCGCCGATGGAACTCTATGGCGAGGCGGGCACGGTGTTCGTGCCGGATCCGAACTTCTTCGGCGGCGAAGTGCGCTACACCGAAGCCGCCAAACCGGTGAAGAAGCTGCCGAAATGGCCGCATCCGTTCGGCGTGCCCAACGAGATGCATTCGCAAGGCATGATGGCCAACTACCGCACCGCCGGCCTTGCCGACATGGCGATAGCGATTACCGAAGGCAGGCCGCACCGCTGCTCGATGGAACTGGCGCTGCATGCCGTCGACGTCATGACCGGCCTGTTGCGCTCGGGCGAGACCGGAAAGTTCGTTGCCATGCAGACCAGCTGCGAGCGGCCCGCGGCACTCGGCGTCAAGGCGGCGAAGGAGCTGCTGGCGAAGAAGAAAACGAAGTAGGCGGCGCACCTCCCAAGGACCGCAACAGCCTCTCCCCGTTTGCGCGGGGAGAGGCTAAGGGTGAGGCTGGAGCCGACTTGCCCGTCATCGCGTCGGCAGCCGTCGGGCGCGTTTCGATATGAGATATGAGGATTTCCCATGCCCTATGTCCCCGCCGAGAACCGCTACAAAAAGATGATCTACAATCGCTGCGGGCGCTCCGGCTTGAAGCTGCCGGCGATCTCGCTTGGGCTGTGGCACAATTTCGGCGACGACACGCCGCATAGAACCAAGCAGGCGATTACGCGCAAGGCCTTCGACCTCGGCATCACGCATTTCGACCTCGCCAACAATTACGGCCCGCCGCCCGGCTCGGCGGAGCGGGCGTTCGGCGAGATCCTGCGGAAGGACTTTGCCGGCTATCGCGACGAGCTGATCATCTCGACCAAGGCCGGCTACGAAATGTGGGCAGGGCCTTATGGAGAATGGGGCGGCCGCAAATATGTGCTGGCCAGCCTCGACCAGAGCCTGAAGCGGATGGGGCTCGACTATGTCGACATCTTCTATTCGCACCGCTTCGACCCTGACACCCCGCTGGAGGAGACGATGAGCGCGCTCGATCATGCGGTGCGCTCGGGCAAGGCGCTCTATGCCGGCATTTCCTCCTACAATTCCCAGCGAACACGCGAGGCCGCCGACATATTGAAGCAGCTCGGCACGCCTTGCGTGATCCATCAGCCGAGCTATTCGATGCTCAACCGCTGGGTCGAGGATGACGGCCTGCTCGATACGCTTGAGGGGCTTGGCGTCGGCTCCATCGTGTTCTCGCCGCTGGCGCAAGGCATGCTGACCGACAAATATTTCGGCGGCATCCCCGATGGCAGCCGCGCCAGCCAGGGCAAGTCGCTGCGCCCGGCATTCATCAACGACAAGTCCGTCGCCAATATCGAGGCGCTGAACGTCATCGCCCGTCGCCGCGGCCAGACGCTGGCGCAGATGGCGCTGGCCTGGGTGCTGCGCCGGGGCAGGGTGACGTCGGCGCTGATCGGCGCCAGCCGGCCGGAACAGGTCGAGGATTGCGTCGGCGCGCTGAAGGCGCTCGACTTCAGCGATGCCGAGCTCGCCGAGATCGACACCTTTGCCCGCGAGTCGGACATCAACCTCTGGGCGGCATCGGCCGAGCGCAAGGGGCCGCCGAGGAAGTAGGCGACGACGGTCTGCGGTCCGGTTTCATCGAAAAGACGCGGCAGCGCGAACTGGTAGCTGTCTTCGACACGGTGGCCAGCGGCTAACCTTCGGCTGCCTTGAGGTTCCGCGCGGCTTCCTCGAGCGTCGCTCTGTCGTTGCCAAGCCTGTCGATCAGCTCTTGCGCCTGATCACCGGTTATCCCGGTGCGCATCGCCAGTGCCTCGACCGTCAGAACGTCGGAACTGGCGATCGTTCCAGTGGGACCGTGCTCGGCCGCGCCATCATCTGCCGGCACCGTTGTCGCGTCGTCGAGGTCAAGCTCATGTTTCGCCTGCTGCCAATGACGCTCATGTGCGCCGTGCGGGCGGCCCTCGCGCACCCAGATTTCATAGGCTCGCTGCCGAATTTTTTCATGCCGATCGTCGTCCATGGCGGTTCCTCCCTTGTGGCGTTTTCACCAACGCGGGGAGCGCCGGAACGATCCGATGTTGATGCCGAATTCGCAGACATGCCGGACAAAAGCCGGTTTCTCACCGAACAAACACCGGACATACGCGTTTTGCGGAGGAACCTGCACAGTGGGCCGGCCGTTGAGCCGAGCCTGAGCAAAGGAGATTACAATGGCCGACGAACCGAACGAATCCGCAGCACCGAAGATGACTCAACGTGAAGCTCAGGAAGCCCTGGAGAAGCAGGTCGCGCAGCTGAGGCGCGAGATCAACAAGATCAACCGAACCTTGGCCGAACGCGCGGAAGAGGCGATTGAGGACGCCGGCGATTGGTATGGCAACGCTGCTGAGCGCGCCTCGCGGACGGCACAAGCCCTGCGCAACAGGGCGCAGACAGTGTCCGGGGTTGTCCAGGAGAATCCCGGCACAATATCGTCCGCCTTCATACTCGGAGCGGCCGTAGGGGCGCTACTGGGCCTCGCCTTGGCCGCCACAGACCAGCGCCGCGATCGCTGGTTCTAGTCCCAACCTAAGGTTCCGGGCAGAAACGGCGGGATTGCTCCCGCCGTCATTCAGCAAATGACACCGGTCAGGGCGTGGCGGGCTTCTGCGCCGTGCCGAGGGCTTTGGGCGCTGCCGGCGCTGCCGTCTTCATCTTCTCTTCGATCCAGCCGGTGTAATTGGCCAGCCGCGTGTAGATGCCGTAGGCGTTCTTGTGGCCGCAGGCGGTGCTGCCGTCGGCCGGACCTTCGCCCCAGCTGACGACGCCGACCTGCACCGGGCCATCGGCGCCGGTCATGAATAGCGGTCCGCCGCTGTCGCCGTTGCAGGCGTCGCGCTCGCCGCTTGCGGTGCCGGCGCAGATCATGTTGCCGGTCAGCGGATCGGCCATGTCAGCTGCAATCGCGTTGGCGGCCGCCTCGATGCCCCTTTCCGAGTAACGCATGCGGCGGGCGAGCTCGCCGAGCGCTGCCTTCAAATCATGCGCATAAATCGCCTTGATGCCGCTGTTGCAGGTTGCGTTCGGCTGGAGGTCCAGGTCGGCGACCATCAGCGCGGTGGGAAACGCTCCGTCCTGCATCTTGCCCCAACCGGTGACCGTCGTCTTACCGGTGTCCGGTGTCGGCTCACGGGCAATTTTGATGGTCGGAGCATCGGCCGGCTCGGCCAGCCGGATCAAGCCGAGATCGTTGTCCAGCGTCTGCTCGCTATAGCCCTCGTTGACGATGATCTCCGCCGCCTTGTAGCGCTTGCCCTCGCTGAGATCGGTGGCGCCGGTGAGCACGGTGACCATATCAGGCGAAATCGGCTCGCCGTCGTCATTGAGGCAGTGCGCCGCCGTCAGCACCCATTGCGGCGCGATCAGGCTGCCGCCGCAGAACTGCGCATTCGCCTGCGAGGCCGGGCTTTTGTCCAGTCTGTTGGTGGTCAACAATGCCACCTGGAACGGGTAAGCGCCCTTCTCGGCCTCTTTGCCGCCGTAGACGCGATCGGCGCCGTCGGGGTTCTCCGCCTTGGCCTTGGCCCTGGCCTCGGCCACGCGTTTCATCGGCGAGATCGCCGCCTCCGGCCGCGCGGCCGCGTCCGTGGCATGAACGGAATTGACGGCCGGCAAGGCCGCCGCGATGCCGAGCAGTGCGGCGGCGGCAATCGGTCTGAACCTATGGATGATCTTCACCTCGAACCCCCTGAGACGATGTTCCCGACAGGTCAGTCGCCGACGCATGATCCACTGAAATGGAACCGGCCGGTGAGATCATGCTCCACGGCGAAGCATGATCCGTCACAAAGCCGAGCACCATTTCTGCTAGTCGTGCTGTCGAGCCAAACCCGCCCAAAATCCTATAGCCCCCCACGGGCTATGTGGAAGCAATTTGTCGTTGCCAATGTTGGATTATTTTAGGCAGTATACCGTTGCAGGCATTTTTGGCGGGGACCTAAACTGGCTGCACTGAATAATGGCCCGGTAAAGGTACCGGTAACCAATTTCATTTTTCTGCGCCACCACGATCTCGACAATATTTCTGTATCTTGATCCAGTCCTTGCTGACTTTTGGGAGAGTCTCACCATGACAAAACTGACATATAGCATTATTGCGTCCGCGTTGCTTTCCACCGCAATGTGGGCGGTTCCTGCCTTGGCAGCCGATCCAGGTTCCGCCAATGCCGGCAACGGCGAAAGCATGCGGGATGTGACATCGGGCGATTACAAGCCCGGCCGGGCGAAACCGATCGCCCCGCCGAAACTGACCGAGGACGAGGCCAACCGCGCCGCGCCGCTCACCGACGAAGCAACGGCCGTCAAATCCTATGGCATCGTCGGCCGCTCCGCCGATGGCAAGGACATCAAGATCGATCCGAACGAGACGCTGAAGGACCTTGTCATCAAGGAAATGAACGCGCCCGCCGAGGGACAGAAGTCCGAGAATTCCGGGCTGAGCGGAGGCGAAGAGGCCGGCCGCCAGGTGTTCGGGACGGACGACCGGGAGCAGATCAAGAATACCAAAACCTACCCGTTCACCGCGATCGGCTACCTCGAAGGCAAATCGAAAAGCGGCAGCTATGGCAGCTGTTCGGCAACACTGATCGGCCCGCGCACGGTGCTCACCGCGGCGCACTGCCTCTACAGCCACGAGGACAAGGCCTGGCTCGACGACATCCTGTTCGTGCCGGCTCTCAACGGCAAGACTGCCGACGACGCACCGTTCGGCGCCTTCACCTATGAAAGCGCCTATATCATCCAGGGCTTCATCGACAATTACCAGGGCTTTTACGGCTCGGTCGTGCCATGGGATCTCGGCATCGTCACCTTGAAGCAGGATGTCGGCACCAACCTCGGCTGGCTGGGCTATGCCAATTATGTGGATCTCGGCGATTTCACCGCCAACATCGTCGGCTATCCCGGCGACAAGCCGATGGGCACGATGTGGAAGGCGACCTGCGAAGTGCTCGCCGAACACATCGCCACCGAGTATTTCCAGTACGACTGCGACACGTATCCAGGATCGAGCGGCAGCTCGGTCTATGCCTACGACAATGGCTCCAAGCAGCGCGTCATCACCGGCGTGAACGTGGCCGAGAGCCCGGATGCCAACACAGCCGTGCGTCTGAACGCCATCAACGTCCAGTGGATCAACAGCCTGTACAAATAGGCCTGCAGAGTTTCCGCCGCGATCGTCGCGGAAAACCGGCCGGCGGCGGAGCATTTCCGTCGCCGGCTTTCGCATTTTCGGGAATTATCTGGACTGGGCCGAGGGTGGCGCCTGGCGGACATAGTTCTCGATCGGCTGGGCGAAAGTCGGTGAACCGGCCTTGCGTTCCTTGTCGATATAGCCGGCAAAATAGCTCCAGAACGAAGCGGCATAGTCGCGGAAATAGGAGTCGGCGACCTCACGCGAGCACAGCCTGCCTTCGACGCAGAAGGAAAGGCGGTTGAGGAAATAGACGATGCGGTCGAAATTGTCGCTGAACTCGGCAAGCGGCATGTCGCCGCCGGTTGCGCTCATCGCTTCGATGCCGATGCGCTGCCTGAACACCTGTTCCTCGGTCGGCGTCGGATTGGCACTGAGCAGATTGCCGTATTTGGCGTTGAGCGCCGCCAGGCGTTGCTTGAGGGCCCGTTGCGCCTGCTGGTAGTCCTTGCTTTCCCAGAGCTCGACCAGCGACATCGTCTGCTCGACGCGCTTCTGCTCCTGGTCGCTAGGAACTGGTAGACCGAAAAGATCAAGGTGAAGATGATCGCCAGGCGCACCAGCAATCCGGACCAGGCATAGACGAGCATGCGCCAGTCGCGATCGGTGAACGGGTTCGCCTCCTTCTTGACCTCGTGATTGCTCACCCACGGCAGGCCTTCGACGGTTTCCGGCAGCGACACCGGCTTCTTTTGCGGTACCGGCGCCGTCACTACCTGCTGCGTTGCGTTGCCCCCCGCTTTCGTCATCCGCAGCTGTCCAGTTCTATGGTGGCGGACGGGTCGAGCACGATGCCCGGCGCCTCCAGCTTCTTCTTCAGGCAATCCAGCTGCGCCCGCGAAACGATGAACTGCACGTCAGGCGCCACCTGCGCCTTGCTCGGCGACGGCAATGGTTCGACCACGCCGCGTGAGGTGCAACTGCTGAGATCGACGACAACGGCGGCGTTGCCGGTTTTGGAGATCTGGTCGTACTGGTCGAGAAAGCAACTCGCCAGTTCGGAATTGATGACGACCTCCTTGGCGCAGAGGCCGCAAGCCTCGTCCGCCGAAGCATTCGCGGCCAGCAACAGCCCGGCGACAAGGCCGGCGGTTGTTGCGCGCCAAGAAAATACGATCCTGTTCACGAACGCCCTCATCCGTTCCGTTCGGCCGCCGACAGCGGCGGTCGAAGAATGTTCATTATCAGCCGATTAGGCAAGAGGCCCGGCCGGGCACCTGACCCCGCCTCAGGCGCGCGGCACCGTCTCCATCGGGAAGATCATCACGGCGCCCTTCGACCCCTTGTCGTCGGTCAGCCGCATGGCCGACCGCGTCGCCGGCGCCATGCCGATATCGGCCAGCATGTCGGCGAAGCTTGGCTGTCCCAGTCCGCGCGTTACCGAGACAACCCCCTCTTGCGCCAGGAAACTCAGATCCTGCTTCTCGCTCTGCGGCGGTGCTTCGGTCAAGACGGCGATCATCCGCTCCATGCCGAAGCTGGTGTCGGTGAATTTGAACAGGCCTTCCTCGAGCACGGCGCCTTCGGTCAGGCGCTCGGCAAGAAAATGCTGGATGGAATAGTCGGAGCCGACATAGAGCACGTTGATGTCGACCAGGTTGGTCGAACCGTTCCTGGCCAGCACGTGGACCTGATCGTCGGGCGAAACACGCGGCACCGTCGACGGTTCGATCGGCTGCAGCGTGTCGCTGTCAAAACGCTTGATCCGGAACTCGACGCTGACCTCTTCCGGCCGATAATCGGAAGCGGCGGCCAGCCTCGACAGTCCGATGGCGCGGAAGATTTTCGTCAGATTCCCTGCGGCGGCCTCGATCAATTTTTCGCGGCCGTCCGGATGAATGACGATCAACGGCGGCTTGCTGCCGCCCTTGAGCGTCATGTCGCCCGAAGCCGGCAGGAACCACAGCGCCGGCGCGTCGGTGGCATCTTCTGCGGCGCCGGCAATGGCGTTCTCGCGCAGCACTGCGAGACGCAGATCTGCGCTCCTGCCCGGCTCGACCAGCGCGATGTGGAACCCTGAGCTCTCCCTGGCCGCCAGTTCGTCGAGAACCGAGTTCGCCAGCGCGGCCTCTTTCTCGAGGCCTTTGGCCGCTGCCGGCCGCGCGACCACGAGCTTGTAGTCGACGGCGAGCTCGGCCAGCCGCGCATAGGCATTGGCGGGGATGTCGGCCAGCTTGAGCGCCGGCTTGCCGCCGAACTCGACCGGCTTGACCCGGCTTTCCAGGTTTTTCGCCGACTGCACCTGGAGATAGCCAAGCGCCTCGGACAGCGGCGACAGCGCCGACGGCAATATTGCGAGCCTGCTGCCCGGGGTGAGGCGATGCAGCAGTCCGGCGCCGATCGTGGCTTTGTCATTCTCGATGACGATCGGCCATTGCATGACCGCGTCGGTCTTGTCGGTGCCGAAGACGCGGGCGTCGAGTTCCCCTTCGAACAGCGGCGTCGGCCGGGTGCGGCCGTCCGCCGAATATTGCTGCAGCACGGCCTGGCCGAGCTGGCGGTAGGTGATGTTGGGGTTCTCGGCCAGTTTCGACAGGATGGTGAAGGTGAACAGCCCGAAACGCGGTGCATCGGCCGTGCCCTTGGGCAGCGGCATCTCGGGCGTCGTCTCCACCGTCTGCGCCGCGTAGAAGGCGACCAATTTGCCCTTGGTGGTCGGCTCGGCGCCGGTCGGCGTCAGCTTGAAGGCCGGCTTGCGCTGCCCGTCCTCGTCAAAGCCGCGCGGCGCGGCCGACGCAATCTCGTCATAGGCTTTCACCGCAGCCGCCCTGGCAGCGTCGTCGCCGCCGACCAGATCGGCGAACTCGACCTTGCGTTCCAACTCGTCGTCGACCTCGGCGGCGCGCGTCGCAGTGCCGGAATGGCAGCAGTCGAACACGGCCCAGATAAAGGCGCCCTTGTCGCGAATAGCGTCGAGCGCGGTGCCGATCTCGTTGTCGACCAGCGCATTGGGCACGCCCTTTTCGCGGTTCACCCATTTGTCGATGTCGGACGGCAAGAAAATCTCGTCGAGGCCGTCCGTCTCGTCGCCCTTGTTCGCTGCCGGCTGCTGCGCGCCGTGACCGGACAAATGCAGGTAGACGAAATCGTCGCGCTGGACCTTGGCGGCAAGATCGGCCAACGCCGCCTTGATCGCCGCATGTGTCGGCGGTCCGTTGGCGCCTTCGACATCCTTGGCGAGCAGCGTGACGTTTTCGGCCAGGAATTTTACCGGCGCGGGCGTGTTCCCCAGGAGGTAATCGCGCACCAAGCCGGCATCGTTTTTCGGTCCGATCAGCCAGTTTTTCTTCGGCAGGTTCGGGTAATCGGTGCAGGCAACAAGCAGCGCATGGTAGGTGCGCGCCGCTGCGAATGCCCGAAACGGCACCAGGCCGGCAGCGGCCAGCGCGGACGTGCCGGCAAGCAGCGTCCGCCGCGTCACTTTGATCATGATTGCTTCCCCAAGCCCGATCGAATTTCCAAGCACGGCCAGCCTGGCCGAGGATTTTGTCAGTATTTTGAATATGGCGCCGCCGGCCAGCCGACCACCGGCTGCGAATAGAAACAGTAGCAAAAATGGCAGTTCGTCGCTATCTCAGTGGAAGAGGTCCGACTGCTTGCGAAATGGCAGCGATCGGCACGGAGCGGCTTGGAACAGGATCATGGCGGCAAGGGATGTACTGACGAAGAACCAGCTTTGCGTTCTCGAGAAGCTCGAGGCCGCCAGCGGCCCGCTCAGCGCCTATACGTTGCTCGACCAACTGCGCGAGCGCGGTTTTCGCGCGCCGCTGCAGGTCTACCGGGCGCTCGACACGCTGGTGAAATCCGGCTTCGTGCACAGGCTCGAAAGCCTCAATTCCTTCGTCGCCTGTGCCGAGCCGCACGACCACAGCCATTCGATGACGGCGTTTGCCATCTGCGACACCTGCGGCCAGGTGACCGAGTTCTCCGACCACGATGTCGGACACCGGCTCGACGAATGGGTGCGTTCGACCGGCTTCGCCGCCAAGAAGGCGGTGATCGAGTTTCGTGGGACATGTGCGAAGTGTTTGGCTGAAGCGGCTTAGCAAGCCCGAAGGCAACACTTCGAAGGCGGCGGGGCAGTATTCACGCCTCGCTGGTGGGCTCACGATGGTTCCTATGGTTTGGCGATAGCCTCCATGAGGCGGAAGCCGCCAGTCAACAAACGACCCGTTGCAGACATTCGGCTATGAAAGTGCAGTCCAAACTACCCTCTCAAGATCGGGAGAGTAGCGTGCGATGATAGCCTGTTGATCATTTTCCTGCGTCAGAATTATCTGCTTCCCAGTAGCGTCACCGAGCAATCGCATAAAGCGGTCAAGGTGCTCAACCTCGGTTTTTCCGCTGACTTGCCTTGGATCGAAGTCGAACTCAATTTCGATAACGGTGAAGAAGTGACATGCAAGCTGAATTGGCCCGACGTAAAAAGACAGTAAGCTGCCTGTTTCGCTTTCCAGGGCCGCTTCGACGCCCAATGGCATCGACTCGATCTTGCCGGAGACACTGAAACTAGCAGGCGGGGTCCATTCCAGGAGGATGTTCCAGACGCCCTGCCAATCTGCCTCAGACGTGTTCAGAACGTAGATGTCTCGCCATGAGCCGTCCCAAGCGAAATCCGATGCTATCTGTTCCCAATTCATGCATGAACCATTCTTGATGACTGCGGTTCTAGCATGACATACGCCATGAGTGCTTTCCACAAATCCCAAGTCCGCTTTCCACCTAGTTTACGGCCTAGCCAACCGGCTTCTTTGAGGTATGCCGGATGTGCAGGATTTCGATTGCATCGGAACGGGCACGATAGAAAACCTTGTAGGGGTAGCGACCTATGAAGAGAACGCGAACGCCAGGAATATCGGTCGCGTGGCCACTTTCTGGAAATTCGGCAAGTCGCGAAATCCCAGCTTGGATCCGAGAAACAACTGAAAGGGCGCCCTGGGGCGCCCGCTCGTCGAGGTAGTTGAAAATCGCCTCGCGTTCGGCAAAGGCCTGCCGCGTAAATCGGACCTTCATAGTCTGCGGCGGGTGTCTGCCGCGCGAACCGTATCCTCATCTACGAAAGTGCCGTGGTCGGCTTCTGCGAGTCCCGTTGTGATGGCGCTGCGCTCTGATTCCGACGTGGCATACACTCCGGTTCGGCGCGCCTCGATGACGCGGGCATAGTCGGCAAGCTCCTCCTGGTCTTCGCGAGGCCAAGCTTCCGCGTGCTTTACCAGGTTCTCGAGTGTCTTCGTGATCATGGGGGCAGTATACCACACCGCTGCTTTTCGTGAACCTTGAGAAAAGATGGCTCAACGGGCGCGTAGGCTGATGAAGGTAGGCCACATCAGAATATTGGGGCTCCTCAACAGGAAGTCGATATCCGTCCCCGCCCTAATGCGCCTCTTCCCAGTTGTTGGCGGCGCGGGCGTCGACGTGCAGCGGCACCGACATCGACACCGCCGGCATGGCCGCGTTCTCCATGACGTGGCACACGACCGGGATCGTCGCCTCGACCTCGGCTTCGATGGTCTCGAAGACCAGCTCGTCATGCACCTGCAGCAGCATGCGGGCGGAAAGCCTGGCTTTTTCCAGGGCATCGTCCATACGGATCATGGCGCGGCGGATGATGTCGGCCGCGGTGCCCTGCAGGCGGGCGTTGATCGAGGCGCGCTCGTTGAAGGCACGGACCGAAGGATTTGACGATCTGATTTCCGGATAGTGGATGCGGCGGCCGAAAATGGTCTCGACGAAGCCGTGCTCGCGGGCATAGGCCTTGGTCGCATCGATATAGTCGCGGATGCCGGGGAAGCGCTCGAAATATTTCTTGATGTAGTCGCCGGCTTCCTCGCGCGCGATCGACAGCTGGTTGGCGAGGCCAAAGGCCGAAATGCCGTAGATGATGCCGAAATTGATCGCCTTGGCACGGCGGCGCACTTCCGAAGGCATGCCCTCGACCGGCACGTTGAACATTTCGGACGCGGTGATGGCGTGGATGTCGGCGCCGTCGGCGAAGGCCTGCTTGAGCTGCGGGATTTCGGCGACGTGGGCCAGCACGCGCAATTCGATCTGGCTGTAGTCGGCGGAAACCAGCTTGTTGCCCTTGTCGGCAATGAAGGCCGTCCTGATCTTTCGCCCCTCGACGGTGCGTACCGGAATGTTCTGCAGATTGGGATCCGAGGACGACAGCCGTCCGGTCGTCGTCGCGGCAAGCGCGTAGGAGGTGTGGACGCGCTTGGTGTCGGGATGGATGAAGCCGGGCAGCGCATCGGTATAGGTCGATTTCAGCTTGGTCAGCTGGCGCCAGTCGACGATCTTACGCGGCAATTCGTGGCCTTCGGCGGCGAGGTCTTCGAGAAGCTGCGCCGAGGTCGACCACTGGCCGGTCTTGGTTTTTGAACCGCCGGGCAGACCCATCCTGCCGAACAGGATGTCGCCGAGCTGTTTTGGCGAGCCGATGTTGATGCGTTCGCCGACCAGCTGGTAGATCTCGTCCTCGAGCCGTGCGGCACCCTGTGCCAGTTCGCCGGAGAGCCGCGACAGGATCTGCCGGTCGACGGAGATGCCGCGCTGCTCCATCCGTGCCAGGACCGGCACCAGCGGCCGTTCCAGCCGTTCATAGACCGAGACCAGGCCCTTGGCGGCAAGCCGTGGCTTCAGCACCTGCCAGAGCCTGAGCGCGACGTCGGCGTGCTCGGCCCCGTAAGCCGTCGCCTTGCCGAGGTCGGCCTGATCGAGGCCGACGAAGCTTCTTCCCGAACCGGCCAGTTCCTTCAGCGGAATGGTCGCGTGGCCGAGCCATTTATCGGCCAGCGCCTCCAGGCCATGGCCACCATGAGTGCCGGCCTCAAGCACGTAGGAGATCAGCATGGTGTCGTCATAGGGGCCGATCTCGATGCCGTGACGGCTCATGACGACAAGGCGGTATTTCATGTCGTGCACGATCTTGAGGACGGATTTGTCCTCGAGCAGCGGCTTGAGCAACGCCAGCGCGTCGCGGATCGGGATCTGGTTTTCGACCGCGCCGCCGCCGAGCAGGTCGCCATTGCCGTTTTTGTGGGCAAGCGGCACGTAGGCGGCGTGGCCGGGCGCGACGGCCATGGCAAGGCCGATCAGTTCGGCCCGCATCGGATCGGGCGAGGAGGTCTTAACGTCGAAGGCGACGATGCCTCTCTCCATCGCCTCGGCGATCCAGACCTTCAGCGTCGCGGCGTCGCGGATGCAGGCGTAGGCGCTGGTGTCGATCTTGCGGGCGGTGGCAGCCTCCAGGCGAAGCGCCGAAAGCAGGGATGGGGTGTCGCCTTGCTTGGCTGCGGCCGGGGCTTCGAGTGCCGCTTTGTCCGACGGCGGTGCGCTCTCGGCGGCCGCGGGCGCGCCAAAACCCATATCGGGGCCATGCGCGGTATCGGCACGCTCTATGGTGACGGGGGTGGCTGGAACGTCGCCCGCGTCGGTTCCGGTCGCTTCGGCCACGCGGCGGGTCAGCGTCGAGAATTCCATGGTCTTGAGAAAGCCGATCAGCCTTGGGCCGTCCGGCGCGTGCAACACGAACTCGTCGAGCCCTTCGGTCACCGGCACGTCGTTCTTCAGCGTCACCAGGTCACGCGAGATGCGCGCCTTGTCGGCATTGGCGATGATCGATTCGCGCCGCTTGTCCTGCTTGATCTCGCCGGCGCGGGCGAGCAGCGTGTCGAGGTCGCCGAACTGTTCGAGCAATTGCGCCGCCGTCTTCGGCCCGATGCCGGGCACGCCCGGCACATTGTCGACCGAATCGCCGGTCAGCGCCTGCAGGTCGATCATTTTCTGTGGCGGCACGCCCCATTTCTCGATCACCTCGGGAACGCCGATCTGGCGGTCCTTCATCGGGTCGTACATGGCAACCGTTGGGCCGACCAGTTGCATCAAGTCCTTGTCGGAAGAGATGATGGTGGTGTCGGCGCTGGCTTCGCAGGCAAGCCGGCAATAGGTGGCGATCAAATCGTCGGCCTCGTAGCCTTCCGTCTCAAGGCATGGCAGGTTGAAGGCCCTGGTCGCCTGGCGGATCAGGCCGAATTGCGGGATCAAATCTTCCGGCGGCGCCGAGCGGTTGGCCTTGTATTCGGGGTAGAGGTCGTTGCGGAAGGTCTTCGACGAATAATCGAAAATCACGGCGAAATGCGTCGGCACGATGCCGACATCGGTGTTGCGGGCGTCCTGCGTCAGCTTCCAGACCATGTTGCAGAAGCCGAGCACGGCACTGGTCGGCAGCCCGTCGGACTTGCGGGACAGCGGCGGAAGCGCGTGATAGGCACGGAAGATGTAACCGGAGCCGTCGACAAGGAAGAGATGATCGCCTTTTTTCATGGCACGAGGGATAGCGCGGCGCAGCGCCGCGGTCCATGCCAAAGGCGGCTTCCGCCAAGGGTTCCGGCAACACCCTGACAAATGGCGTGCGAGCTTGGCCGGCCCTGCCGGCCTGGCCGGAGCTTTGTTCGCTCACGCCTATGTTACAAAAGTGTAATTTTTGTGCCCTTGAATCGCCACGTTCGCAGACACAGATAAACGCCATCGGCAGTTTTCGCCGAAGTCCGGAGCAAGGCCCGTCCCCCGCCTATCCCGGACACTTGCGGCAGCCTATCCCCCCTCTCCGGGCTGCCGCATCGTTTCGAGTAAGGCCGCCGTGGTTCCCCCTCCACCACGGCGGCATTTTTTTGCCTTTCGATAAGATCCTGCCTTGTGGCCTAACGGTCGCGGGCTTTCCGTTTCGCCGTATGGGCTCTAGATTCGCCGCCAGAATCGAAAGGCCCCGCCAGATGTCCGCAGTTTCCCCTGTTCTCGACCGCCTAGACAAGAACTTCGACCAGAGCCTGGAACGCCTGTTCGGCCTGCTCGGCATCAAGTCGATCTCCACCGATCCGGACTATGCCGCCGACTGCCGCAAGGCCGCCGAATGGCTGGTCGCCGAGCTCAAGCTGATCGGCTTCGACGCCAGCGTGCGCGACACGCCGGGGCATCCGATGGTGGTCGCGCATCACGATGGGCCGGCGGGCGCGCCGCATCTGCTGTTTTACGGCCATTACGACGTCCAGCCGGTCGATCCGATCGAGCTGTGGGAAAGCGACCCGTTCGCGCCGGCGGTCAGGGAGATCGAGCCCGGCCACAAGGTGATCACCGGACGCGGCGCGGCCGACGACAAGGGGCAGCTGATGACCTTCGTCGAGGCCTGCCGCGCGTGGAAGCAGGTGCATGGCGG
The DNA here is from genome assembly GCF_040321165.1 of Mesorhizobium sp. M0500. Taxonomy (NCBI): domain Bacteria; kingdom Pseudomonadati; phylum Pseudomonadota; class Alphaproteobacteria; order Hyphomicrobiales; family Phyllobacteriaceae; genus Mesorhizobium; species Mesorhizobium sp. M0500. Next base: position 26,920 of record NZ_JAMYRB010000006.1, read on the forward strand.
ATTGCCGTGCCGAATCACAATCCTGTTCGAGGGCGAGGAGGAGTCCGGATCGCCGTCGCTGAAACCGTTTCTCGAGGCGAACGCGGATGAGCTCAGGGCCGATTTCGCGCTGGTCTGCGACACCGGCATGTGGGACCGCGATACGCCGTCGATCTGCGTCTCGCTGCGCGGGCTGGTCGGCGAGGAGATCACGGTGAGCGCCGCAGACCGCGACCTGCATTCCGGGCTCTATGGCGGTGCGGCCGCCAATCCGATCCGCATCCTGGCAAAGATCCTGGCCGACCTCCACGATGCGGATGGTCACGTCACCATTCCAGGTTTTTATGACGGCGTCGAGGAAACGCCGTCGCAGATATTGCAGTCGTGGCTGTCGCTCGGCGAGACGGCCGAGACCTTCCTCGGCCCGATTGGCCTGTCGATTCCGTCCGGCGAAAAGGGCCGCTCGGTGCTCGAGCTCACCTGGGCGCGACCGACGGCCGAGTTCAACGGCATTATCGGCGGCTATACCGGCAAGGGCTTCAAGACGGTGATCGCCGCGCAAGCCTCGGCAAAAGTCTCCTTCCGCCTGGTCCACAAACAGGATCCGGCAAAAATCCGCGCCGCCTTCCAGGCATTCGCCAGGGAGCGCGTTCCGGCCGACTGCTCGGTCGAATTTCATCCGCATGGCGGCTCGCCGGCGATCCAGCTTTCCTACGACTCGCCCTTCCTCGCCAAGGCCAAGCAGGCGCTATCCGACGAATGGCCGAAGCCGGCGGTGGTGACCGGCAGCGGCGGCTCGATCCCGGTGGTCGGCGATTTCCAGACCTATCTCGGCATGGAATCGCTGCTGGTCGGTTTCGGTCTCGACGACGACCGCATCCACTCGCCGAACGAGAAGTACGAGATGAGTTCCTTCCACAAGGGCCAGCGCTCCTGGGCGCGCATTCTAGAGGCGCTGACACGCTGAAATTGCGCCAGACTCAAGTTTTTGTTGATTTTTCGCCGGATCGCGGCAAGGACGGGCACGGTCCGTCGCGCATCGCTGCACGGGGCCGCGACCGGAGAAGACGATGAGCGACATACGTTTCCACAAAAACGATCTGCCCGGCCTGCTGCATTACGATGTCGGGGCGGTCGCCATCGACACCGAGACGCTGGGGCTGAACCCGCATCGCGACCGGCTCTGCGTCGTGCAGATCTCGCCGGGCGATGGCTCGGCCGACGTCATCCAGATCGCGCCCGGCCAGAAGAAGGCGCCGAACCTCGTCAGCCTGCTGAAGAACCGCAGCATCACCAAGCTGTTCCATTACGGCCGCTTCGATCTCGCCGTGCTCTACAACGCTTTCGGCGTCATGCCGGAGCCGGTGTTCTGCACCAAGATCGCGTCGCGGCTGACGCGCACCTACACCGACCGGCACGGGCTCAAGGACATCTGCTTCGAGCTTCTCGGCGTCGGCCTATCGAAGGCGCAGCAATCATCGGACTGGGCCGCCGAGACGCTGTCGCCCGAGCAGCTCGAATATGCCGCCTCCGACGTGCTCTATTTGCACCGGCTGCGCGACGTGCTCAGCGCGCGGCTGGCGCGCGACAACCGGACCAGGGAAGCCGATGCCTGCTTCCGCTTCCTGCCGACGCGTGCGAAACTCGACCTGATGGGCTGGGATGAAGAGGACATCTTCGCCCACAGCTGATGGCCCTCTGGCACTTTAACGCCGTCGGCCGGGAGGAACTGAAATGGCTGCCCGAAAATCAATCGAAACGGCACCGAAGGACGGTTCCAAGGTCACCGTCTACTGGCAGGATAGCGACGGCGTGATGAACGAGAGCATCGCGCAATACCGTTCGCTCGACCGGCTGAAGGCGGCCGGCGGCGACTGGGACGAAAGCGACGCCGGCTGGTGGGCCTATACCGACGGCCATACGCAAAGGAAGATCGAGCCGATCCGCTGGCGGCCGGCCTCCGACGACCCGGATGCCGACGACTGAGGGTTGTCGCAACCGCCGAACTGAAGTGATTATTCTGAGGCAAAGCATATTTTGTTCTTGCTTTGTGCCGGCAGCTATGCTACTAATTTCGCTATGGTGCTCATTGGCTCCAGCGACCCGCCCGCCGAGGCGGGTTTTTCATTTCCGGCTTTGGCGCTGTCGCGGGCCGCAGCCGTTCGGCAAGCGACTGAATACAGTTTATTTCGATTTTTCCCGACTTAACCCGCCTTTAAACCGCCGCATCTAGTCTTCAACCCCAACGCCATAGGCATGGGGAAGACAGCACAGCGCATGGCGAACCGGAAAGACAGCCGCATCGAGCCCAGCTTCGAGGCATCGCCGGGGGCGAGATCCTCGGCCGGTTTTTCGGTAAGCGAGGAGGACCGCGTCGTGCCGAGCAACCGAAAAGCCGCTGCAAAGCGCAAATCGTCCAAGGCCAAGCCGCCGCGCGGCGGGCGCGGCAAAAGCCGGCGCGGCGTGTTCGGCGTGCTTGCCCGGCTGTTCTACTGGTGCTTCGTGCTGGCCATCTGGGGCGGTATCGCCACTGCCGGCATCGTCGTCTATTACGGCGCGAAAATGCCGGCGGCCACCACCTGGGCCATTCCCGATCGCGCCCCCAACATCAAGATCGTCTCGGTCGACGGCCAGCTGCTTGGCAATCGCGGCATGAGCGGCGGCGAGGCCGTCGGCCTGCACGAAATGTCGCCCTATATTCCCGAGGCCGTCATCGCCATCGAAGACCGCCGTTTCTATTCGCATTTCGGCATCGACCCGATCGGCCTTTCCCGGGCCATGGTGACCAATGTGCTGGGCGGGCATTTTTCGCAGGGCGGCTCGACGCTGACCCAGCAGCTGGCCAAGAACCTGTTCCTGACGCCGGACCGCACGCTGGAACGCAAGGTGCAGGAAGTGCTCTTGGCGCTGTGGCTGGAGCACAAGCATACGAAGGACCAGATCCTCGAAATGTACCTCAACCGGGTCTATTTCGGCTCCGGCGCCTATGGCGTCGAAGCGGCCTCGCGCCGCTATTTCGGCAAGAGCGCGCGCGACGTCACGCTGTCGGAGGCCGCACTCCTCGCCGGCCTGCTCAAGGCGCCGTCGCGGCTGTCGCCGGCGCGCGACCCGAAGGCGGCCGAGCAGCGCTCGCAGCTGGTGCTCGCCGCGATGCGCGACGAGGGCAAGATCAGCGCCAAGGAGCAGACAACGGCGATGAGCGCGCCGGCGACACGCGCGCCGTCCTACTGGACCGGCTCGGAAAACTACGTCGCCGATACGATCATGGAAGAACTGCCCGACCTGATCGGCGACGTGCGCCGCGATATCGTCGTCGACACGACCGTCGATCTGACGCTGCAGAAGCTCGCCGAGCAATCGATCCGCCGGCTGATCGACCAGAGCGGCAAAAAACTCAATGTCAGTCAGGGCGCGCTGGTGTCGATCGACAATTCCGGCGCGGTGCGCGCGATGGTCGGCGGTTACGACTATTCGACCAGCCAGTTCGACCGCGCCTCGGAAGCGCGCCGGCAGCCGGGCTCGGCGTTCAAGCCGTTCGTCTATATGGCGGCGCTGGAATCCGGCCGCACGCCCGACAGCGTGCGCAACGACGCGCCAATCAAGATCGGCAACTGGACGCCCGACAATTACGGCGGCAAATATTTCGGCAAGGTGACGCTGGCGACGGCGCTGGCAAAATCGCTGAACTCGGTTGCCGCGCAGCTGACCATGGAAGTCGGGCCGAACGCGGTGGTCGAGGCGGCGCACCGCATGGGCATTCAGTCCGAGCTGACGGCCAACACCTCGATCGCGCTGGGCACCTCGGAAGTGACGCCGCTGGAACTGACCTCGGCCTATGTTCCCTTCGCCAATGGCGGTTATAAGCCCGACATTCATTTCATCCGCCGGGTCACGACGAGCGACGGCAAGGTGCTCTACGAAAACAATGGCGGCGGTGCGCCGCGCGTCGTCAAGCCCGATGTCGTCGGTATGATGAACTCGATGATGACCGGCACGGTCGAGATCGGCACGGCCAGGAAGGCGGCGTTCGCCTGGCCGGCGGCCGGCAAGACCGGCACCAGCCAGAACTCGCGCGACGCCTGGTTCATCGGCTATACCGCCAATCTGACCACCGGCGTCTGGTTCGGCAACGATGACGGCAGCGCGATGAAGAAGGTCACCGGCGGCGCACTGCCGGCGCAGGCCTGGCACGAGTTCATGGTCGCCGCGCATGAGGGCGTGCCGGTGCGGCCGCTGCCCGGAACCTGGAAGTCGACGCCGCCCGACACCATCGTCCCGGACGACATACCGTCCGACACGGCGCCGCCGGCGCCGGTCGCTTCCGTTGGCCAATCGGCGCCGCCTGCGGCAGCTACCCAGTCGGCTTCGCGTCCCGTGCGTCCTGCCGAGACGGTCGATGCCGGCGGCCTGGCCATGCCGGGCGTCGACGGCACCACCGGATCGATCAAGCACCCGGTGCCGCCCGGCAATGTCGGCGGCCCGGTCAAGAAGCGGCAGACGTCGATCCTGGACATCCTGACAGGCGGCTGAACAACAGGCCCCCTCGCCACCGCTGCCGCGTTCCGCTACATCTCCCGTTTGGAGACCGCGAATGGCAGAGACCGACACCAGAAAGACCATTGTGCTGACCGGCGCCAGCCGTGGCATCGGCCACGCTACGGTCAAGCGCTTTTCACGCGAAGGCTGGCGCGTCATCACTTGCTCGCGCCAGGCCTTTGCCGAGGACTGCCCGTGGCCGGCCGGACCGGAAGACCACATCAAGGTCGATCTCGCCCACCAGGAGGATGTCGGCATCGCCATCTCGGAAATCCGCCACCGGCTCGAGGCGCATGGCGGCCAGCTGCATGCGCTGGTCAACAATGCCGGCATCTCGCCCAAGCTCAAGGACGGCAACAGCCGCATGAACTCGATCGACACGCCGATGCATGTCTGGCGCGACGTCTTCCAGGTCAATTTCTTCGCCCCGATCATGCTGGCGCGGGGCCTGTTCAAGGAGCTGGCGTCGGCCAAGGGCTCGATCGTCAACGTCACCTCGATCGCCGGCACCCGCGTGCATCCTTTCGCCGGTACCGCCTATGCGACGTCGAAGGCGGCACTCGGCTCGCTGACCCGCGAGATGGCGCATGATTTCGGCCCCCACGGCATTCGCGTCAATGCGATTGCGCCGGGCGAGATCGACACCGCGATCCTGTCGCCGGGCACCGAAAAAATCGTCGAGACCATTCCGCTGAGAAGGCTGGGCACCACGGCGGAAGTCGCCGACATCATCTTCTTCCTGTGCTCGCAGCAGGCGTCCTACGTGACCGGCTCGGAAATACACATCAATGGCGGCCAGCACGTGTAGAAGGCTTTCCAGGCGAGCGAGCCGGCAGGATTTGTCAGCATCGCGGGCGGCGTGTTCAAGTCTGGCGGCGGTTGACGCCGCCGATGCCCGATCAGGTCGCCTGCAGCAGGTTCTCGATATCGGGTATGCTGTGGTTGGTCAGCGTCTTTGGAATTTCGGCCGTTATCTTGTCGGTGACCTCCTTGTGCAGTTTCCTGCGCATGTCGCCCAGCACCGGCGGCGGCGCGATCAGCACGATCTCCTTGAAGCTGCCGCGATGCGCGAGCTTGTAGAGCCTGTCGGCAATCTCTTCGGCAAAACGCTCCTTGCCGAGACGGTGCCAGTCGGTGTCCTCGACCGCACTGCGGTGGACGGAAGGGCCGTCGCTGTAGCGGCCGGGGCGGTCGGTGCCCTGTTCTCGGGTTGCCGGATTTTCCTGCTCCATCTCGTGCACGACCTGAAGGTCGGGATATTGGACGTCTCCACGGTTCTCGAGAAACAGCGCCTTTTCGCCATCTGCCACCACGATCCACAGTCCGCGTTTCAGTCTGACGTTGCTCATGGGGCGCTCCTTTTTTGATTTTTCGAGCCCATCGCCGGGCCTTTGCCGCAGGGGTGTGACCGGGCCTGGGTCCATAGAGCAAACGCGTGCCGAGGCGGGAATGTTCCGGCACTCGGACCCGGTATTCCGACAAGGGCCGGCGAGAGCGCCGGGCTGCCTTTGATGGCTCGGTCGGCATCCGGCGGCTTAATCTACTAAATTGATAGAATTTAGAAAAATCTGTTTTGTGGTTAGCTCCTCCGGCCGCTAGAAAGGCAGCGGATCAAGGGCTGCAACAGCAGCTTCAATCTGCTCCGCATTTGAATGTGGAATATTTTTCTCTTGGCCTTCATGCTTGCAGAAAAGAGATTGCCTGCTACGAAGCGATGCGCGAGTGGGTGCCTTCTGGTTTTTCGCGCCCCCGCGTAGAACTGACAAACGGTTCCAGGATTCCGCTCGTCATGCCGCAAGCCACGCCCAAGCTCAATGCCTTTCCCGTCTTCATGCGGGTCGAGGGCGAAGCCATAGCCATCGTCGGCGGCGCAGAGGAAGCGCTGGCCAAGGCGCGGCTGCTCGCGCAGTCGAGCGCTGCGCTGCGCATCGTCAGCGATGAAACAAGCCCGGAGCTGCTGGCCTTTATCGCCGAGACGGGGGCCGCCCACATCGCCGAGGCCTATGATGCAGCACATCTCAATGGTGCGGTGATGGTGTTTGCCGCCAGCGGCGACGAGGCGCTCGATCGCCGCGTTGCCGGGGATGCGCGCCGGCTGGGCATTCCGGTCAATGCCGTCGACCGGCCGGAGCTATGCGATTTCTTCACGCCGGCACTGGTCAACCGCGCGCCGGTCGCCATTGCCATCGGCACGGAAGGTGCCGGCCCGGTGCTGGCGCAGATGCTGCGCAGCCGCATCGACCGCATGCTGGCGCCCTCGCTCGGTCCGCTCGCAGCCCTTGCCGCGTCGTTTCGCGACGCCGCCGAAAAACTGTTGCCGAAAGGCAATGCCCGCCGCCGCTTCTGGAGCGATTTCTTTGGCGGCGCGCCGGCCCGCGCTGTCGAGGCCGGCGAGCTTTCGCAGGCGCATGATGCGGCCGTCGGCCTGCTGCTTTCGAAAGAGCCGGCATCGGGCCATATCGCGCTTGTAGGCGCCGGTCCAGGCGCCGAGGACCTTTTGACGCTGCGCGCCCATCGCCTGCTGATGGAAGCCGACGTGATCGTCCATGACGCGCTGGTGCCGGAGGCGATCGTCGCCATGGGCCGCCGCGATGCCGAGCGCCTGCCGGTCGGCAAGCGCAAGGGCTGCCATTCCAAGAGCCAGGCCGAGATCAATGCGCTGCTGGTCGAGCTTGGCCACGCCGGCAAGCGTGTCGTGCGGCTGAAGTCCGGCGACCCGCTGGTGTTCGGCCGGGCCGGCGAGGAGATGGCGGCACTTCGCGATGCCGGCGTCGCCTACGAAGTGGTTCCGGGCGTCACCGCGGCCTTCGCCGCCGCCGCCGATTTCGAACTGCCGCTGACGCTGCGCGGCGTGTCGTCGTCGATGGTGTTCACCACCGGCCATGACCTCAAGGGAAATTCGCTGCCAGATTGGGCAAAGCTCGCTATTTCCGGCGCGACGGTCGCCGTCTATATGGGCCGCTCGGTCGCTGCAGAGGTCGCCGGCCGGCTGATCGAAGCCGGCTTGTCGCCGGATACGGCCGTCGCCGTGGTCGAGAATGCCAGCCTTGCCAGCCGCCGTCGTTTCCACGGCACGCTCGCCGACCTGCCGTCGCTGGAGGCGCGCGCCGACCTCAGCGGCCCGGTGATGACCATCATCGGCGACGCGGTCGCCGGCGCCAATTTCGAACGGTCCGAGCCGCTGGCGGCACACAGGCAGGAAAGCGTGGCCCGTGCTGCCGCGCAAGGAGTGAACCAATGAAAGTCCTGACCGCGAACCGCCTCGCCGACGGCATAGCCGTCTGGTACGCCAATGGCGGCTGGGCCGAGACCATCGACCATGCCGACATCGCCCATGACAAAGCGGCCGAGGACCGGCTGGAGGCGATCGGCGCCAAGGCCTCCGCCAACAACGAAGTGGTCGACGTCAACCTGATAGACGTGACCGTGGCCAACGGCACGGTCGAAGCGGTCCGGCTGCGTGAAAAGATCCGTGCCGCCGGCCCGACCACCCGCAACGACCTGGGCAAGCAGGCCCGTCCGCAAGCCGCACGCGCGGCATAGATGACCCAAGCATGATCCCGATCATGCTCGAACGAAGAAAATAACGGGCGGACGCGCCCGGAAAGACCTGAATATGTACCGTTACGATGAGTTCGACCACGATTTCGTCAAGGCCCGCGTCGCCGAGTTCAGCGACCAGGTCGCGCGGCGCCTTGCCGGCGAGATCACCGAGGACCAGTTCCGGCCGCTTCGGCTGATGAACGGCGTCTATCTGCAGCTGCATGCCTATATGCTGCGCATCGCGGTGCCCTACGGCACGCTAAACAGCAAGCAGCTGCGCATGCTCGGCCACATTGCCCGCAAATACGACAAAGGTTATGGGCATTTCACGACGCGCCAGAACATCCAGTTCAACTGGCCGGCGCTGTCGGACATCCCGGCGATCCTGGCGGATCTGGCAAGCGTCGAGATGCACGCGATCCAGACCAGCGGCAACTGCATTCGCAACGTCACTGCCGACCACTTCGCCGGCGCAGCCGCCGACGAGGTTGCCGATCCGCGCCCCTATGCCGAAATCCTGCGGCAATGGTCCTCGGTGCATCCGGAGTTCTTGTTCCTGCCGCGAAAATTCAAGATCGCGGTGACCGGCGCCGAGCGCGACCGCGCCGCCATCCAGACGCACGACATCGGCCTGCACCTGAAGAAGAACGCCGCCGGCGAGCTTGGTTTCGCCGTCTATGTCGGCGGCGGCCAGGGCCGCACGCCAATGGTCGCCAAGAAGATCCGCGACTTCCTGCCCGAAGCGGATCTGTTGTCCTACTGCACGGCGATCCTGCGCGTTTACAACCTCTACGGCCGTCGCGACAACAAGTTCAAGGCGCGCATCAAGATCCTGGTCCATGAGACCGGCGTCGAGGAGATCACCCGCCAGGTCGAGGCCGAATGGCAGGAGTTGAAGGACGCCGAGCTGAGGCTGCCGGAAGAAGACATCCGCGCCATCGACGCCTACTTCGCGCCGCCGGCGCTTGTCGACCGGCCGGAAGGCGATGAGGCGGTCAAGCTTGCCCGCCTCGACTCCAAGAGCTTTTCCGAATGGCTGGACCAGAATGTGGTCACCCATCGCCATCCCGACTACGCGGCGGTGACCATCTCGCTCAAGGGCATCGGCGAGACGCCCGGCGATGCCTCCGACAGCCAGATGGAAGCGGTCGCCGACATTGCCGAAAAATATTCATTCGACGAGTTGCGCGTCAGCCACGAGCAGAACCTGATCCTGCCGCATGTGGCGCGTGCCGACCTCAAGGCGGTCTATGACGCGCTTGTCGATATCGGGCTGGCGACGGCCAATTCCAACCTGATCAGCGACATCATCTCCTGCCCCGGCCTCGACTATTGCGCGCTGGCAACGGCGCGTTCCATTCCCGTGGCGCAGGAAATCTCGCGGCGCTTTGCTTCGCTGGAGCGCCAGCGCGACATCGGCGAATTGAAGCTGAAGATTTCCGGCTGCATCAATGCCTGCGGCCATCACCATGTCGGCCATATCGGCATCCTCGGGGTCGAGAAGAAAGGCGCCGAGCTCTACCAGGTGACGCTCGGCGGCTCGGCCGACGAGAACACCTCGGTCGGCGAGATCATCGGCCGCGGCTTCAGCTCGGAAGAGATCACCGACGCCATCGAGCAGATCGTCGAGACCTATCTCGGGCTTCGGCTGGACAGAAACGAAAGATTCATCGACGCCTACCGCCGTGTCGGTCCCGCGCCGTTCAAGGAGGCGCTCTATGCTGGCGAAGCCAAGGCCGCTTGACCGGATCGTCGACGTCGAGGCCGGCCTCGCCGCCCAAGCGGCGGGTCTCGACGCGCTCTACGGCCATCTGAAGCCGCTGGAGATCATCGAGCGGTCGACCCGGGAGTTCTTTCACGGCGAAATCGCCGCCGTCTCGTCCTTCGGCGCGGATTCGGCGGTGCTGCTGCACATGATCGCCGAGATCGACCGGACGCTGCCGGTGATCTTTCTCGACACCGGCAAGCATTTCGAGGAGACGCTCGGCTATCGTGACGCGCTGGCCGCCGATTTCGGGCTGAGCGATATCCGGGTGATCAGGCCCGACGATGCGGCGCTGGCAAGGATCGACCCGACCGGCAATCTGAACGAGACCGACACCGACGCCTGCTGCGACGTCCGCAAGGTCGAGCCGCTGGCGCGCGGCGTCGAGCCGTTCCGCGCCTGGTTCACCGGCCGCAAGCGCTTCCAGGCGGCGACCCGGGCAGCGCTCCCGGTGTTCGAGGCGGTCGGCTCGCGCATCCGCATCAATCCGCTGGCGCACTGGACGACATCGGACCAGGCCGGCTACATGCGCGCACATGCGCTGCGTGAAAACCCGCTGGTCGCCTATGGCTATCTGTCGATCGGCTGTTTCCCATGCACGCAGCCGGTGCAACCGGGCGACGACGCGCGCAGCGGCCGCTGGGCCGGGCACGCCAAGACCGAATGCGGCATCCACTTGTCGGGGCTGGAAAGGTCGCTGACCGACGCCTCGCTTTAGGGTATGTTGATATTCAGCCGGCCTGCAAACGGCGGCTTCCTGCGCTTCCGGCGCTCACGTACCCAAAGTACGCTCCGCTCCGGTTGTCGGAAGCCACCCAGTTTGGTCGCTTCGCGCCCGCCGTCGGCTTCGGCTCGGCCTGACTGAATCTCGACACACCCTGGGGTGTTTTGAATTTGAGAATATTGTGGACTTGGGAATTTTCTTGATGAGCGACTTGATAGCCGAAAACGCCATGCGGCTATGGACACCGGATGGGTTCCGCGAGGACGAGTGGGTTCATGCCGAAAGCGCCGAGGCGCTGGTCGGCAATGGCCGTTTCATCCTGCCGTTGCAGGCGTTTCTCGGCCTCGATCCGGAGGTGCGGCGGTCGGCGAAGGAGCGCATCGGTGTGCTGCTGCAGCCCGGCGATCAGCTCGAAAAGATCGCAGGCCTGCTCGATCAGCTGTCGCTGGTGGCGCTGGCGTTTCCGGCGTTCAATGACGGCCGCTCGTTCTCCAAGGGCGAATTGCTGCGCAGCCGTTATCATTTTGCAGGCGCTATGCGCGCCACCGGGCAGGTGCTGATTGATCAGCTGCCGCATATGCTGCGCCTCGGCTTCGACGAATTCGAGATCTCGCACCCGGTGCTGCTGAAGCGGCTCGAGCAAGGTCGTACCGGCGGACTGCCGCTGTCCTACCAGCCGGCGGTGAAGCCGGAGGCCAAAGGCCCGAAATATTCGTGGCGGCGGGTGCGCGCCGGCTGATCTGCTCCAGGGGACCAGAAGCCCTATCTGGTCGGACCACATTCCCGATTCAGCCTTTTATTTTGCGCCTCTCCGCCTTAGGATAGGCCCATTATTTCGCGATCCGAATAAATGTGGCCACAAGGGAGGAACCGAGTATGGCTGGCAAGAAGATATTGATGCTCGTTGGCGAGTTCAGCGAGGAGTACGAGATTTTCGTCTTTGAACAGGCCATGCATGCGGTGGGCCACACCGTCCATGTCGTTTGCCCCGACAAGAAGGCCGGCGATATCCTGAAGACCTCGCTGCACGACTTCGAGGGCCACCAGACCTATACGGAAAAGCTCGGCCACGACTACATCCTCAACAAGACGTTTTCCGAGGTCAATCCGGCCGACTACGATGCCGTCTACGCGGCGGGCGGGCGCGGGCCGGAATATATCCGCATCGACAAGCGCGTGCAGGCGCTGGTGCGGCATTTCCATGAGACGGGAAAACCGATCTTCACCATCTGCCACGGCGTGCAGATCCTGATCGCGGTCGACGGCGTGGTGCGCGGCCGCGAAGTCGCGGCGCTGCAATATTGCGAGCCGGAAGTCACGCTGGCCGGCGGCATCTATATCGATGTTGCGCCGACCGGCGCCCATGTCGACGGCAATCTGGTGTCGGCCAAGGGCTGGCCGGGCCTTGCCGCGTTCATGCGCGAATGCCTGACAGTGCTGGGCACCGAGATCCGCCAGGGCGAGATCCTGATGCGCGACCAGCGCCAGGCGGCTTAAGCTCGGAATGTGGAGCCCGCCGCACCCCTAACGCATGTCGCGCAAAAGTGTTCAGCGGTTTTGCGATAACGGCATGCATAAACAAGAACCTAAAGCGCGTCGCATGAGGCCGGTCGAGCGCGACGCGCTTTAGGTGCGGCGATGGGTCTACACGGCCATCCGCGCTTCGCGGAACGATACCAGCTTGCTGCGGCTCTCGTCCCACAGCGCCAGCTTGACGCAGCGCAGGCTGTCGAGGAGTGTGACGCGGCCGATCTCACGCAGCTCCGGATAGTCCCTCAGCACTTCCGGAAGCCGGTAGCATGGCACCTTGGCCGAGAGGTGGTGCACGTGGTGGACGCCGATATTGCCGGTGATCCAGTTCAGCACCGGCGGCAGGTCGTAATAGGACGAACCGTGCAGGGCAGCGTGCTGGAATTCCCACTCGGAGTCCTTTGTCCACTCCGTCTCTTCGAACTGATGCTGGACATAGAACAGCCAGATGCCGGCCGATCCGGCGAGGATGACGATCGGCAAATGCACGACCAGAAACGCGCCGGGGCCAACGAACCAGATGAGCAGCGCGGCGATGACCGCGATGGCGAGGTTGGTCGACATCGACGACACCCAGGGGGTGAAACCGCCCCGCATCATGCCCAAGGGCAGTCTCTGCTCGAAAATGAAGATCCATATCGGGCCAAGGCCAAACATCACCAGCGGATGGCGATAAAGGCGATAGGCGAGCCGACCCCGCCATGACAGTTGCCGATATTCAGCGACGGTCAGTGTCTTGATGTCGCCGGTGCCGCGCTCGTCGAGGTTGCCTGCGCTGGCGTGATGGGTTGCGTGGGCGCGGCGCCAGCAATCGTAGGGCGTCAGCGTCAGCACGCCAAGCACGCGGCCGATCCAGTCGTCGGCATAGCGGTTGGCAAAGAAGGAGCCGTGGCCGCAATCGTGCTGGATCATGAAGATACGCACCAGAAAGCCGGCTGCCGGAAGGATGAGGACCAGACCCCACCAATGGCCATAGGCATAAGCGGCTGAGGACAGTGCCCACAGCGTGGCGAAGGGGATGAGGGTGATGGCGAGTTCGACGGCGCTGCGACGCCTGTCGGGCTTTTTATAGCGCGACAGGATCTTCAACCAGGCGCGCTTGCTGTTTGCCACAGCTTCGGGGGAAATCATGTTCATCATGAAACATAGGCGGAGCGGCGCGCTGCCGCAAGGCGGAGATCACGCAAAGTTACTGCGGGTAAATGTCGCGCGATGGCGAGGAATTGCGGCCGCAATCGCAGGTCGCGTTGCTTGCGACGGTGTCTACCGACGGCGCCCGCCTGCGACCACCTTGGCTTCGACGCCGTCCAGGCGGTCGAGCAATTCCTTCAGACGGTCGGGAATATCGGACTCCGTGCGGAAGGCCGGCAAGGTGCGCAGAAAGCGCTTGGTCGCCTCGGTGCCGAGCTGGCGCCGGATATCGGCGGCGAGCCCGTCGCGTTTTTCGCCATTCCTGCGGGGCATCATCCAAAATCCTGTGTCGGCTTCGAAACTCTTCCAAGGGAGGAATGGTTCCCGCATTGTAGTATGCTGGCAAGCAAAGCCGTCGGGTACGGTAAAGTTTGAATTAAAATCGAAAGGTATGCGCCGTCCGCCATCAAGCCGCGGCAGCGGCTGCAGTAGCGCTTGCCCCTTGATTTTTGGCCGCTAAACCTCGATATCGGGCGCAAATCCACACCATTCGAAAATGACGGGAAACGGCGATGAGCGACCAGGCAAAAGACGAACGCGCGCCCGATGAAGCCGAGAAGACCGAGGCTGGCGCGGAGCCAAGGGAAGGTGGCGTCGACGGCGACTATGAAGCGCTTGTCCGGCTTCTGAAGGAAAACGAAGAGCTGAAGGATCGCGCACTGCGCGTCGCGGCCGACATGGAGAACTTGCGTCGCCGCACCGCCCGCGACGTCCATGATGCGCGCGCCTATGCGGTTGCCAATTTTGCCCGCGACATGCTTTCGGTGTCAGACAATCTGCGCCGTGCGCTGGATGCCATCCCGGAGGAGGCCAAGGCGTCGGGCGATGCCGGCTTCAAGGCGCTGATCGACGGCGTCGAGATCACCGAGCGCGCCATGCTGTCGGCGCTGGAACGCCACGGCGTGAAGAAGCTTGAGCCCGAGGGCGAGAAATTCGATCCGAATTTCCACCAGGCGATGTTCGAGGTGCCCAATCCCGACGTACCGGCCAACACGGTCGTGCAAGTCGTGCAGCCCGGCTATTCGATCGGCGAGCGTGTTCTGCGGCCGGCCATGGTCGGCGTCGCCAAGGGCGGCCCCAAGCATGTCGCAAGCGAAGCGCCAGTGGAGCCGGGGCCGGTCAACGAGCAGGCTGAGAAAGATGCGTGAATGGTGAATGGTTAGTAGTGAATGGTGAGTAGTGAGTAGCCAATTGCTGCTCCAGCAGTCAGTGCTATGTTCTATTCACTATTCACTATTCACTACTTCAGGCCGCAAACCGCTGCGCTTCTCCGCCATAATAATTGACGTAGCGGGCACCGATCTCCTTGACCGGCATAACCACGAACACGTCGACCGTCGAGAATTCACGATCAATGACGCAACCGTCGCCGATGCGCGCGCCGACGCGCAGATAGCCCTTGACCAGCGGCGGCATCGCGGCGATCGCCGCCTTGGTATTGACGGCCTCGATCGGCATCAGATCCATGGAACAATAGCGCCCGGCGACGGCGCGCACGTCCCAGGATGAATTCGTCCGGGAGTGGTGGGCGAGATAGGTCAGCGCCTCCGCATGTGCCGCAGGCACGGTGCCGTGGAACGACGCGCAGCCGGTCATCACGCCGATGCCGTAGTGGTTGATGTAGGCCCAGATGCCTTGCCACAGCGCCTCGATGGTGCGCTTCGAGCGGTATTCCGGCAGAACGCAGGAGCGGCCGAGCTCGAGGAAGCGCTGGCCGGGATGCCGCGCGATCAGCTTGGTCAGCTCGAATTCACCTTCGGAATAGAAACCGCCGGCGGCCGCGGCAATCTCCTGCCGCAGCAGGCGGTAGGTGCCGACGATGCGGCGATGCTCGGGGCCGGAAAGCGAAGTATCGAAGACCAGCAGATGATCGCAGACGGGATCGAAGCGGTCGGCATCGCGGCGGTCCTGCATCTGAAACAGGTCCTTCCTGGCGCCAAGCTCGTCGTAGAACACCCGGTAGCGCACTTCCTGCGCGGCAGCGATCTCGGCCTCGTTGCGGGCGAGCCGCACTTCGAGATTGCCGATGCGGCCGAGCGATGCGCCTTTTATGACGGCATCGGCGTTCCGGCCGACGAGCAAAGGCCCGCTGGCGTTCGGCCGAGCATCACATTCCGGCATGACTGTATGCACGAGTGATTCTCCTTCGAGCCATCCCTCTTGGCACGGGGATACGGTGTAGAGTGCAACAGGATTGTGACAGTACCGTGATACGGCTCTGCGGGCAATACTTCGTCGGCTGGGCAATCTATCAACCGTCTATGTTGTGCCTCAGGCGGCCGCTTGCCCTTCGACCGCATGAACCAGGGCATCGGGGTCGAGCGGCTTGGTGACGAAGCCGCTGGCACCGTGAGCGAGCACGGCGTGGCGGGTCTTTTCCTGGCTGTCGGCCGACAGCACCATGATCGGCACCGGCGGCACCGCGGTCTCCTCCTCATGGCGGCGGATGGCGGCGATGGCGTCCAGACCGTCCATGACAGGCATGTGCAAGTCCATCAGCACCACGTCGTAGCGGTGCTTGTGGCCGGTGCTGATGACCGCCTCGACCGCGGCCTTGCCGTTGCCGACCACTTTCACGCGATGCCCGGCCTTCAGCAGCGTGGCGCGGGCCAGCATGGCGTTGATGTCGTTGTCCTCGGCGATCAGCACCGACAGGCCCTGCTGGCGGGCGCCAATGGCGTGCCCCGCCTGCGCGCCGCGCCTTTGCAGTTGCGGCTCGGCGATGACCGGTGCATGGCTGGTCAAAAGCACGCGCAGCAATGTCTCGCCGCGCACCGGCCTCGCAAGGAAGGTGGCGTAACCATTGGCACGGAACTCGCCAAGCATGCCGCGGTCGGTCGGCGCGATCAGCGTCACTGCCTCGCAATCGGCAAATCCGCTCTGGCGCAGGCGCCTGAGCAGCCTGCCGTCGCTTTGCTCCATGGCAGCATCGATCAGAAGCACGTCACAGCCCTCGGCGAAAGCGGTGGCCTGGGCGGCGGCGGTGGCCAGATCGACCGTGCCGCCATTGGCGCGAATGGTGCGGGCGAGGGCTTCGGCCTCGACCAGGTTCTTCGACACGATCACCGCATGCCGGCCCGACAGCGCGTCCTGGCGGATCTGCGGCGCCTCGACGGCGGAAATAGCGGGAATATCGAAGACGAATTCGGACCCCTGGCCAAGCCGGCTCGACACAGAGATAGTGCCGCCCATGGCGGTCACCAGGCGCTTGGAAATGGCGAGACCGAGGCCGGCACCGCCATGCGCACGGGTCGAGGTGCCGTCAGCCTGTTCGAAGTCCTCGAAGATGCGCTCCATGTCCTCCTCGCGCAGACCGGGGCCGGTATCAGCGATGGTGAAGCGGATGCGGTCGGTGGTTTCGGTGCGGACGCGGGCGATGCTTGCCAGGACGCCGCCGCTGTCGGTGAACTTGACGGCGTTGCCGATGAGATTGAGCAGCACCTGCCTGACCCTGCCGGGGTCGGCGGTGATCAGCTGCGGCACGTCGGGTTCGACATGGCAGCCGAGGCCGATATCCTTGGCAAAAGCCCGCGCCGCCAAGAGTTCGATGACGTTGTCGGCGATCTCACGCACCGACATCGGCTGCGGTTCGGGATCGAAGCGGCCGGCCTCGATCTTCGAGTAATCGAGCAGGTCCTCGATCAGCGCCAGCAGCGCGCTGGCCGAGGTCGAGATGGCGCCGACATAGGTCCGCTGCTCGGGCGAAAGGCTGGTGTCGGCGAGAAGCCGGGCCATGCCCATGATGCCGTTCATCGGAGTGCGGATCTCGTGGCTGACGGTGGCGAGGAAGCGCGATTTGGCCTGGCTCGCATATTCGGCCCGCTCGCGGGCGGTGATCAGCGAGGATTCGGCGCGCTTGCGAGCGGTGATGTCGCGGGCGATGGCGCGATGCGAAACGGCGCCGCTGTCCTTGTCGCGCACCGACAGCTCGATCCAAGAGAACCAGCGTGGGCCGTCCGGCGTGCGAATGGCGACGTCGGTGGAACTCAGGCATTCATGGTCGGAAAACGCGGCGTCGGGGACGATGCCGACATCGATGCCTAGTTCGGCCAGGGTCTTGCCGGCAAGGTCGCGCTGGTCGGTTTCGACAAGGTCGGCGAAAACCTTGTTGGCGTAGACAATGTGGCCGTCGCGGTCACGATGGACGACGAGATCGCCGAGTGCATCGATCAGCCCGCGAAAGCGCTCCTCGCTCTCCTGCATCTCCCACATGCGGTCGGCCAGCGTCTCGATTTCGGCGCGGCTGCGGGCGGTCGTGGCATCGAGCAGGGCCACCGCGCGGCGCTCGGTGCGCCTGTTGCGCAGATGCATGGCGAGCCCGGCGATGGCTGTCGCCAAAAGGCCGATGGTGATGAAGATCGGCGCCCCGGTCAGATGCGAAAAGCCTGCCAGCACGACGATGGCGACGAGCGTCAGGAAGGGCAGGCCTTCGCGGTTGGAGGCCGGCAGTTCCGGCGCCAGCGGTGGCGCGTCGACAAGCTGCCGTCCTGGCGCCGCGGGGGCCGTCCCGTCGGCCCGTTCGGCTGGTTCCGCCTCTCTGATGCCGGGTTCCGCAATCATACGGAACTCCTGCCAGAGAGAGCTTATCGAAGGTTGTGGTTGATCGCTCGAATTTTAGCGGTCACGCTCTTTTTTATCCCTTGGGGGCTCACATATCCACCACCACGCGGCCGCGGATCTTGCCCTCGACGATGTCATGCGCGGCGCCGATGATGCCGTCGAAGCCGATGCTCGTCGACAGGCTGGCAAGCTTTGCGTGGTCAAGATCGGCGCCGATGCGGCGCCAGGCCTCGAGGCGGACCGCCTTCGGCGCCATCACCGAATCGATGCCGAGCAGCGAGACGCCGCGCAGGATGAAGGGGGCGACGCTTGCCGGCAGGTCCATGCCGCCGGCGAGGCCGCAAGCGGCGACGGCGCCGCCATAGGAGGTCATCGACAGAACGTTGGCCAGCGTGTGACTGCCGACCGCATCGACGCCGCCGGCCCAGCGTTCCTTGGCGAGCGGTTTTGCCGGCTGGGTGAGCTCGTCGCGTGAAATCACTTCCGCGGCGCCGAGGTCGATCAGATAGGGACTTTCGGCAGCGCGGCCGGTCGAGGCGATGACGTGATAGCCGAGGCTGGACAGGATCGAGACCGCGACCGAGCCGACGCCACCGGCAGCGCCCGTCACCACCACCGGGCCGCGGTCGGGCACGATGCCGTGGCGCTCCAGCGCGATGACGCAAAGCATGGCGGTGTAGCCGGCGGTGCCGACCGCCATCGCATCATGCGGGCTCATGCCGTCCGGCAACGGCACCAGCCAGTCGCCCTTGACGCGAGCGCGCCCTGCAAAGGCGCCGAAATGCGTCTCGCCGACGCCCCAGCCGTTCAATATGACCTTTTCACCCTTGCGCCAGTCAGGATTGGAAGACGAGATGACGGTGCCGGCGAAATCGATGCCCGGCACCAGCGGCCAGCGGCGGATTACCGGCGCCTTGCCGGTAATTGCAAGACCGTCCTTGTAGTTCACCGTCGTCGCCTCGACCGCGACGGTGACGTCGCCCTCCATCAGGTCTGCCTCGGTAAGCTCGGTCACCGCGACTGACTGGTTTTTCTCGGCGTCACGCGAAACGAGGATGGCTTTGAAGGTTTCGGGCATTTTTTCTCCTCGGGCTTGCAGATCAGAATGTGCGGCGCCAGGCGAGTGAGGTCAATCGCTCGACGCTCCGCGCCGCCAGCCAATGAGTTCGTCGAAGACGACCAGCACGGCACCGACCGAAATGAAGGCATCGGCGAGGTTGAAGATCGCGAAGGACCAGACCGGCGTGTGAAACAGAATATAGTCGATGACATGACCGTAGATAGCGCGGTCGATCAGATTGCCGAGCGCGCCGCCGACGATCAGCGCGAAGCCGATGCGGGCAAGCAGGTGGCCCGGCGGCGTGCGGGCCGCAAGGTAGAGCACGAAAGCGACCACCACAACCGCGACGACCACCAGGCCGGTGTCGCCGAAGGACGAAAACAGCGAAAACGCGATGCCGGTGTTGTAGGTGCGGTACAGCGCCAGGAAAGGCAGGAGATCGAGCTTTTCCTGAAAGGCAAGGCCGGTCTCGACCAGATATTTCAGCCACTGGTCGAGCGCTATCGCGGCGACAACCAGAAAAGCGTAGGGGCTCCAGGACTTCATAGTTTGCAGTTTCACGGTTTGGGACGTCACGATCGGGCATCCTCCGGGCCGAGCTTCAGCGCGCCGCGCCGGATCTCGAACAGCATGACGCCGGTGGCCACCGCAAGGTTGAGCGAATCGGCGCGGCCGGCCTGCGGTATCCGCAGCAGTTTGTCGCAGTTTGCGGCAAGCTCGTCAGGCAGGCCTTGCTGCTCGTTACCCATCATCAAAAGCACCGGGCCTTTTGAAAAATCGACCGAGCGGTAGTCGACCGCACCCTTCAGATGGGTGCCGGCGACGAGGCCGGGAAAGCTCTTTCGCCAGGCGAGAAAAGCTTCGGGCGACGCCTTGGCGACCGGCACGGCGAAAATCGAGCCCATGGTGGCGCGCACCGTTTCGACCGAAAAGGGATCGGTGGTCTCGCCGACCAAGATGACGCCCCTGGCCCCGACAGCGTCGACCGTGCGGATGACGGTGCCGAGATTGCCGGGGTCGCGGACGCGGTCGAGCGCCACCCAGACGTCGCCGTCACGGACGCGGATGTCCTTCAACGGCAGGAATTTCTGCGAGAACACGCCGACGACCATTTGCGGATTGTCGCGGCGGGTGATGGCGACCAGCACTTTTTCCGAAACTTCAAGGACGGTGCCGCCGGCGGCGACCGTGCGCGCCGCGATCTTTTCAACCGCCGTATTGCCACGTCCGGCCTTGGCGAAGACCAATGTCCTGATCGACCAGCCGAGATCGAGCGCGTCGATGACCAACTTCAGGCCTTCGGCCATGAAGGCATTCTGCTGGTCACGGAATTTCTTCAGCGCGAGCGCCTTGATGGCCTTGACCAGCGGGTTGGCGAGGCTGGTGACTTCCTTCACCTGCCCTGGCGCGCCCGCGTGCCGTTCGTACGCACTCATTCAGGCCACCCAGCGTGAGAACAGCGAGGTCGAAAGCGCCCGACCGGCAGATTTCTCGCGGATGATCAATTCACCCGACTCGACCGTGCCGCCCATGCCGGCGAAGGTGTCGCGCATCAGGGCATGGATGGCGAAAAAAGAGGCGCGGATCGAATAGGCGGTCAGTACCACGGCGAGCGGCTTCGGCGTCAGGATCGCGCGGCAGATATCGGTCAGCGCCGGCAGGTCCTCGAACAGCTGCCAGACCTCGCCTTTCGGTCCGCGGCCATAGGCGGGCGGGTCGAACAGGATGATGTCGTAACGGCTGCCGCGGCGCTCCTCGCGTTCGGCGAATTTCACGGCATCGTCGACGATCCAGCGGATCGGCTTTTGCGACAAGCCCGCCATTTCCTGGTTTTCGCGCGCCCACCCGATCGCCTTCTTGGAAGCATCGACGTGGGTGACCTCGGCGCCGGCACGCGCCGCCACCAAGGAGGCAAGGCCGGTGTAACCGAACAGGTTCAACACCTTCACCGGCCGTTTTGCCGCCGCGATCAGTCCGGCCATGTGGTCCCAGTGCGAGGCCTGCTCGGGAAAGACGCCGACATGGCGAAACGAAGTGAAGCGGCCGAGATAATCTATGCCGTCATGCTTCATCGGCCAGGTCTCGCCGAGTGGCGTCTTGGGGAAGCGCCAGCGGCCGATGCCTTCCTCGTCGGTATCGCCGGTGAAAATGGCGTCGGCGCGCTCCCAGTCCCTGGCCGGCAAAGCCTTTTGCCAGATCGCCTGGCCCTCCGGCCGAACGATGCGGTAGGGGCCGTATTGCTCGAGTTTCTCTCCGGCGCCGCTGTCGAGCAGCGCGTAGTCCTGATTGGCGCCGACCTCGAGGATCAGCGGCAGATGTTCGGCAGGCAGCGCGCCATCGCGGCGGGATAGAGGGCGCGGCGCGGCTTTCGGCTCGGACCGGTCCTGCAGTTTAGGCTCCGAACCGGCGGTCAGGCCGGCGTCGCGCCGCCGCGGCTGCTCCGCCCCGCCCTTCGCGGGCGGGCGGCTGTCGCGGCGTTTGTCGCGAAAAGGTTTCAAGAAGGCGCATCTCCGGAAGGCGGCTCGCCGCTTCTGCCACAGCACATTGACCGGCGCAACAAAAGGGCTGCCGACGTGTGCAACCGGATCAGCCGCGCCTGATCGACAGCAGGCCGACTGCGAGCGCTATGAAACCAACGGCCTTGAAGCCGGTGACGACCATATGGCCGGTTTCCCAGCTGCTCCGGATACTTTCGAAATTGTCCGGGATCGGTCCAGGCACCCAGGTGGCCAGGACATCGTTTGCCGGTTTGACCAGGGTAAACCACGCCACGAGGGCCATCAGATAAAAGCACGGTGGCGGCCAAAATCCACCAGAATGCCGGGCGGTCGCTGCGCAGCATCCAGGCGAGAAGCCCCGGACAGGCGATCGCGGCCACGTCCAGCGGTGCGCCGACAATCGCGAAGAATTGGAACTGAGCGTTGAAGACAGTGGTTTCACGCCAGAGCGAAGGCGGCCATCTGGTCAGCCGCGGCACCGATTCCAGCACATGGGCGAAGGATGGTCCGAGGCTGAGCGCAGCGACGATGGCGGTCAAAACCGACCAGAACAACAGCAACCCGCGTATATCCATAATGGCCAGACAACGGCGTCAGGGCGCAGACGTTCCCGTCCGCCACCATGTCGCTTGCCGCCGAAAGTGCTGGGGCTCTATCGTGATTGAAACTAGGTCATGATTCATGTCCCGTGCTGAACGCCTGCTCGACCTGATCCAGATCCTGCGCCGGCATCGCCGGCCGGTCAGCGGCCGCAGCCTTGCGGGCGAAATGGGTGTGTCGATCCGCACGCTCTATCGCGATATCGCCACGCTGCAGGGGCAGGGCGCGCCGATCGAGGGCGAGGCGGGGTTGGGTTACGTGCTCAGGCCCGGTTTCATGCTGCCGCCCTTGATGTTCACCGATGAGGAGATCGAGGCGATCGTGCTCGGTTCGCGCTGGGTGGCCAAGCAGCCGGACTGGCGGCTTGCGAACGCCGCCACCGACGCGCTGGCCAAGATCGCCGCGGTGCTGCCGGACGATTTGCGCGAAGAGCTCGACGCCTCGACGCTGTTGGTCGGGTCGCGCACCGAGGTCACCGAAGGCATCGATCTCGGCGTGGTGCGGCAGGCCATCCGCGAGGAGCGCAAGCTGAGCTTTGTCTATCGCGACGCCGGCGGCGCTGCCTCCGAGCGCACCGTCTGGCCGTTCGCACTCGGCTTCTTCGACAAGGTGCGCGTCGTCGCGGCCTGGTGCGAGATGCGCCAGGATTTCAGGCACTTTCGCGCCGACCGGATATCCGGCCTCAATGCCACCGAGATGCGCTATCCGCGTCGCCGTCAGGTGCTGCTCAAAGAATGGCGGGCGACGCTCGACACGCCAAGCTAAGGCTGCTGCTCAGTTGAGACTGCTGCCAGAATCTGGCAGTGGCGTACGGTATGCTCCTCCAGTCGAAACCATCTGGAGAGCAATTCATGACACCGCCCAATTTCGTCATCCTCTTTGTCGACAAGCCTGAGCAAAGCGGCGCCTTCTACAGCGCGCTGCTTGGGCGGCAGCCGGTCGAGACCTCGCCGACCTTCGTGCTGTTCGTGCTCGACAACGGCTTCAAGCTCGGCCTCTGGTCGCGTCACACCGTGGAACCGGCCGCCGCGGCAGCAGGCGGTGGCGCCGAGATCGTCTTTGCGCTGGACACGCCGGGTGCCGTCGACGCCACCCATGCCGAGTGGGCCGGCCGCGGGCTGAAAATTCTGCAGACGCCGACCGACATGGATTTCGGCCGCACCTTCGTCGCGCTTGATCCCGACAGCCACCGGCTGCGGGTTTATTGGCAAAGGCAGTAGGGCAGTAGGGCAGTAGGCGAGAGCAAAGTAGCACTAGGCGCGGCGCCGCACGATTAGCACGGTTTCCTACTGCCCTACTGCCCTACTGCCCTACTGCCCTACACTTGCCCGATACACGGCAATGCCGGCGGCGAGGTCCTCGAGGGCCGCGCCGACCGACTTGAACAGCGTGATGTCATCGTCGTTCTGCCGGCCTTTTTTCTGGCCGCGCGCCAGTTCATAGAGATCGGCGACGATGGCTTCCGGCTTCAGAACGCCGGAGGCCAGCGGCTGGACGATATCGCCTGCCTCCTTGGTGGCGCCGGCGCGGGTGTCGACATAGACCCGGGCGCGTGCAATCGCGTCGTCGTCGCTTTCGCGCATCGCCGGCGTGAAGCCGCCAACCAGATCGACATGGGCGCCGGGATTCAAGAGTGCGCCCTTGATCAGTGGCATGGTGGTGATGGTCGCCGACGACACGATATCGGCCTTTCCGAGTTCGGCGTCGAGATCGCCTGCTGCTTCGGCCGCAAAACCCTCGGCACGCAATCTTGCCGCGACCTTTTCGGCGTTGGCCGGCGTGCGGTTCCAGATGCGGATGTTCTTGATCGGACGTACCGCCGAATGCGCCTTTGCAAGGAACGGCGACAGCGCGCCGGCGCCCACTATCAGCAGCCGCGATGCGTCCGCGCGGGCCAGATAGGAGGCGGCCAGCGCCGACGCACAGGCCGTGCGCCACTGTGTCAGCCGCTGGCCATCGATCAAGGCCTGAGGCTCGCCGGTGGCGCCGTCGAGCAACAGGTAAAGCCCCATCACCGCGGGCTTGCCGACGGCATTGTTGTCGGGCGACACGGTGACGATCTTGACGCCGATATGGCCATCGGCCGAGGTGCCGGCTGCGTTGAAGTCGGTCCAGGCCGGCATCAAAAGCAGCGTCGAGGCGGCGCCATCGGGCCGCTCAACCGTGTGATGGTGCCTGACCGGCTGCACGGCGCCATCGCGAAAAGCGGCGCGCAACGTCTCGACCAGCCCGGAAAAGGTCAGCGCGCGGTCGACCTCGGCGGCGGAAATGGTCAGCATGAAAGGCTCCGTGGAGAACTAGGCCGGTTGTGCTTCAGGCCCGAGCCGCGGCTCAGTTCGTCGGCTTCGGCAAGGCTGGGCCCTGCGACGCGGTGGGCGCGCGGCTGACCGCCTGGCGCAGGTTCTCTGCCTCGGCGCCGCGCTGGCGCGCCAGCTTGCGGTAGCGGCCCTGCTTGGTCCAGGTAGCCAGGCTGCCGACGATCATGCCGATGGCCAGCGCCAGGAATAGGAAAATGAAGAGCGGCATGGTCAGCGTCAGCGCCGGATTGCCGGGGTTGAACGGATCGAGCGTGAAGGCGACCGGTTCGCGGTTGGCGACGGCCAACGCAATCAGGATGACGGCCAGCGGCACGAAAACCACGATGAGGAGAAAGCGATTGAACATGTTTTTCCGTTCGGAAGAAAAGGCGGGAGCGGTGGCGGGCGCCGCGCCTATTTGCCTCCGTTCAGCCTTTCACGCAATTCCTTGCCGGTCTTGAAGAACGGTACCCATTTCTCCTCGACCTCTACGGATTCGCCGGTGCGCGGGTTGCGGCCGGTACGGGCAGGGCGGTTTTTCACCGAAAACGCGCCGAAGCCGCGCAACTCGACCCGGTTGCCCTCGGCAAGCGCGTCGGTGATTTCATCGAAGATGGCGCTGACAATGTTTTCGACGTCGCGCAGGAAAAGATGCGGATTACGCGTGGCGATGATCTGCACAAGTTCGGATTTGATCATGAAAAGGCTCCCCGTAAAAGCAGTGCCGCCGAAATTATCAGAATGATTTTATTTGGTTTTTCACTCGTCCCAAGCGGTTCCTCAAGGGTGCCAGACGGAAACGAGACCGTCAAGAAACAAGCGGTCCGCTCCAATTTCGTGAAGGACGTCGCCGCCATGGCCGGGCAGGCCAAGCGCAGCACCGACGGTCTGCGCCATCGCCTTGGAGAACAGGAAACCACCACGTTTTTCCGTGTCCTTCCATTCCACCACCTTGAGCTTGGCATCGACACCCTTGCCTGCAAGCCAGTCGATTGCTTCGGCCTCGCCGCCGACCGCGTCGATCAATCTGTTGGTGACCGCCTGCCGGCCGGTGAAGATCGACCCGTCTGCGAGCGCCAGCGCCTCCGGCTTGGTCATGTTGCGGCGCTCGGCGACGATGCCGACGAACCAGTCGTAGCTGTCGAGGATGAGCTTGCGGACCATGGCGCGCTCATCGTCATTGGTCGGCTTGAAGGGAGAAGGCGAGGCCTTCAAGGGCGAGGATTTCACCTCCTCCAGCTTGACGCCGAGCTTGTCCATGAGGCCGCTGACGTCCGGGTACTGGATCAGCACGCCGATCGAGCCGACGATCGAGGATTTGCGTGCGACAATATGGTCGGCCGCGGTGGCGATCATATAGCCCGCCGAAGCCGCGAGCGTGCCGACCTCGGCCACCACCGGCTTGTCGGCGGCGAGCTTGCGCACTGCCTCATAGATCGACTCGCCACCGACGGTGGTGCCGCCGGGTGAATCGATCGACAGGATCACAGCCTTGACGCGCGGCGACTGACGGATTGCCTCCAGCCGCTTGATCAGTTCTTCGTCTTCGGTGATGGTACCTTCGATCTTGACCTTGGCGATGTGGTCGACAGCCGCGCCGGTGAAGTCGTCACCATAGATCCATGCCGAGAAGGCGATCAGTCCGGCTGCTGCGACGATAATCGCCGCAACACGCCAGAATGTCAGCTTGCGGCGCAAGCGGCGGCGGTCGATCAGGTCGTCGGCTCTCAATGCCATGGTCAGCCTCGTAGTCGGTGGGAGCAGATGCTTTTAAAGCAACCATTCGCGCCCGGCTACCGTTTCCTGACGGCCTTGCGCCAAAGGCCGTCTTAGGCATTCGCGGCAAGCCTCAACCTGTCACGTTCTACAGGCTCTAACACTGTGCGCCCATATCTGGTATGAGGTACAGGCTGCGCTGGGGCCATTTTCATTGTACAGGGGCGGCTGTCACATTTTTGCGGTTTTCCTCGGCTTGTGCTTGCTTGAGGGCGCCGGCACCCCACCTATAGGGCGGCCTGGCGGGCAGGGGTTTAGAAGAAGCAGTCATGTTAGCGGGACCAATCGAACCGACCAACACCGAGACGGAGTTGGCTCCCAAGGCCGCAGGCCGGGCGCGGGTCGACGCGTTTGACGTTGCGCAGCGTCATTCGCGCCGGGTCCGTATCCTCAAGCTGGCCGTGCCGCTGGTCGCTGCCGTGATTGCGGTCGCGTTTCCGGTCTATTCCTATCTCATGGCTCCCGCTGCAATCGAGGTGCAGGCCGACGGCGGCGCCTTTGCCGATGGCAAGCTGGTGATGGCCAATCCCAAGCTCAACGGCTTCACCAAGCAGGACCTGCCCTATTCGATGACGGCCCTGCGCGCCATACAGGACGTCAGCAAACAGGGCATCATCGATCTGGAAGGCATCAAGGCCAAGCTGCCGATTGCGGCCGACAACACGGCCGCCATCAACGCCACGCACGGCACCTACGATCGCGACGGCAACACGCTCAGCCTGACCAGCGATGTGACCGTGTCGACGACGGATGGTGTGGTGGCAAAATTCAAATCAGTCTATCTCGACATGGGCGAAGGCACTATGAAGACAAGCGAGCCCGTCGATGTCAGCCGCGGCGGGTCGCGGATCAGGGCGGATTCGATGTCGGTCCAGGACAATGGCAAGGTCCTGGTTTTCGAGAACAAGGTGCGCGTCGACATCGATCCCGCCAGTTTGAAGGCGGCAGAGGCAAAGAGCGGAGAGACCAATGCGGTTCAGTAGTTCGGCACGGCGCCTCGCCGCGATTTCGGCGTTGCTAACCTTGGGGCTGACCTTGGGGACGGCGCCGTCGCTGGCGCAGTCCAAGGCCACCAGCCAAATGTCCGGCCTCAGGCTGTCGGGCGACAAGCCGATCCAGATCGAAAGCGACAAGCTCGAGGTGCGCCAAGCGGAAAGCGTTGCCGTCTTCACCGGCAACGTCAACGTCGTCCAGGGTCCAACTGTGCTCAAGGCCGGCAAAATGACGGTCTATTACGTCAGGGATGCAGGCGCCGCCAAAAGCGCCCAGCCGGCGGGTGCCGCGGCAATGACCGGATCCGCCAACATCGACCATCTCGAGGTCGACGATAAGGTCTACATCAAATCGGACAATCAGGTTGCCACCGGCGACCGCGGCACTTTCGACATGAAGACCGAAGTGCTGGTGCTTTCGGGCAGCAAGGTCGTGCTCTCGCAAGGCGACAACGTGCTTGTCGGCTGCAAGCTCACTGTGCAGATGAAGAGCGGCCTTGCCCAGGTCGACGCCTGCGGCGGCCGCGTCATGATGTCGATCACGCCGCCGGCGAAGTCTGGAGCAGCGAAACCCTGATGACCGGCATATCGTCGCTGCTGGCGCGTCTTCCAGGGCGCGCCGCCAGCCAACTTGCGGCACCGGCCAGGGTCACCGTCGAAGCGGCAAAGTTCAAGGGAACCTTGATCGCCAAGGGGCTGACCAAAAGCTACAAGGGCCGCAAAGTCGTCAGCGGCGTGACGCTGGGCGTGCGCGCCGGCGAGGCGGTTGGGCTGCTCGGCCCCAACGGCGCCGGCAAGACGACCTGTTTCTACATGGTAACCGGCCTGGTGCCGGTCGATGAAGGCACGATCGAAATCGACGGTTTCGACGTCACGTCGATGCCGATGTATCGCCGCGCCCGTCTCGGCATCGGCTATCTGCCGCAGGAAGCCTCGATTTTTCGCGGCCTGAATGTCGAGCAAAACATCCGGGCCGTGCTCGAAGTGGTCGAAAAGAGCCGCAAGGAGCGTGAGCGCCTGCTCGACGAATTGCTCGAGGAATTTCACATCAGCCATCTGCGCAAGGCTCCGTCGCTGTCGCTCTCCGGCGGTGAGCGGCGACGCCTCGAAATTGCCCGCGCCTTGGCAACCCGCCCCGCCTACATGTTGCTCGACGAACCTTTCGCCGGCATCGATCCGATCGCCGTCGCCGACATCCAGCAGCTCGTGCGCCACTTGACGGCACGTGGCATCGGCGTTCTGATCACCGACCACAATGTCCGCGAGACACTTGGCCTGATCGACCGCGCCTACATCATCCATGCCGGCCAGGTGCTGACCCATGGTCGAGCCGACGAAGTGGTCGCAAATGCCGATGTGCGGCGGCTTTATCTCGGCGAGGGATTTACGCTCTAAGTGCGAAATTCCGGCTCGAGCGGGATTTCCGGCGTGGTCCAGCAGCTTTTTCTTCAATTTTCTGCCTGAAAACGCTCCGACAGGCGAGTTTTACCGCTCCTCGCCTTGACAAGCAAAAGCCGGGCCAGTTTCTATGCTGGCCTGGAAAATTCCTTCCAGCAGTGCGGGTGCGTAGACGGAGCGTTTGAAACCGAACCATGGCGTTGGCGGCAAAACTACAGCTACGACAGTCGCAGTCGCTGGTGATGACGCCGCAGCTGATGCAGTCGATCCGCCTGCTGCAGTTCACCCATCTCGAGCTGGAACGCTTCATCGACGACGAGATCGAACGCAATCCCCTGCTGGAACGCGCCGAACCGCAGGAGGACGCCGCCAGCGACCAGGCGCAGAAGGGCGACGCCGCATCGGAACCGGCTGCCGACGGCGACTGGTTCGAGGCGGAAACGGCGTGGAGCGCCGAGGCGATCTCGGAAAAGCTCGATACGTCGCTGGAAAACCTGTTTCCTGACGATCCTGGTACGAGCGAGCGGCTCGGGCCCGACCTGACGGCACAATGGAAATCGGCGTCCGGCAACGGTTCCACCTCTTCCTCCGACGGCTTCGACGTCGCGGATATGGCGGCGGCGGCCATCACGCTGCGCGACCATGTCGGCGAGCAGGTGGCGCTCGCCTTTGCTGATCCGGCGGCGTGCCTGATCGCCGGCGAGCTTGCCGACGGCCTCGACGAGGCCGGCTACATGCGTGCCGACATGGCCGAGATCGCCGCCCGCCTCGGCACGGACGCCACGGCGATGGCACCGGTCCTGGCGGTCTGCCAGACATTTGAGCCAGCCGGCATATTCGCCCGCGACCTCGCCGAATGCCTGTTGCTGCAGCTGGCCGTGCGCGACCGGCTCGATCCGGCGATGAAGGTGCTGATCGCCAATCTCGAACTCCTGGCACGGCGCGATTTCCAGACGCTGAAGCGGATTTGCGGCGTCGACGAGGAGGATCTGCTCGACATGCTGGCCGAGATCCGGGCGCTCGACCCGCGGCCTGGAATGGCGTTTTCGCGCGGTGCCAGCGATGCGATCGTGGCCGACGTCGAGGTGCGTGCAGCCAATGACGGCAGCTGGACGGTCGAGCTCAATGCCGAGACGCTGCCGCGCGTGCTGGTCGATCACATCTATTTCGCCCAGGTCACGCCACATGCGAAAAACCAGGCGGAAAAGGATTTCCTTGCCGAATGCCTGCAGAACGCCAACTGGCTCACGCGCAGCCTCGACCAGCGGGCGAAGACCATTCTCAAGGTGGCCTCTGAGATCGTGCGCCAGCAGGACGCTTTTCTCGTCCACGGCGTGCGGCACCTGAAGCCGCTCAACCTGCGCACGGTGGCGGACGCCATCGGCATGCACGAATCAACGGTCAGCCGGGTCACGGCAAACAAATACATGCTGACGCCGCGCGGTGTGTTCGAGCTGCGCTATTTCTTCACCGCCTCGATCGCTTCGTCAGGTGGCGGCGATGCGCATTCGTCGGAAGCGGTGCGCGACCGCATAAAGCAGCTGATCGACGAGGAGAAAGCCATCGATGTGCTTTCCGACGATGCCATCGTGGACATGCTGCGGGAAAGCGGCGTCGACATCGCCAGGCGCACGGTGGCCAAATACCGGGAAGGCATGAACATACCCTCTTCGGTGCAGCGGCGG
Organism: Mesorhizobium sp. M0500; assembly: GCF_040321165.1. Lineage (NCBI taxonomy): Bacteria > Pseudomonadati > Pseudomonadota > Alphaproteobacteria > Hyphomicrobiales > Phyllobacteriaceae > Mesorhizobium > Mesorhizobium sp. M0500. Next base: position 57,054 of record NZ_JAMYRB010000006.1, read on the forward strand.
CGCGAAAAACGCGCTTTGGCCAGCGCCGGCCGTTGATCTCCGGCGGAATTTCCACAGCTTTCGCCCTTCATTGACAAGCGGCGACGAAGTGGCTAGAAGCCCGCCCGCATGAGACGGGCTGGCGAGTGGATTTGAGTTCGCCGATGCCCGCACGAGAGATGGTCCGTCACGACGTAGGCCACGGGACGGCCAAGAAGGCGGCTTGTGATCAACCGGAAAGTTCGGATCTAAAATCGGCGCAAGTGACGCCGCAAAAGCTTGTGCGCGCGGACCACGAGTATAAACTCGGGACAGTTTGAAGCCTGAGCAAGGAAGGTCAGTTTTCAGATGACACTGCGCATATCGGGAAAACACATGGATATCGGCGATGCGTTCCGTACGCGCATCAACGACCGTGTCGGGGAAGTGATCGGGAAATATTTCGATCGGGGCTTTTCAGGGCAAATCGTAGTCGTCAAATCGGGGTCGCGCTACACGGCCGATTGCATGATCCGGCTGGACTCCGGTGCTTCGCTGCAGGCGACCGGCGATGCCCAGGATCCAACGCTTGCCTTCGATACCGCGGCAGACCGTCTGGAAACGCGCCTCAGGCGCTACAAGCGCCGGCTGAAGTCGCACAATTCAGGCAATAGCAACGGCGAGCTCACCGACGTCGCCTATACGGTGATGGCGCCGCTTGCCGACGACGAGGAGGACATACCGGAGAATTTCGCGCCGGCCATCGTCGCCGAATCGACTATGACGCTGCGGACCATGTCGGTGGCGTCAGCGGTGATCGAACTCGACACCAAGGACAGCCCGGTCCTGGTCTTCCGCAATGCCGGAAATGACCATCTCAACATCGTCTATCGCCGGCCGGACGGGAATATCGGCTGGATCGACCCGTCCACGGCCAAGGTCGCGCAGGGGTAAAGACCAGCCGCACGCGAGCGTGGGGACTGGCGACGGCAGGCGAACAAGGGATTTCAAGCATGGATCTGAGCGATCTCGTCAGCGTTCCGGCAATCATGCCGGCGTTGAAGGCGAACTCCAAAAAGCAGCTGCTGCAATTGCTGTCCGAAAGGGCGGCGGCAATTTCCGGCATTCCGGAGCGAGAGGTGTTCGACACCATCCTGCAACGCGAGCGGCTCGGCTCCACCGGCGTCGGCAACGGCATCGCCATTCCGCACGGCAAGCTGGCTGGGGTGAAGCGGATCGCCGGCGTTTTTGCCCGGCTGGAGACACCGGTGGACTTCGAGGCCCTCGATGATCAGCCGGTCGACCTGGTGTTTCTGCTTTTGGCTCCCGAAGGTGCCGGCGCCGACCACCTCAAGGCGCTGTCGCGCATCGCGCGGGTGCTGCGCGACGCCGACACGGTTGCCAAGATCAGGGGCACGCGCGACGCCGTGGCCATCCATGCGCTGCTGTCGGACACGCAGGCCTCGCACGCCGCTTGAGGTTTTGATTAAATCCTTTGAAGGGCCGCCGTGAGCGGCCCTGTCCGTTTCCAGCCAGATCGCTGCGCCGTATTTGTCAGTCGATGGCGCCAATGTTGGTGGATAGCGACGTTAGTGGATAGCGACCGGGGTCAGATCGTTTTCCAGCGCGCCAGCCAGTGCCCGGTCGCGAGCGTCCGAAAGCAGGATCGGCTGGCCATTAGCGGCAAACAGGGCCCACAGTTCCAGACCCGGCGCGATTTCGCCGAGGCCCGGGAAACGGCCGCGCAGATCGTCGCTCGACACTTTCCTGAGATAGGCGACCGAACCTTCGCCGAGATGGGCGAATTCGCCGCTGGTCATGATGATATTCTCGTTAGTTCTGGTCATTTCAAGCCTCCTTGCCGCGAGACGCCGCTCAAGGCCATCCCGCATGAGAGCTATCGGCAAAAATCAGTCTTTCACCGATATGTTTATTTTTCGTACCAGCCGTTCGGATTCCGGCCGATCGAGATCGATCGACAGAAGGCCGTTCTTCAATTCCGCCGCAATCACCCGCATGCCGTCGGCCAGCACGAAACAGCGCTGGAACTGGCGCGCGGCGATGCCGCGGTGGAGAAATTCGCGCTCGGTGTCGTCGTTCTGACGGCCGCGCACGACCAACTGGTTCTCCTCCGTTGTGACATCGAGATCGCTTTCCGCGAAACCGGCGACGGCGAGCGTGATACGCAGCCTTCCGGTTTTGCCGTCGGCACCGCTGAGGCGCTCGATGTTGTAGGGAGGATAGCTGTCACCGGACTTTGCCAAGCGCTCCAGCGTCTTTTCCATGGAATCGAAACCGAGGAGAAGCGGGCTGGAAAAAGGCGTCATTCGGCTCATGTTACAGTGTCCTCTCAAGAGCGACATAAAGTGGAAAAACCCGGATGGCATTTTTCCCGATGGTCTTGATATGGTCCGCCGCCCGGCAGACTTCAAGCCGTCACACGTCCCGCCCAAAAAGACTTGCCAAAACAAGGAATTGAAATGCCCCAATCCCGCAGGATCATCATCGACACTGACCCCGGCCAGGACGATGCCGTCGCCATATTGCTGGCGCTCGGCAGCGCCGAGCTGGAGATCGTCGGCATCACCGCGGTGGCCGGCAACGTGCCGTTGAAACTTACCGAAAAAAACGCCCGCAAGATCTGCGAGCTGGCCGGCCGGCCGGACGTCAAGGTCTATGCAGGCGCCATCCGGCCGCTGGCGCGCGAACTGGTCACCGCCGAGGAAGTGCATGGCAAGACCGGCCTCAACGGGCCGCAACTGCCCGAACCAAAGATGAAACTGCAGGAAGAGTATGCGGTCGATTTCATAGTCGAGACGCTGATGAGGGAGGAGAGCGGCACGATCACGCTTTGCGCGCTCGGGCCGCTCACCAACATTGCGTTGGCGCTGATCCGCGAGCCGAAAATCGCGCCGCGCATCAAGGAAATCGTGCTGATGGGCGGCGGCTTCTTCGAGGGCGGCAACGTCACGCCGACCGCCGAGTTCAACATCTATGTCGATCCGCATGCCGCCGATGTCGTGTTCAAATCCGGCATTCCGATCGTGATGATGCCGCTGGACGTCACCCACAAGGCGCTGACCACCGCCAAGCGCACGAAGGCCTTCCGCAAGCTCGGCACCAGGGTCGGCACGGCCACCGCGGACATGCTGGAATTCTTCGAACGTTTCGACGAGGAGAAATACGGTACCGACGGCGGCCCGCTGCACGATCCTTGCGTGATCGCGTATCTGCTGAAGCCGAAGCTGTTCAAGGGTCGCAATTGCAATGTCAGCGTGGAAACCGCCTCGGAGCTCACCATGGGCATGACGGTGATCGACTGGTGGGGGGTGACCAAGCGGCCGAAGAACGCCATGGTGATGCGCGACATCGACCATGATGCGTTTTTCGCGCTGTTGCTGGAAAGGCTGGGGCGGCTTTAGGGCTGCTCAGTAGTTGAGCAGGCGGTAGGTGGTGGTACCGTCCTGGCGTTGCTGTTCTTCGATCGATACTTCCGATCCGATCATGTGGGGTGTTTCCACCTCACCATCGACAAATATCCGAGCGTTGCCGTCATGGAGGCGGACTTCATATCTATAATAAAGTCCATGTCCGACGGAACCTTTCGGATTTAGAGGCATCGTCGCAACATCTTCGACGGTGCCTCCTACGAGTTGTGTGCCAGTGATCGGACTGTTCTGCCTAGTTACAATCGGCACAGCGATCGCGAGAGCGAGCGCGCACAAGATTGTGATGCCAACAACTCTGTCGCGAAACTCTTCCCGAAGCAAAAGAATGCGGGTTCTAAGAGAAATATTTGTCGGCCCCATACCTTAGAGTTGAGTAGCATAGGGGCTTTGTTCAAGAGCGATTCCCCGAAAAAGCCATGTCACTCGCTTCACCTTTGAAAACAGCCTATCGAATCGATCGTCGTTCAATTTGCAAACCGGTAAAAGACGAAGCCATTGTCGCGCGTGACGCGCTCGATGCCGACGCGCGAGCCGATCAGATGCGGGAGGTCGTCGTAAACGAGGACCGTCGAACCGTTCTCAAGGACCAGCAGATATTGGATATTGCGCCCTTTACCCTGTCCACTTTTGATCGTTGCATCGACCGGGTCGACCGACCGGATCGGACTTGCGTCATTCGCCCATTTGTTCAGAGCCGACGGAACCATCGCCGCGAACAAAGCGATGGACAGGATCACGCCAAACGCGTTCCTTTTCAAATCCGCGTAAGTCCACGGCATAGACATGAATCCCCAACTGTTGATCCATGTGGTGGCCTGAAGGCCGACTTTCAATCGGCCTTCCTATTCCAGGATGTTGCTGTTGGCGTCGCCGGGCTCGCGGCCGTTACTTCGCCTTGGAAAACGCCAGCCACAGGCCGCCGCCGACCAGGAAGCTGCCGCTGATCCTCGACAAGAGCTTGACGCGGCCGGCCGACAGCAGACGCCCTGCGCGGCCGGCGGCCAGCGCGTAGGTCGAATCCGAGACTGCGGCGAAGATCATCGCGGTGAGACCCATGACGCCGATCTGTAGTGCGTAATTGCCTTCAGGCGCGATGAACTGCGGAAAGAAGGCGCCGAAGAACACCAGCGTCTTTGGATTGCTGATCGCCACCAGCAGCCCCTGCAAAAAGAAGCCGCCACGCGGCTTTTTTGCCGATCCGTCGGCGTTAAGCTTGCCTTTCGAGCGGAACATCTGCACGCCCATCCAGATCAGGTAAGCGGCGCCGATCAGCCGGACCCATTCGAACCAGTGGCCCATGCCGGCGATCAGCGAGGTCAGCCCGATGCCGACAATGGCGATCATGATGGCCAGCCCGGCCTGGGTGCCGGCGACATTGGCGAGCCCGGCGCGCGAGCCGTGGCGGATGCTGTTGGCAATGATCAGCGTCACCGTCGGCCCCGGCACCAGGATGATGACGATGCAGGCGACGACATAGGTGGCGTAGAGTTCCAGCGACATTTTTTCCCTCCACAGATGCCGCTCGTGCGGCGCGCTGTCGCGATCAATGCATGGCGATGAGTTGCGTGCAAGTCGGCGAGGCGCCGACAATACGGAGCTGATTTCAGCAGGCGCCGGCCTGCCATGGCAGCGTTGCCTCATAGGCGGCAGCCGCCCTCAGCACGGAGAGGTCACCGCGCGGCCGCCCGATCAATTGCATGCCCATTGGCCGGCCCCTGGCGTCGAAGCCCGCCGGTACGTTGACCGCCGGGCAGCCGCCCAGCGTGGCGAGCGCTGAGACCTGCATCCAGCGGTGATAGCTGTCCATGGCACGCCCGGCCACTTCCCTTGGCCAGTGGGTGACGACATCGAAGGGAAAGACCTGTGCGGCTGGCAGCGCAATCAGGTCGAAACGCTCGAAGAGCGACAGCAGCATTCGATGCCAGGACGAGCGCCTCACCGTGGCGGCGTGGATCTGCGGCGCGGTGAGGCGCAGTGCATGTTCCACCTCCCAAACGGCCTCCGGCTTCAGCAGACTTCGTTTCAGGAGATCGTCGTAATGCGCCTTGAGTGCACAACCGCTGCTCGCCTGGCGAAGCGTTACAAAGGCTTGCCACAGCGCTTCGAAGTCGAATTCCGGCATCAGCGGCTCGGCCTCGAAGGATACATCCGCGAACCGGCCGAGTGCTGCCTCGCAAAGCTGTAGAATGCCTGCTTCAACCGGCAGATGGCCGTTAAGATCGCCGAGCCAGGCGATGCGCCCGCCGGCCGCCGGTGCTTCCAGCCCTTCGAGGAACGAGCCTGGCTTATCATGCGACAGCGGCGCGCGAGGATGATAGCCGGCCTGAACGTCGAGCAGCAACGCCATGTCACGCACGTTACGCCCCATCGGCCCTTCGACGCCCATTTGCGCAAGAAACACATCAAGGTCAGGGCCGGCCGGCACCAATCCCTGCGATGGACGGAAGCCATAGACATTGTTGTAGGCAGCGGGATTGCGCAGGGAACCGCCAAAATCGCTGCCATCGGCAACGGGAACCATGTCGAGCGCCAGCGCGACCGCCGCACCGCCGCTCGAGCCGCCGGCGGTCAGCGCCGGGTCAAATGCGTTGAGCGTCTGTCCGAACACGGTGTTGTAGGTGTTGGAGCCGAGCCCGAATTCGGGAACGTTGGTCTTGCCGATGATGATCGCGCCGGCCTTGCGGACGCGCTCGACGAAGAAGTCGTCTTCCTCAGGCACAAAATCGGCGAAGATCGGCGAGCCGAAGGCGGTTCTCAGGCCTTTTGTCAGCGCAAGATCCTTGATCGCGATCGGCAGGCCGAACAGCGATCCGGTATCTCCTCCTCGCGCCAGATGAGCGTCAGCGCTGTCGGCCTCGCGCAGGATGTCGGCACGCTCACGCAGTGAAACGATAGCGTTGACCAGCGGGTTCACCGCCTCGATCCTGTCGAGGCATGCCGCGACCACTTCGCGCACCGAAAGCTGCCGGCGCCTGATCTTCCCGGCAAGCTCCACGGCAGACAGGCGGCAGATGTCGCCGGCGGGCGGCACCGCGTGCTTCGTCGTCGGGCGCATGGCTGTCATCCCGCTTTAGCCTGCAGATTTCTGCAGGGCGGCATCGACGTCCCTGGCCAGCGGGATGGCCGGCTGTGCACCGGCCTTCAGGCAGGCCAGCGAACCGGCTGCGGCAGCGCGGGCAAGCGCCTGGTCGAGCGGCAGGCCGGCTGCCAGCCCGGCTGCAAAATAGCCGCAGAACGTGTCGCCGGCGCCGACCGTATCGAGCGGACTGATCTTCAGCGCCGGAACCATCAGGAGATCGTCCGGCGTAGCCGCCAGAACGCCGTCCGAGCCAAGCGTGACGACGATGGTGCGGCCGGTTCTCGCGGCATAGTCGCGCATCCGTGCCGGGCGGTCGCGGCCATTCAACGACAGCGCCTCGCCATAGAGGTCGAACTCGGTTTCGTTGGCGACGAGATAGTCGGCCTTGCCGAGGAAGCCGGCCGCGTCGCCATGGAAAGGTGCGGTGTTGAGCACTGTGATCGCGCCGGCTGTCCTTGCCGCGTCGAGTGCTGCCTCGACGGTCTGCAGCGGGATCTCCAGTTGCAGCAGCACGACGTCGCCGTTTTTCAGGAAGGCCTTGGAAAGGTCACCCGGCACGACCGAATCATTGGCGCCCGGCACAACGGCGATCACGTTCTCGCCGTCGGCGCCGACCATGATCAACGCGGTACCGGTCGAGGCAAAGGTCTCGCCGACGCCGGACAGGTCGATCTTGCCGTCGCGCAGCAGCGCCAGAGCGTCGCTGGCGAAGCTGTCCTTGCCGACCGCGCCGACCATGCGCACCTTGGCGCCGGCGCGGGCGGCGGCCAGCGCCTGGTTGGCGCCCTTGCCGCCGGGGGCAGTAGCGAAACCGGAGCCGCGCACGGTCTCGCCGGGACCGGGCAAGCGGTCGACACTTGCGATGAGATCGAGATTGATGGAGCCGATGACAACGATCAAGAAATGCCTCCCGCTAGCGCATACCACTCTAATTGCGCGGGAAGCTACTCCGTAAGATCGCTGCTTGTCACCCTAGCGGTCCTTGCATCGCTCGTGTCGTTTCCATTCGTTGGCTATTCAAGAGACCTGTCCCGCCTCCCAGCCGAGGATGGCGCGTTTTCGGGTCAGGCCCCAATGGTAGCCGGTGAGTGCGCCGGACTTGCCGAGAGCCCGGTGGCACGGCACGACGAAGGACATCGGATTGGCACCGACCGCGGCACCGACAGCCCGGCTGGCGCTCGGTGCGCCGATGCGCGCGGCGATCGAGGAATAGGTGCAGGCCTGGCCCATCGGAATACGCAGCAAGGCCTCCCAGACACGGACCTGGAAGTCTGTGCCGATCATGACGACGCGCAGCGGCTGGTCGGCGCGCCACAGCGACGGATCGAAGATGCGCGCGGCATAGGGCGCCGTCGCCGCCATGTCCTCGACATAGGTCGCATTCGGCCAGCGGCTGGACATGTCGGCAAAGGCCGCACGCTCGCCGCCGGGGTCGTTGAAGGCGAGGCCGGCAAGGCCGCGGTCCGTCACCATGATCAGCGCGATGCCGAAAGGCGAGATATGATAGCCGTAGCGGATGGTGAGCCCTGCGCCGCGGGTCTTGTAATCGCCCGGCGACATCGCTTCGTGGGTGACGAACAGATCGTGCAGCCGGCCTGGGCCGGACATGCCGAGTTCGAACGAGGTTTCAAGCAGCGGCATGCCGGCATCGAGCAGCTTGCGCGCATGATCGAGGGTGACGGCCTGCAGAAAAGCCTTGGGCGACAGGCCGGCCCAGCGGGTGAACAGCTTCTGCAGCCCGGTCGGTGTCTCGCCGACCTCCTCGGCCAGCACTTCCAACGAGGGCTGGTCGCGATAGTCGAGGCTGATCTTTTCGATGGCACGACGGACGATTTCGTAGTCTCCACCTTCAGGCGTGATGTCTTTCTGAAGGATTGCTGTCGTTTTGAGAGGCATTTGGGCGTTCATGGCAGTATCTCCTTGAGTGCGAATATCGTCCTTCGCGGCGCCGATCACCACCCGAAACTTGCTTTCCCGCGGCATGTACCCAGATAGAGCTGGGCTTTGAATGGGGAGGACGGTCGTGGCTGGTGAAAAAGTAAACCTGACCGGGGCAAAGGAGACTTTGCTTTTAACACTTTACGGCAAGGCGCTGGAGAGCCGGCTGCCCAATTCGCTGCTCAGGGACTACTTTGCCGACGAGGCGGTGCGCAACATCGACTATGATTTCTCACGGCTCAAGGTCGACAACAATCTCGGCGTCGGTCTAGCAATCAGGGCAAAGACGCTGGACGTCTGCGTTCAGGACTTTCTCCCCCGAAATCCTGACGCCATCGTACTGCATCTCGGGTGTGGGCTCGATACGCGCATATTCCGTATCGACCCGCCAGCCGGCGTGGACTGGTTCGACGTCGACTATCCCGAAGTCATCGATCTCAGGCGCAAGCTCTATCCAGTGCGGGATCACTACCATCTGATCGCTTCGTCGGTCACCGAACCTGGATGGCTGAACAAAGTACCTCGGGATCGCCCGGCCATAGTCGTGGCGGAAGGCCTGACTCCCTACCTGGGTGCCGAGGAGGGGCAGCAACTGTTTTCTCGTTTGGTGGGACATCTTTCGAGCGGCGAACTGGTTTTCGATGCCTATAGTCGCCTGGGACTGAAGATCATTCGCCTCAATTCCTCCTTCCGCGCCACCGGCGCCGAGGTCCACTGGAGCATCGAGAACCCGCATGAATTGGAGCGAGCCGTTCCGAAGCTGCGGTTCGTCGAGGACATCCCTGCCTATAAGCCGGAACATGCCGCTCGCATGCGCTGGTTCGCGAAACTGTTCGTTCGCCTTTGGAAATACATTCCAGCATTGCGCAAGATCGGCAGGCTGTTGCGCTATCGGTTCTGAAACGCTGGCTCAGCGCGCCTTGGCGGCTGCCAGAGCGCGCGAAAATGCGGTGGCAAAACTTTCGCGGTCGGCAGGGTTGAGGAAGCCGCCGATCGAGACGGTTTTTCCTTGCGCCTCGACCGCCATTCTGGTGATGCCGATCTCGGCGTGGCGGGCGATCGAAAAGCGCGCCCAGAACGGATTGAAGCGGTGTGCTTCCGATTTGCCTGACGGGGCAGTCTTGCGGATGTCGAGGCTGGTGCGCGACACCGATACCTCCTCGCGAGCCCGGGCGGCACGATAATTGGCGCGGAAGGCGATGTAGACGGCGATCACGTCGAGGCCGAAGAAGCCGAACACCGGCCAGGCGCCGCGCGACAGAAAAAAAGCTCCGGTCACCAGCCAGCCGAACAGCAGGGCGCCCATCAGGATGGCAAAGCCGGTCTTGCCCAGCGACCGGTGCGGTGTCAGCAGCGCCTGGAAAAATGGCTCGTCGGCCTGAAATGAGGCGTTTGTGTCGCTCATTGGGGAATATTATAGGAAGGCAATGACAAGCCCCAAGCCCAAAAACTCTTCTGCGCTAAAAAAAGACCTGTTGCCCGGCCGCCGCGACGGCTCGAACGTCAAGCCGCGTCCGCGGCCGGCGAGATCGCGGGCGCTTTACAGCGCGGCCGAGGTGCATGAGATTTTCCGGCGCTTTTCCGTTCAGCGGCCGGAACCGAGGGGCGAGCTCGAACATATCAACGCCTTCACGCTGTTGGTGGCGGTGGTGCTTTCGGCTCAGGCGACGGACGCCGGCGTCAACAAGGCGACGCGGGCGCTGTTCAAAATCGCCGACACGCCGCAAAAGATGCTGGCGCTAGGCGAGGCCAAGCTCGGCGACCATATCCGCACCATCGGGCTATGGCGCAACAAGGCCAAGAACGTCATCGCGCTGTCGGAGGCGCTGATCCGCGACCATGGCGGCGAGGTGCCTGAGGATCGCGATCAACTGGTCGAGCTGCCGGGTGTCGGCCGCAAGACCGCCAACGTCGTGCTCAACGTGGCATTCGGCCAGCATACGATGGCGGTCGACACGCACATCTTCCGCATCGGTAACAGGCTCGGCCTGGCGCCGGGCAAGACGCCGGAACAGGTCGAGCAAGGTTTCCTGAAGATCATTCCGGATGAATATATGCGGCACGCGCATCATTGGCTGATCCTGCACGGCCGCTATGTCTGCAAGGCGCGCAAGCCGGATTGCCCGGCCTGCGTCATCGCCGATATCTGCAAGGCCAAGGAAAAGACGACCAGCGTGCCTGCACCGCTGGTCGAGATCGCGCCGCTCGGGCCAGTAGAAGCGGCTACTGAGTCAGTGCCCGGCAAGTGACTCTGAAGTTCCTCGTATGTGGCGCCGTCCACATTCAGGAACTCTCCTCGACGAACACCTCCTCGCGCTTCTTCCTGACCGCGGGGAGAAACACGATGACGAGCACGGCAAGCGCGATGAGGAGCAGGCTGGCGCTGATCGGCCGCGTCACGAAGGTGCTCGGATCGCCGCGCGAGAGGATCATGGCGCGGCGTAGGTTTTCCTCGAGCAGCGGGCCGAGCACGAAGCCGAGCAGCAGCGGCGCAGGTTCGCAGCGCAGCTTGGTCAGGAGGTAGCCAAGCAAGCCGAAGAAGGCGACGGCATAGAGGTCGTAGACGTTGGTGTTGACGCTGTAAACGCCGATCGAGCAGAACGCCATGATGATCGGGAAGAGCACATAGTAGGGGATGGTAAGAAGTTTCACCCAAAGCCCGATCAGCGGCAGGTTCAAGATGATCAGCATCAGATTGCCGATCCACATCGAGGTGATGATACCCCAAAACAGTGCAGGCTGTTCGATGGCGACATTGGGGCCGGGCACGATGCCCTGGATGATCATCGCGCCGATCATCAGCGCCATTACCGGGTTGGCCGGAATGCCGAGCGTCAGCATCGGGATGAAGGAGGTTTGGGCGCCGGCATTGTTGGCCGATTCCGGTCCGGCGACGCCTTCGATGGCGCCCTTGCCGAATTCCCCGGGATTTTTCGAGACACGTTTTTCGACGGTGTAGGAGGCAAAGGCGGCAAGGATCGCGCCGCCTCCCGGCAGGATGCCGAGCGCCGAACCGATGATTGTCCCGCGCACGATGGGAGCCGCCATGCGCCGAAAATCTTCGCGGGTCGGCATAAGGCCGGAGATCTTTCGGATCAGCACGGAACGCTCATGCTCGTTTTCGAGGTTGCGCAGTATCTCGGCGACGCCGAAGACGCCGACCGCCACTGCGACGAAATTCAGCCCGTCGGCATATTCGCGGATGCCGAGCGTGAATCGGGGTGTGCCGGTGTAGATATCGGTGCCGACAAGGCCGAGCAGCAGGCCGAGCACGACCATGGCCAGTGCCTTGACGATCGAGCCGTGGGCGAGCGCGACGGACGAGACCAGGCCGACGATCATCAGCGAAAAATACTCGGGCGCGCCGAATCTCAGCGCTATCGCCGTCAGCGGTGGGGCGAAGATGGCGACGAGGAAGGTCGACACCGTGCCGGCAAAGAACGAGCCTATCGCCGCGGTCGCCAGGGCTGCTCCGGCGCGGCCGTTCCTGGCCATCTGATAGCCATCGATTGCGGTGACGGCCGACGAGGATTCGCCGGGCATGTTGATGAGAATGGCGGTGGTCGAGCCGCCATACTGCGCGCCGTAATAGATACCGGCGAGCATGATGAGAGAGGAAACCGGGTCGCCGATCTGGAAGGTGATCGGCAACAGCATGGCGATGGTTGCGGTGGCACCGATGCCGGGCAGGACGCCAATCAGCGTGCCGAGAAGGACGCCGATCAGGCAGAAACCGAGGTTTGCCAAAGATGTGGCTGTCGAAAAGCCGAGTGCGAGGTTGTTGAGGAGTTCCATTTCATCTCCTCACAACGACGTTGGCAACCACGGGCCGAAACGCCGAAACGGCAGGCCGAGTGCGTAGCTGAAGACGACGAATGCGAACAGCGTCAGGCCGGCTGACAGCACGAGTGCAGTCAGCGGCTTCATACGGCCGCTACCGAAAGATGCGATCAGCGCCGTCAGGAAGATCGACGGGATGAAGCCGAGGCCGCGCACCGTCAGGCCGAAGAAGATCGGAGCAGGCAGGATGAACAGCATGCCGCGCCACGCAATGTAACCGATCGGCTCGCTCTCGAAGCGCACTGCCTCGACTAGGATGACGGCGCCGAGCAGAATGAGCACAATTGCCAGCACCAGCGGGAAATAGCCCGGCCCCATGCGAAAGGCGGTGCCGATTTCGAGGCCCAGCGACTGCAGCGCGAAAAAGGCGCCAATAAAGATCAACAGCGCGGCGCATATGCCGTTGGTTCTGTCGATTGCGAAAGGTTTCATGGCGTCCTCCCGGCCCGCCTCACGGGCGTGCCGATGCCGGTGTAAAAACGGGGCGCTGGCGGCGCCCCGTTAAAAACCTTTAGTCGGCGTACTGGCCGGCCGCTTCGATGATCGGCTTCCAGCGCGCAATCTCACTTTCCAGCTTGGCCTTGAGCGCGGCCCGCGTGGCATCGGCCTCGGGCGACGGCTTGGTGCCGAGTTCGGCAAATCGGGCGACGACGTTCTGGTCCTTCAGCGCCACCTGCAGAGATTTCGACAGGCGTTCGGTGATCTCGGCCGGCGTGCCCTTGGGTGCATAGATGCCGTGCCAGATGCCGACCTGCACCTGGGGAAGACCGGCCTCTATCGTCGTCGGCACGTCCGGCAGCACGTCTAGCCGTTGCGGCGAGGTTACGGCATAAGCCTTGATCGTGCCGCCCTGGATCTGCTTGGTGGTATTGGTCGTCTGGTCGCACATGATGTCGACCTGGCCGCCGAGAAGATCGGTCATGGCCGGGCCGGTGCCCTTGTAGGGTACGGTGACCAGCGGCGTGCCGATGGCGCTCATAAACAGCATGCCGCACAGATGCGAGGCGGCACCGATCCCGGCATTGGCAACGGTGATGCTGTCCTTGTTGGCCTTGGCGTAGTCGACCAGCCCCTTCAGATCGGTCGGCTCGAGGTCCTTGCGGCCGACGATGGTCATCGGCACCTCGGTGACGAGGCCGACATATTCGAATGCGTTCAGCGTGTCGTAGGCGAGCTTTCTGTAGAGCGTAGCACTTGTCGCCATGCCGATGTGATGGAGGAGCAGCGTGTAGCCGTCAGGCTCGGCATTTGCGACGCGGCCGGCGCCCAGTGTGCCGCCGGCGCCGCCGACATTCTCGACGATGACCTGCTGGCCGAGGTCCTTCGACATGGCTTCCGCGACAAGACGCGTGACGGTGTCAGTAGGGCCGCCGGCCGAAAACGGCACGACAATGGTGATGGTGCGTTCGGGGTAGGTCTGCGCGCCAGCGGCCGGTGGGTAAAGCATGGCGGCCGCAGCGACAGCCAGCGCGGCGATGAATTTTCGCATCGTGTTTCCTCCCAGGATATGATTGCCAACCGCTGCGCGGATTCCTCTAAAACCGACTGTAGATGGAGCAATAACTAGCGCAACCCGACAAATGACAATCGGGCTCAAACGGCAAACTGCACGTCTATCCGCGCAAATGAGTGGGAAGGATGGGCCGTGCGATGCCCTTCCTCCAACCTATGCTAGTAGCCATAGCCGCGCGCCATCGCCGCCGCGAACACCGGGATCAATAGGAAGATCGATGCCTCGGTGCGGACATAGGTGCGAACGGACGCTAGCTCCGCCGCAGGCACCTGGAAGCCGGGACTGGCGCTCGCCTGCCTGTTCCAGGACAGGAATCGGACGGTCGGGATAATCGACAACAGGCCGACAATTGCGAAAGCGGCCATCTTTGCCCAGAACATCCAGTTGTAGACGTAGAATTCCCAGCCCTTGAGACCATAGATGACGCGGCCGATGCCGGCGACGATGATCAGCATGGCGATGATGCCGTAGTGGCGATCGATGCCGACAAGCCGCTTCAGCGTCGCGGCGGACAAGTCGCTGCGGATCAGGACGAACTCGGCGCCGATGATGCCTGCCAGCGAAAACACCAGCAGATGATGGAAAATGGCAAGCACAAGGTCGGTGGTGTCCATGCTGTTCCCCTCTGTCGGACGGCAGCGCCGAAACCCAACGCGCCTGAACCAGTACTGGAGAAAAACTAACACCGCCTGGCAGGATTCACATCAGCCTGGAAGATGATCTACACAGGCTTGGCTCTTGTTTTTCGCAACGGATTTGGATTTCCCGTCTCGAGCGTGTCGCTGTCCCCACTTTTGGAAGACCTGCATTAGGCACCGGCAACACAACCGAGACATGACCATGGCCAGTCCGCATACAATTGTCGCCCCAGTGATTGAGACCTCGCGCACGGTCCTGCGGCCGCACCGGCTTGACGATTTCGACGCCTACGTCGCGATGTGGGCCGATCCCGTCGTCACCCGCTTTATCGGCGGCAAGCCGCGCACGCGGGAGGAAAGCTGGATGCGCTTCCTACGCCACGCCGGCCTGTGGTCGCTTCTGGGCTACGGCTTCTGGGCGATCGAGGAAAAGGCCACCGGCCGCTTCATCGGCGAGGCCGGCTTTCACGATCTGAAACGCGACATGACGCCCTCGATCGAGGGCATTCCGGAGACCGGCTGGGCTCTGGTTGCGGGCGCGCATGGCCACGGGTTGGCCAGCGAAGTCGTCGCACGGGTGCTTGCCTGGGGCGATGAGGCATTTGCAGCCGCGAAGACCGTCTGCATCATCGATCCGGAAAACACCGGCTCGCTGAACGTCGCGGCAAAATGCGGTTATGGCGAAGTGCTGCGAACCGTCTACCAAGGCAAGCCGACCATCCTGCTGGAGCGGCAGCCCTGACGGACGCTGTCTGGCCTCTGCCTGCCACGTCGTCCGGCGTCGAGTTCGCCTGCCTGAAGATCGCACAGGCCGATTGTGCCGCATGCGGCGTGTTCTGTCTTTGACAGGAAGACGCAAACTCTGCATGAATTTTATCGAGCGGGTCTGAAGTCAGGCCACGTTTCTGGCAGGCACCGGAGGAGGTGTCGCGATTTGGAGGAATCCCATGCTGAACAGACGCCGATTCTTGATGAGCACCGCTGCAGCAGGTGCTGCCGGACTGGCGGCATCGCATTTTATCCCCGCCTTCGCGCAGGACGCACCGCAGCTGCAGATTTTCGTGCCGGCGGCGCCGGGCGGCGGCTGGGACCAGACGGCGCGCGCCATGGACCAGGTGCTGCGCGGCGAAAAACTGATCTCCGGCTCGCAGATCACCAATGTCGGCGGCGCCGGCGGTACTGTCGGCCTGCCGCAATTCGTCAACCAGTGGAAGGGCAAGGGCAATGCGCTGATGTTGGCTGGCATGGTCATGGTCGGCGCGATCATCGCCAACAAGGCGGCTAACAACCTTACCGAGGTCACGCCAATCGCCCGCCTCACCGGCGAGTTCGAGGCGCTTGTGGTGCCGGCCGCCTCGCCATTCAAGACTGCGGCCGACTTTGTTGCCGCCCTCAAAGCCGACCCGACGCAGGTTCCGGTCGCCGGCGGTTCGGCTGGCGGCTCGGACCACATCTTGTTCGGCCTCATCGCCAAGACCGTCGGTGTTCCGGCCACCAATCTCTCCTATGTGCCGTTTGCCGGCGGCGGCGAGGCGCTCTCGGCGCTGCTCGGCAACCAGGTCGCGGCCGGCATCTCCGGCTATGGCGAGTTCGCCGAACAGGTCAAGGCGGGTGCGCTGCGGCTGCTGGCCATCTCCGCGGATAAACGCCAGGAGGGAATCGATGCGCCGACGATGAAGGAAGCCGGCATCGATGTCGAGCTGTTCAACTGGCGCGGCGTCTTCGCACCGCCCGGCGTCTCGGACGCCGACAAGGCAGCAATGATCAAGCTGATCGAGACCATGGCCAAGAGCGACGCCTGGGCCACCGAATGCAAGAACCGCAACTGGACGCAGATCCTGCTCACCGGTGACGATTATGCGAAATTCGTCGCAGAAGACACGGCCCGCATCGGGACGATCCTCAAGGACCTCGGCCTAGCGTGATGCTCTCGGCAAGGGGCGGCAGCCTGCGCCAACCCTTGCCGACTTTCGCCAGCCGCATGGACATACGCGGCGCCGGAGGTGAAACTACGCCGGGATCGGCCGAGTGAGACCGGTCCAAGGAGAACCGGCCCCAAGGGACCGACATTGGGAGGACGATGATGAGCACCAGCGACCAGCCGGCGCCGCCGCGCCTTGCAGTACCCGAACTGCTGATCGGCGTCGGGCTCCTCGCCTGTGCCGGTGCGGTTGCCTGGCAGACGCTGGCAATCCCGGTGTCGCCGCTCTATTCCAAGGTCGGTCCGACCGTCTTTCCCTACATCACCATGACCGGGATGGTGATCCTGTCGCTGCTGCTCATCATTGCCGCCTTGCGGGGCGGCTGGCAGCCGGAGGACGAAAAGGAGACGCCGACCGACTGGAAGGCGATGGGCATCGCCGCCCTCGGACTGATCGCCAACCTGGTGCTGATCCAGCCGCTCGGCTTTACCGCGGCATCTGTCATCATGTTCGTTCTCATCTGCCACGGTTTCGGCAGCCGGCGTCCGCTGCGTGACGTGCTGCTCGGGCTGATCCTGGCGCTGGCCGCCTATTTCGGCTTTGCCAGGGCGCTTGGCGTCAATATCGGCGCCGGCTTCATCGAAAACCAGCTGAACGCGATCGTCGATTCGGTCGTTGCCATGCTGAGGGGCTGACGCCATGGAAACGCTCGGCCATCTCGCGCACGGATTTTCGGTCGCCTTCTCGCCGATCAATCTCATATGGTGCCTGGTCGGCACCACGCTGGGGACTGCGATCGGCGTGCTGCCCGGCCTCGGGCCGGCACTGACCATCGCGCTGCTGTTGCCGATCACCTATCAGGTGGCGCCGGAGGCATCCTTCATCCTGTTTGCCGGCATCTACTACGGCGCCATGTATGGCGGCTCGACGACATCGATCCTGCTCAACACGCCTGGCGAAAGCGCCACCATCGTCACCGCGCTGGAAGGCAACCGGATGGCCCGCTCCGGCCGTGGCGGTGCGGCCCTGGCGACCTCGGCGATCGGCTCCTTCGTCGCCGGCACGCTGGGCACGATCGGCGTTGCCTTCCTGGCGCCGATCGTCGTCAAATTCGCGCTGGCCTTCGGCCCGGCCGAATATTTCTCGCTGATGGTGCTGGCCTTCATCACGGTTTCGGCGGTGCTCGGCTCGTCGTCGGTGCGCGGCCTGACCAGCCTGTTCGTCGGCTTCGTCGTCGGCATGATTGGCGTCGACCTGCAGACGGGGCAGCCGCGCTTCACCTTCGGCATGAGCGAATTGCTCGACGGCGTCGACGTCATCGTCGTCGCCGTTGGCCTGTTCGCCGTTGGCGAGACGCTTTACATGGCCTCGCGCCGCTATGCCGGCAAGGACGACATCGTGCCGTTGAAAGGGTCGCTCTACATGACCGCGGCCGAATGGTCGCGCTCGTGGAGGCCATGGCTGCGCGGCGCCCTGATCGGCTTCCCGATCGGCGCCATGCCGGCCGGCGGCGCCGAAATCCCGACCTTCCTCTCCTATGCGATCGAGAAGAAACTCTCCAGACACAAGGAGGAGTTCGGCACGGTCGGCGCCATCGAGGGCGTTGCCGGGCCGGAAGCGGCCAACAATGCATCCGCGGCCGGCGTGCTGGTGCCGATGCTGACGCTCGGCCTGCCGACCTCGGCGACGGCCGCGATCATGCTGTCGGCGTTCCAGAGCTACGGCATCAATCCGGGGCCGCTGCTGCTGACGACGCAGGCCGACCTGGTGTGGGGGCTGATCGCCAGCCTGTTCATCGCCAATGTCATCCTCGTCGTCCTCAACCTGCCGCTGATCGGGCTCTGGGTGCGATTGCTGAAGATCCCGGCGCCGCAGCTCTATGCCGGCATCCTGGTGTTCGCCACGGTCGGCACCTACGGCATCTCGCAATCGCCGATCGACCTCGTCATCCTCTATCTGCTCGGTGCCGCCGGTTTCCTGATGCGGCGTTTCGATTTCCCGACCGCGCCCGTCATCATCGGCATGATTCTCGGGCCGCTTGCCGAAACGCAGTTCCGCCGCGCGATGACCATCTCGAATGGCGATTGGACGGTGTTCTACAAGCATCCGCTGTCGCTGACGCTGCTGACGCTGGCCTTCATCGGGCTGGTTGGACCGCATATCTGGGCCTACATCGAGCACAGACGCATGCGTGGACCGGAGCACGTGCCGGGCGATGCCTGAGCTGTTCGTGACGTCATGACAGACCTGCTTTCCGGCATCCGCATCCTTGACCTGACCAATGTGCTGGCCGGCCCCTATTGCGCCTACCAGCTGGCGTTGCTCGGGGCCGACGTCATCAAGGTCGAGACGCCGCAAGGCGGTGATCTGGCGCGCCAGCTCGGCGCCTCGCCGGAGCTCAACCGGGCGGGCATGGGCGCTTCGTTCCTGGCGCAGAATGCCGGCAAACGCTCGGTGGCGCTCGATCTCAAGCAGGAGGCCGACCGCGAACGCTTCCTCGATCTGGTCGCTTCGGCCGACGCGCTGGTCGAGAATTTCCGCCCCGGCGTAATGGACCGGCTGGGGCTTGGCCATGCCAGGCTGAAGGAGGTCCGGCCAAGCCTTGTCTATTGTGCGATATCGGGCTTCGGCCAGACCGGGCCGATGCGCGACAATCCAGCCTACGACCAGATCATCCAGGTCTTTCCGGCATCATGAGCATCACCGGTACACCGGAAACGGCGCCGCTGCGTGTCGGCTATCCGGTTGCCGATACGCTTGGCGGGCTGGTCGGAGCGTTCGCCATTACCGCCGCATTGGTCAAGCAGAAGACGACAGGCGAGGGCGCGTTCCTGGACGTGTCGATGCTCGAATGCACGCTTTCTGCGCTCGGCTGGCCGGTGTCGAACTATCTGACGGCGGACGTCGAGCCGCAGCCGATGGGCAATGAAAACATGACGGCCGCACCGTCTGGCGCGTTTCGCACCGGCGACGGCTTGCTCAACATCGCCGCCAACAAGCAAGAGCAGTTCGTCACACTGTGCCGGTTGATCGGCCGGCCGGAGTTGGCGGCGGATGTCCGCTTTGCCGAGCGCGAAACGCGCAAGCAGAACCGCATCGCATTGAAGGCGTTGATCGAGGACGCCCTGGCGAGCGGCTCGGCCGCCGCCTGGGAGGAGACGTTCAATCGCGCCGGCGTGCCGGCCGGCCGGGTGCTGACGATCCCGCAGGTTCTGCAGGAGCAACAGGTGATCGAGCGCGGCATGACGGCGCGCTTCCAGGCTGTGTCCGGAATGGACAAGCCGCTGACCGTGGTGCGCGGCGGCTTCATGGTCGATGGCAAGGCACCTTTGCCGAGCAGGCCGCCGCCGGGGCTGGGCGAGCATATGGACGAGGTTTTTGCCGACCTGCCGCCACGCGCCAAGAAAAGAGCGAAGGCATGAGCGGAACGCAAAACAAGACTGGTCGCGCGCGCGGCGAGGAATGGTGGCAGACCGGCATCATCGAGATGCGCCCCGGCGTCATCCGGCTGCGCGGCTATGAAATCCAGGATCTGATCGGTCGCGTCAGCTTTCCGGCAATGATCTGGCTCATGCTGCGCGGCGAAACGCCAAGCGAGGAGCAGGCGGCGCTGCTTGGCATCGCGCTGGGTGCTGCCGTCGACCATGGGCCGCAGGCGCCGTCGATCGCCATCGCCCGTATGGCGATCACCTGCGGCGTCGGCATCAACAGCGCCATGGCATCAGCCGTCAACGTGCTTGGCGATGTGCATGGCGGCGCCGGCGAACAGGCGCTTTCCTTCTACGGAGACATCGCTGCCGAACTGGACGCCGGCATGCCGCTTGCGGACGCCGTGTCGGCGCGGCTCGATCGTTTCCTTGCCGGGGAAAACGGTTATGTGCCCGGGCTCGGCCATCGTTTCCATCCGGTCGACCCGCGGGCGCCCCGCCTCATCGAGCTAACCCGCGACTTTGCCGCGCGCGGCATCGTCAGCGGGCGCTTCGCCGATATCGCCGAGGCGATCGAGGCCGAGGTGGCGCGGCGCAAGGGCAAAAAAATCCCGCTCAATATCGACGGCGCCACGGCCGTCATCTACGGCGAGCTCGGCTTTCCGCCGCCGCTGACGCGCGGCCTTTTCGTGCTGTCGCGCTCGGTCGGCATCCTCGCACATGCGTGGGAACAGTCGCAGGAAAGCGACCGCAACAAGGGGCCGCTGCCGCGCGAATGGCTGTGGGCCTATACCGGCACGCCGGCGCGGCCTCTGCCCGAGGAAGACGATGGCAGTCAGTGAGGCATCGGTTCAAGAGACGGCGGCGGCGGGCGCTGGAACCAATTCCATCCCGACACAGTCGGGGCAGGCCTCCATCTTCTATTGAGCGGGATCTTTTCCGAACGCCGGACCCTGCTTTTTGGGATTATGCTCCAGCTCGGCAATCCTGATGTTCCTCACCAGCGTCGAAAGATCCGGCTCGTCGATGAGCAACGCCGCGTCGGCTGGTGCCAGCCACGCACGCTGACGCCTCTTGGATTCCTGCCAGTCGGCAAGTTCCTCGGTTACCTCCAGCAAATAGACGACGACGTCGACACGGACGAAGCGGTTCGCCAGCCGCTTCCAGTAGCAATAGGTGCCGGCCGGCTGTTTCAGTGTCTTGCCGAGAACGCCGGCTTCTTCCTGTGCTTCGATGGTGGCCGCCTTGCGGCCGCTCTTGCCCTTCATCGGCCAGCCCTTCGGCACAATAAAGCGCCTTGTCGTTCGCGATGTGACCAGCATCACCTCGACTTCGCCATGCTCGTTCAGCCGAAACGGAATCGCCGCGACCTGGCGAATCCGGTCGCCCTCCCTTGCCTTGCGTACGACCTTCTTCTTGCTGGCTGCCATTCGATAATCCAGTCGAGGCGGTGCCCAAACGGCAAGGGCAGCGTTGCAAAGTCGGCCGCTTTCAATGGGGCGCAAGCGGAGCGGTTTCCACAATATATAAGTCGGCTAAATAAATGGAAAGGGCCGGTCGTCAGCGGCAGGTGCTGACAAAGCCGCTCCCCGACGGCAGCAACTGGCAAGTTGGCCTCATCTGCGGCACCTCCTGCCGTTGCGGTGTTGGGATTTGGCGATCCTGGGCACGGTACTGCTGTTGCTGCTGCTGGTATTGCTGCCGCCGCAGCCTGTTCTCCAACATCTGCAACTGGTCTTGCTGGATCAACACGTTGCGGTCGGCGGGACTGACGACCTGTGCCGATGCAGCAGGATTTACGCCCGACAGCATCGCCGCGGTCAGCATTGCCGACCCTAAAAACGTCAATAGACGAAGCCGTGACATCCATTCATTCCCGCACAAAACCGATCTTTCCCGCACAAAACCGATCTTTCCTTAATATAGGGCTTTTGTCCGACGACACCATGGCCGCCGCTGATTTGAAGCGGATTGGAAGAGGCATTTCGGCTTCGGATGCTCCTCGCGTCAATCGACTTCGCGCAGCCGGTATCCGACGCCGGTCTCGGTCGTGATATAGCGGGGCTGGTCGGGCGTCTTCTCAATCTTTAGCCTGAGTTGCCGGACATAGACTCTGAGATATTGAACGTCGGTGGAATCGCCCCAGACCTGCTTCAGCAGGAACTGGTGGGTGAGAACCTTGCCGGCGTGCTGCACCAAGGTGCGAAGAATGTCGTATTCCTTCGGCGAGAGCTTTATCTCCTTGTCCTCGACCTTGACGACGCGCTTCACCAGATCGACGGAGAGGTCGCCGGTTTGGAACACCGGTCTCTCACCCTGCTGCTGAAACTTGTGGCGAAGCGCTACGCGGATGCGTGCGACAAGCTCGTTCATACCGAACGGCTTGGTGACATAGTCGTCGGCGCCGAGTTCGAGGGCGGACACGATGCCGGCCTCATCAGTGCGGCTGGAAAGAATAACCACGGGAATGTCCAGGCCATCATCCCGCCATTTGCGCAGCAAATCATGGCCGCTCATGCCGGGGAGGCCGAGATCGAGCAGGACAAGGTCCGGCTTTTCCGTCTCGATGAGTTCAATCGCCGCCCTGGCGTTCGGCGCCTCGCTGATCGCATAGCCTTGGCTGCCAAGCCCGACGCGAAGCAGTTTCCGGATCGGCGGTTCATCGTCGACCACCAATATCCTGACGTCCAGGCTCGTCATGCCAGATCGTCCATATTTTGATGGCCCGCATCGGGTTCGCCGAGGTTGGGCAGTTCCGCCGGCACCAGTTGCATCCTGATGGTGAAAACCGCCCCCGAGCGGTCGGACCTGTTTGCCGCCGAGAGCGTCCCGCCCATCGCTTCGATGAAGCCGCGGCAAATCGACAGGCCGAGCCCCGTGCCGGCACGCACCTGGTCACCCTTGCGCACACGGTAGAAAGTGTCGAAAACGCGCTCTAGATCCGCTGGCGGAATGCCTGGTCCCTCATCCATGATCTGCAGGATGACGAAGCCGTTGTCGGCCCAGGCTTGCAGGCGGATCGTCGAACCTGGCGGCGCGTATTTTGCAGCATTGTCGAGGAGGTTGAACAGCACCTGTTCGAACAGAACGGGGTCGACCCGCAACATCGGCAGATCCGATGGAATGTCGATCTCGGTCTTATGCTCGCCGACGATTTTGCGGGCCCGATACAGAGCTGAACCGACAATGTCGCCGAGATAGTGAAACGCATAGTTCGGCTCCATCGTGCCGGATTCGATCTTGGTCATATCGAGCAGATTGGCAATGAAGCGGTTAAGCCTCTCCGCTTCATCGAGCACGGTCGACAGCAGTTCCGTCCGGTCCTGCTCGGGAAGTGCGGCCTCGAAGTCCCTGAGTGTTCCGGCCGCGCCCATGATGGCGGCAAGCGGCGTCTTCAAATCGTGGGAAATGGAGGTGAGCAAGGCCGAGCGCAGACGGTCTGCCTCGGCCGCGAGCTTGGCCCGGTCAACATCGGCGACGAGCTGGATGCGCTCGATGGCGACCGCCGCCTGGTCGGCGAGCGCATCGAGCAGACGCTGCTGCTCGGGTGTCAGCAGCGGACCTTGCTTGTCGTTGTCGAGGCCGACAACGCCCACCGCCGTGCGTCCGGTCCGCAAGGGCAGATAGAGGCGCTTTGCTCCGGGCAGCGTGTCGGCGCCGCGCCCGGCGGCGCGGTTATGCTCCCAGGCCCAGCGGGCTGCTGCGATGTCGGCCTCGGCCAGCGTGTCGTCGGGTGGGTAGCCGGCTTTGACCGCAATTGTGCCGTTCTCCGGCAGAAGCAGCACCACGCGCAGCTTCAGCATCGAGGCGATCTGGAAGGCAGTCGCCCAGAGAACGTCATCAAGCGTCCCAGCGCCGGCGAGCTTCTTTGAGAAGAGATAAATATCTTCTGTGGCGCGTGCCCGCGAGCGCGCAGCGACCGCCTGACGCTGCACGCGCGCTGTTAGATTGCTGGCAATGACCGCAACAACCAGGAAGACAGCCAGCGCAACGATGCTCTCCGGATCCTCGATCGTCAGCGTGTAGCGTGGTTCCAGGAAGAAATAGTTGAAGGCAATGGCGCTGATGAGGCAGGCATACAAAGCCGGCCAGAGACCGCCGGTCACCGCCGACGTCAGGACCCCAATGAGAAAGATGATCGCCAGATTGCGGACGTCGAGAAACTGGTCGAGAAGAACGGCGAAGGCGAGCGAGCCAACAACATAGGCCGTGGCCCTGAGATAGGGCCAGATCTCGAACTGCCACTGCTCGTCCGCCGCCTTGACGGTCCTCGACGTCGCCTCGGCGTTGCGTTCGTTTCCCGAAATGACATGGACGCTGATGTCGCCGGCATTGCGGATGAGATCGTAAGTGAGCGAGCCTTCGATCAATTCCCGCCAGCGCGATCGGGTCGGCCTGCCGATCACGATATGGGTGAAGTTGTTCGCCGTCGCATGCCGAACGATGTCTTGCGCGACGTTCTGACCCGGAATGGTCGTCACCTCGGCACCGAGCTGCTCGGCAAGGCGCAGCTGCGTCGCCAGCCGATCCTTGTCCTCCTCGGGCATGGCCGCTGAATGAGGGGTATCGACATGAAGCGCCGTCCAAGGGGCGCGGAGCCGGTCGGCCAACCTCCGCGCATAGCGTACACGGGCCGCCCCGCCCGGACGCGCATCGACGCAGACGAGAACCCTTTCCCCCGCCGCCCAAGGCCCGGGTATCGCGTGGGCCTGCATGTGGGTCAGCAACTGCTCGTCGACCCGCTGGGCAGTGCGGCGGAGCGCCAATTCCCGGAGCGCCGTCAGATTGCCCGGCGAGAAATAGTTCTCGATGGCGCGCTGGGCTGTGCTGGGGATGTAGACCTTGCCTTCCTCAAGCCGCTTGATCAGATCGTCGGGGGTGAGGTCGATGATCTCGATGTCGTCGGCCTGGTCGATTATGGAGTCGGGGACAGTTTCCCGCACCCTGACGCGGGTGATCTGCGCCACGACATCGTTCAGGCTCTCGACGTGCTGGATATTCAGCGTCGTGTAGACATCGATGCCGTGCGTCAGGATTTCCTGGACGTCGAGATAGCGCTTGGGGTGACGGCTGCCGGCGACGTTGGTGTGGGCGAGTTCGTCGACCAGAACTAGGGCCGGGTGCCGGGCGAGGATGGCGTCGAGATTCATCTCCTCAAGGATCCGCCCCTTGTAATCGATCTCAAGGCGAGGAATGACCTCGTAGCCTTCGACCAGCGTCTGGGTTTCCTTGCGGCCGTGCGTCTCGACGATGCCGATCACCACGTCGACCCCGTCGGCCAGCCTGGCGCGGCCCGACATCAGCATCTCGTAGGTCTTGCCGACACCGGGGGCGGCGCCGAGAAATATCCTCAGGCGACCGCGCTCCTCCCGCTCGGCGTGCTCAAGCAGCGCGTCGGGAGAGGGCCTGGTTTCGGCGGTGCGGCTGTCGTCTGGCATAAGGGTCAATCATGAACGGCGCCGGCTTCGGTGTCGATCCCGGCGCCGGTCCTTCACTGTTTCATCGCATCGTCCAGCGCAAGGTTGAGGGCCAGCACATTGACCACCGCCTCGCCGATGAATCCCAATTCGCGATCTTCGACATGGCTGTCGACAAGCGATTTGATCCTGGATTCATCGACGCCCCTGGCCTTGGCCACCCTGGCAACCTGAAAATAGGCCGCATCGGGGCTGATATGCGGATCGAGGCCGCTGCCGGACGTGGTGACCAGATTCATCGGTACCGGCTGGCTCGGGTTTTCGGCTCTCAGCTTTTCGGCGTCGCTCTTGATCCTGTCGATGAGCTTCGGGTTGGTCGGGCCGAGATTCGAGCCGCCCGAGGCGGCGGCATTGTAGCCGTCGCCGGCAGCCGACGGGCGGCCATGGAAGTAGCGGTCGCTTTCGAAAGCCTGGCCGATCAGCTCGGAACCGACGAGCTTGCCGTCCTTCTCGATCAGGCTGCCATTGGCCTGGCGCGAAAACAGCGCCTGGGCAATGCCGGTCATGCCGATCGGATAGACCAAACCCGTCAGAATGGTGAAGAAGACGATCATGACGATCGCGGGCCTGATTTGATTGAGCATCGACGTGGTTCCTTAGGCGAGACCGAGAGCGGTGATGGCCATGTCGATCATCTTGATGCCGACGAAGGGCACTACGACGCCGCCAAGGCCATAGACAATGAGATTGCGGCTGAGCAGCGCACCGGCGCCGACCGCGCGGTATTTGACGCCCCTCAGCGACAGCGGGATCAGCGCAATGATGATCAGCGCGTTGAAGATGATGGCCGAGAGGATAGCGCTCTGCGGCGTCGCCAGATGCATGACATTGAGCGATTGCAGCGGCCCGGCGGTCTGGCCCGGGGCGATGTAGAAGACGGCGAATATTGCCGGGATGATGGCAAAATACTTGGCCACGTCGTTGGCGATGGAGAAGGTGGTCAGCGAGCCACGCGTCATCAGGAGCGCCTTGCCGATTTCGACGATCTCGATCAGCTTGGTCGGATCGCTGTCGAGATCGACCATGTTGCCGGCCTCGCGCGCCGCGACCGTGCCGGTGTTCATGGCAACGCCGACATCGGCCTGCGCAAGGGCCGGCGCATCGTTGGTGCCATCGCCGCACATCGCGACCAGTTTGCCTTTGGCCTGCTCGTCGCGGATCAGCTTCAACTTGTCCTCGGGCGTCGCCTGGGCAAGGAAGTCGTCGACGCCGGCTTCCGCCGCGATCGCCGCCGCGGTCATCGGATTATCGCCGGTGATCATCACCGTGCGGATGCCTATGCGGCGCAATTCGGCAAAGCGTTCTGCGATGCCGCCCTTGACGATGTCCTTCAGATGGACGACGCCGAGCAGGCGCCCGTCGCGCTCTACCGCGAGTGGAGTGCCACCCGATTTGGCGATCTCGTCGGCGATCGCCTGAAGGTCGCGGACGGTGTCGCTGCCGGGGCGCGTACTGCCTGTGGCAACGGTCGAGAGGTTGACGTGGGCAAGTACCGCATCGACTGCGCCCTTGCGGACCGAGGAGCCTTCCAGATCGACACCGCTCATGCGGGTTTGCGCGGTGAAGGGCACGAAAGTCGCATGCAGACTTGCCATGTCGCGGGCGCGGATGGCGTATTTTTCCTTCGCCAGGACGACGATCGAGCGGCCTTCCGGCGTTTCGTCGGCAAGCGAGGCAAGCTGAGCCGCGTCGGCCAGTTCTTGTTCGGTGACGCCCTTGACCGGACGAAATGCCGTCGCCTGACGGTTGCCCAGCGTGATGGTTCCGGTCTTGTCGAGCAGCAGCGTGTCGACATCGCCGGCCGCCTCGACGGCGCGGCCCGACATGGCGAGCACGTTGAAGCGCACCAGGCGGTCCATGCCGGCAATGCCGATAGCCGACAGCAGGGCGCCAATTGTGGTCGGAATCAGGGTAACGAACAGGGCGACCAGCACGGTCACCGAGATATAGCCGCCCGAATACGAGGCGAAGCTCGGGATCGTCGCCGTCGCCAGCACGAAGATCAGCGTCATGCCGACGAGCAGGACGTTGAGCGCGATCTCGTTGGGTGTCTTCTGGCGCTCGGCGCCCTCGACCAGCGAGATCATGCGGTCGAGGAACGTATGACCGGCAGCCGCGGTGATGCGCACGCGGATCCAGTCGGACAAGACCTGCGTGCCGCCGGTCACCGCCGAACGATCGCCTCCGGATTCGCGGATGACCGGTGCGGATTCGCCGGTGATGGCCGCCTCGTTGACCGACGCCACGCCTTCGACCACCTCGCCGTCCGAGGGGATGATGTCGCCGGCTTCGACAAGCACGATGTCGCCGACCTTCAGGCTGGTGCCGGGCACCAGTTTGAACTTGCTGCGGTCGCCACCGTTCAACAGCTTGGCCTGCGTCTCGGTTCGCGCCCGACGCAGCGAGTCAGCTTGCGCCTTGCCGCGGCCTTCGGCCACCGCTTCGGCGAAATTGGCGAAGAGCACGGTGAACCACAGCCAGATGATGATCTGCAGCGTGAAGCCAAGATCGCCGCCGCTGGTAACGAGATCCTTGACGAACAGCACGGTGGTGAGCGCCGAGACGACGGCGACGACAAACATTACCGGGTTTCGCATCAAGGTGCGCGGGTTCAGTTTTCTGAAGGAACCGCCGATAGCGGGCCACAGAATGCGGGTATCCATGATGCTCACGGATTTCGACGGGCTCATTTGGTAGCTCCAGTGTCGATGTTGTTGACCGGTCGATCGTGTGCCGAACGAAGGTGCGGCGGCCCGTAAGCCAGCAGCCAGATCATGATCAAGGCTGCCGCAATAGCGAGGAATGTGGACAGCGTCGGGAAAGGAGGAGGCGTTTTCTCCCCCTCCGGCTCGGGGCGATGCCGGACCTTTCGAGGTATGATCTCGAACCAGGGCATCGTCGTTTCAGAATGTCTGACCGTGAATCATCGCCAGGTGCTCGACGATCGGTCCGACCGCCAGGGCCGGGAAGAAGGTCAGGCCGCCGACGATCAGGATGACACCGGCCAGCAGCCCGACGAACAGCGGACCGTCGGTCGGGAAGGTGCCGGCGGAGGCAGGGACGGTCTTCTTCGCAACCAGCGAGCCAGCAATCGCCAATGCCGGAATAATGACCAGGAACCGGCCCATCAGCATGCCGATGCCGAGCGTTACGTTGTACCAGGGCGTGTTGCCGCTGAGGCCGCCAAAGGCGGAGCCATTGTTCGCCGCGGCCGAGGTGTAGGCATAGAGAACCTCGGAGAAGCCGTGCGGGCCGGCATTGGCGATGGAAGCAACGCCGGTCGGCAGCACCACCGCGATAGCGGTGAAGATCAGCATTGCAAGCGGCAGGCAGAGCACGGCCAGCATAGCCATCTTGACCTCCTTGGCCTCGATCTTCTTGCCGAGATATTCGGGCGTGCGTCCGACCATCAGCCCGGCGACGAAAACGGCAATGACGATGAACATCAGGATACCGTAGAAGCCGGCGCCGACGCCGCCGACAATGACCTCGCCGAGCTGCATGTTGATGATGGGGATCATGCCGCCGAGTGCGGTGAAGCTGTCATGCATGGCGTTGACCGCGCCGCAGGATGCGGCCGTGGTGATGACGGCAAACATTGCCGACAGGGCGATGCCGAAGCGGCTCTCCTTGCCCTCCATGTTGCCGCCGTCGACGCCCAGCGCATGGACGAGCGGATTGCCGGCGGCTTCCGCCCAGTAGCAGACGGCAACGCCGGCGATGAACAGCACGCCCATAGCCGACAGAATTGCCCAGCCCTGGCGCTGGTTGCCTACCATGCGGCCGAAGACATTGGTCAACGCCGCGCCGAGGGCGAAGATCGTCACCATCTGGATCAGGTTGGAGATTGCATCGGGATTTTCGAAGGGATGCGCTGCATTGGCGTTGAAGAAACCGCCGCCATTGGTGCCGAGCATCTTGATGGCAACCTGGGAAGCGACCGGCCCGACCGCGATAGTCTGTTGGGCGCCTTCGAGCGTCGTCGCGTTGACGTAGCCAGCGAGCGTCTGCGGCATGCCGAGATAGACATAGACCAGAGTCAACACGATGCAAAAGGGCAAAAGCAGGTAGAGCGTGCCGCGGGTCATATCGACCCAGAAATTGCCGATCGATTTGCCTGAGGCCCTGGCAAAGCCGCGGATCAATGCGACCGCAATGGCGACGCCAGTCGCCGCCGACAGAAAATTCTGCACGGTCAAGCCGGCCATCTGCACGAGATAGGACATCGTGCTTTCGCCGCCGTAGTTCTGCCAGTTGGTGTTGGTCATGAAGCTGGCGGCGGTGTTGAAGGCCAGCCCAGGTTCGACGGCGGTCATGCCGGCCGGATTGTAGGGCAGGCCGCCTTGCAGCCGTTGCAGCGAATAGAGCACCAGGAAGCCGGCCAGGTTAAAGAACAGCAGGGCCGCCGCATAGGAGGTCCAGTGCTGCTCCTCGCGCTCGCTGGTCCCTGATATGCGGTAGAGCCCGCGCTCGAGCGGGGCCAGAATTGACGACAGGAATGTGCGCTCGCCGCTGAAAACGCGATGCATGTAGCCGCCGAGCGGCTTGGCCAGCAGAACGACGATCCCGCAATAGACGAGGATCTGCAGCCATCCGTTGATTGTCATGGGGTTGGCTCCTTGCCAGCGGAGATCAGAAGCGTTCCGGGCGAACGAGGGCGTATGTCAAGTAGGCGAGAAGAAACAAGGTCACGGCGCCGCCGAGGATATAGTCTAAAAGCATGTTGCGATCCCCTAAACTTACAGCTTGTCGCAAGCTTTGATGTAGCCGAAGCATAGAGCAAAGAACGCGATTCCAATCGCGACAACAACTATGTCCACCGCGCGTTTTCCTTATGTTGTATTTGTTTGTTTACTTTAACAAACTATCCAAACCCGTCGCCGCATCATATCGGCGGCTGGATACACCGCTCCTGTGAATATGGATCAAAGCGCCATAAAGGTTCGAGACGGGACGCGGAGCAAAGAAATCAAAATCCCATAAGGATTTCGCCGCCTCGGCGCTGGCCGAAGCTTCAGGGGGGGAAGTGCGCACCGGCGCGCGAAGCTGCCGGGGCTCAGTCCGCGCGGGTGTAGATCACCGCGTAATCGTCCGCATACGCCCGCTTCCAGCCCAGTTCGTCGAAGAACGGAATGCGGCTGTCGTCGGCGGTCAACAATGCCCAGCCTATCGTATATTTGTCGAGTTGGGCTTTCAGGATCGGCTTGCCCCGGCTGTGCCCCGTCTGCTCATCCGTTTCCGTAAAGCCATTCAGGAAGAGCTGATCCGCGCGGCCGTCGATAAACGTCCTGATGCCGTGGAAAATCAGCGTGCCGCCGAAATCGTAGGAGTTCAGCAGATTGCCCGACAGATTATGGGTTTGGGCAAAGGCCAGTGCGTCCCTCGCCGAGGTCTTCTGGCTCGGCGCGACCGGATAGGTCGTGAAGGCGGCAGCCGCCAAAACCAGCAAAACGGCAAGTCCAGCACAAATCCTGGAAAATTGCCGTGCGAAAAATTGTTCAAGTCCGTCACGCTTTTCCGCCGCCCATTTCTCGGCTGAAAGCGCTGGATATTGTTGCGCGACCTCGACGGCAAGGACCACCGGCACGAGAAGAAAGAACAGGTACATGAACCGTATGTGGGTGAGATAGACGTGCAACGTGAAGACAAGGAACAGCGCCTTGGCCCAGCCAATGCGCAATCTCGACACGAGCAGCCCGAAAAACGCCACCAGCAGGGCCACCTCCTGGAGGGTGTGCCGCGAGGCGTCGAAGGGTTGCCACTCCGCAATGTAAGGCACCGCCTCATTGCCATAGGCCACGGTGAATGTGGCGAGTATGGCCTTGACGCCATAGGGATTGAGCAGGCTGACCAGCGGGCAAAGCAGCCCGAAAACGATCCACTTGGCCAGCAGCCAGGCGTTCGACAAGCGTGTGCGCGTGACGAGATCGAGGCCGGCGAAGGCGGCGATGACGAAACCGAAGGTGAAGGTGGCATGGAGATTGGCCCACAGGCAAAGCAGCGCCAGCAGCCATAAGGGCGGTGCTTTCTCGTTGCGTGCGGCCTGGAAAAGACCGGCGGTCCAGACGACGATGATGGGCAAGGTAAAGATGTGCGGCCGGGCGACATAGACTGGCCCGATCAAGAGCGCGAGAACCAGCGTCAGTCCTATCGCCAGCGTCGGCTTCAACCACGCGCTGAGATACCACGACGTCAAAAAGACCGTCAGCGCGATTATTGCAGTCGCCAGCAGCACCACGCCGTTCCAGCCGCCGGCTTCAAAGGCAATTGCAAGGAGAACCTGGCTAAGCCATTCCTTGGCGATCCATGGCTGGCCGGCAAAAGTATAGGAATAGATGTCGACGGTGGGGAATGTGCGGCTTGCCAGCATATCCATGCCGATCTTGATGTGCCACCAGCTATCAGGATCCTGCAGGAGGGAGGTGGCAAAGGCGAGGAGCGCCGCCGCCATCACGACCGCCGCCAGCAGGCAAAACATCAGCCTCACATGCCGTATGTCGTCTATCGACGGCCTCGCCTCACCAGATATCCCGCGCATATGGCATCCCTGAGCCGCGATAGCGGAAGGGATAGGCCGAATTTGTTAGAAAACCGATAAGCTGCAGGATTGCGGCCACAACCCTGTGCCGCGCGTCCAACCGGCTCGGCGGCTCAGCCCTCGGCCTTGAAGTTCTTGGCTTCCTTCTCGACCTTCGGGCTGTCCTTGCCGTGCTTGCGCATCAGATCCTTCGCCTGCTTCGGCGAAACGTCGGTGGTTTCGGCCAGGCGCAGAGCCTCCTTTTCGTCCGGATCGCGCGTCTTGCGGTCGGCCATTGCGGTTTTCTTGTCAGCCATTACGACGCTCTTATGCTTTCGGCGATTTCGTTCAGCACCTTGCGGTCGGTGCCGTGGCGCTTGATCAGCGTGCGTGCCTGATCCGGGGTGATGCCCGCTTCCTCGGCGAAGTGACGTACCTCGTAGTCTTCGCCGCCCGCCATTCGTGAGCGGTCGCGACTGTCGGTCTTGGTTTTGTCGTCGGCCATGGCAGCTCTCCTCATCTCGACGAGAGCATAACGGGCAAGATTTCAGCGAGTTCCTTCGAGCGTGTCGCCCAGTTGCCTGCCCTCGGGCATGACCGGGCATGCGCGGCGGTTTGCTCAAAGCAGGGGCTTGGCGTCAGGCCGGCCTTCGCGCACAAACAGGCTGGCCTCTTTGGCGGCGCTGCCAACCGCCCGCCACTGCTCCTGGGCGCAGCCTGGTATTCGTTCCGGATTGCTAATGGGAGCGATGGTCGAACACGACGCCCATGGTCCTACCAACGGCCGTCATGACGATAAGCTCGACCAGATCGTCGTCACTGTTGCCGCAGGCCGGGGCCGTCCTGCGAACGATGTCCAGCATCGCCCTCGTCGATATGGTGTCGCCGGCACCGAACCGTGAAAGCGCAGATGAAACAAGCTCTTGGGCCGTCAAGTCGGCGACGGTCACCCGCTGCACCACGTTCATTGGCTTCCTCCCACCATGAACCCTCTCCCGGGAGAATGATACGCCGAACGTCGCG
Source organism: Mesorhizobium sp. M0500 (assembly GCF_040321165.1). Classification (NCBI taxonomy): domain Bacteria; kingdom Pseudomonadati; phylum Pseudomonadota; class Alphaproteobacteria; order Hyphomicrobiales; family Phyllobacteriaceae; genus Mesorhizobium; species Mesorhizobium sp. M0500. The sequence continues at coordinate 89,836 of NZ_JAMYRB010000006.1, forward strand.
TTTCGCCAGCGAAATGGTGGTCCTACCAGCGCGTGGGCAGCGACCGAAATCGTCGGTTTTGCGGGAGGCAATCCGGGCGCGAGGCGGCAGCGCTTTTGTGCCATGCGACTTCGCCATAGACCCAATCCCGGCGGCCGGGATCGGTCTCAATTTTATTTACTGGCAGTCTGATGCTTGGCAGTGTGGTCTGCTCGGTTGCGGCCGAAGCCAGCGCAGCAAGAACCACGGTGCGGGCAGGACCGGGACGGTTCGTCGTTTCACGGAAACGCCGAACCGGTCTGTCTTTTTGTTTGACGCAATTCCGGACGGAAAACCGTTCACACGTTTTCCTGGAATTGCTTGTCTTGTGACTCTAGGCGGCCAGGTCGCTCGGAAGCTTGCCGCCATTCTCGGCCAGCTTTTTCATCAGTGCGTCGTGCAGCCACAGATTCATCGTTACAGTGTCGTTCATATCGCCGGTGTAGTTCAGCTCGTGGGCAAGCTCCTTGCGGGCGCCGAGGCTGCTGTCGATATTCAGAGCCTTCATCAGGTCGACGATCGAATTCTTCCAGTTGAGTTTCTGCCCCTTCGCGGCCACCGCCTTGTCGAGAATGGCAGCGATGTCCGGGGCAGAGGACGGCGCGGCCGGCGCGGCCGGAGCCGGGGTTGCAGCCGGGGCGGATCGGGTAGGCGCCGTCGGCTGGGTGGCCGTGCTCGAAGCAGGCGCGGGAGACGGTTGCGCCGGCGGCGCTTCGGCCGCAACCGCGTTTCCGAAAATCGCACCTTTGATACTGTCGAAAATGCCCATTGCTATCTCCTGTGTTGGCTCGACGGTGTGTTGCCTTGACGGTCGGTGGGGCGACCGTTGCCGAATGCCGCATTGAGCGCCCTGGTTGTACCGGACCACGAACGCAACGCAGGGGCAACTTAAAACTGGCTAAAAGGTAAAGGCTTGGTTGCATTGGGGAATCGGCTCAGTGATCCGGCCCGAGAGTAGAATAGGTCGGATCGCGGCCCGACAAATCGTCACGCGCAATGGGCGAGGGAACGGTCAGCAGCCAGTTTTGCTGACGCAGACCAGAAAAATCATCTAGATTCGTGTTCGCAATTCGCTGAGAGGAACGAAGCCATGACAGCAGTCGTCGCATCCGACAGGCTCGAACGTTCGCTGGTTTGGGCAGAGGACGATCCGTCGGTCAAATGGGCCGGCGCTTTCGCGGTTTACGGCGGGCACGGCACCACCCAGTCCTCGGTCATTGTCTACGAGATCGAGCCCGGCAAGCGGCTCGGCTGGCACAGCGACGCCACCGAAGAGACGCAATACATCATCGCCGGCACCGGCGAGCTACACATTGAGGGCGGCACCACCCACCCGGTCGGGCCCGGCAGCGTCCTGGTACTTCCGACGCCGGTCAGGCACGACCTCGTCAACACCGGCACCGAAACCCTGCGCGCCGTCGCTTTCTTTGCGGCGGCGATGTTCACGCAGACATTCGACAACGTCATGCTGCCGCCGAAATCCCATGTCCTCGGCACGCCCAATCGTGCGGGCTGAATGCGTGCCGGCGAGAATCACCAGGCCTGCGGATTGCGGACTCGGAGCTGAGATGAGCGCGCGCGCGGCCGGCAAGCGGTTTGGCGTCGTTACGCGCTCGCGTCATGGGCGGACCGGCTGATGGCGCCCGTCAAGGTCGACCCCGCCAAGGTGCGCGAGTTCAGGGATGCCGAAAGCTTCCATGCCTGGCTTGGCGAGCATCACGACAGTGAGGACGAAGTCTGGATCAAGATCCATAAGCTCGATTCGGGACTGCCGTCGATCACTCCGAAGCAAGCCATCGACGTGGCGTTGTGCTGGGGCTGGATCGATGCGGTGCGCAAGGCCTTGGACGGCAAAAGCTACCTGCAGCGCTACACCCCGCGCGGCAAGAAGAGCACCTGGAGCCAGATCAATGTCGACAATGTCGCCCGGCTGATCGAGGAGGGCCGGATGACCGAGCACGGGCTGAGGCAGGTCGATGCGGCCAAGGCCGACGGCCGCTGGGCGCTCGCCTACAAGAGCGGCAAGGAGATGAAGATCCCCGACGACCTCCAGGCGGCAATAGACGCCGAGCCCAAGGCGAAAGAGATGCTGGCAAAGCTCAGCGGGCAAAACCGCTTCGCACTCGCCTTCCGCATCCACAACATGAAAACCGAAGCCGGACGCAAGAAGAAGATCGCGGCGTTCGTGGAGATGCTGAAGCGCGGCGAGACGATCTATCCGCAGGGCAGAAAGTAACATCTGACGAGGCGTGCCGGCGCTGCGTCTTGTGCTTGTCCCTGTCGGCGAGCCCCGAATGCGGCCGGATCGCTGCTCAGGCCCACCTTCGATCCAGGCGATGTCGCCGACGATTTGTTTTCGACGAGCGTCGCCCGGCACTTCGACACCAGCTCTCATTCGTTTAGTTGATGCAGGAAAAAGTCTCGTCCTCACAGTCGGCATAGTATATTAGCAGGCGCTGTTATGAGGTTTTTGCCCGTTCAGGAGCCGACTGGCACGTGGGCCGTGTTTGATGCGACCGTGGACGTGCCTGCGGATTTCGCTGGCAGTTGCCTTATCGGCTTGCCGCGGGAGCGGGCGGAGTGGCTCGCAGCAAGAGCCAATCGAGATGCTGCAAAAGGCACTTCGATTTGCCGGTTGTCAGCTGCCGGACCGGCACAAGCCGCGGTTCTTAGACTTAGACCGATAGGAGAGATTTCGATGATGCAAGAAAGGGTAATGGCGGCTGCGTTGGCAGCCAGGAATCAGGAAGCGGATATTCGTGGTGTCTTCGACATCACCAACAAAACCGATGCGCCAATTGGCCCCCGCCGATTGGGCGAGGCTATCCACTTTGTCGCCAATGCACCTATCGTTGGCTATGATGTTCACGCCGCCGTCATCAGATATGGCCCACTCGGAACCCCCAGCCTCAGAGCAACAGATTGCGCACAGCTGTGGGAGAAGTTCGGCGAGGCCTTGCTGCAACACTGACGGGCAGACCTTTGGCGCGTATGGTACCACCATCGTGCAGGACACTTTCCTGGCGAGAACGACATGAAGCCTGCCCGGTAATGTTGCAATTAAATTAGCGTGAGTGCATATTTTTTGCTGGCTGGGCTCGCAACCGGCCAGGCCCGGCGGCCGGCCGCCAACGGGCTGTCAGGCCGGCGACAAATGGCTCCGCAGGCCCGACGGTCCCTTGGCAAGATCGCCGGAACCACAGCATGATGCGGCGGCAAAACGGGTTTGGGAGAATGACATGCCTAAGGTTTCGGAACTCTTTTTCAAGACAGCCATCATCTTTCTTATTCTGGGAATTGCAGCTGGCCTGCAGATGGCAATTTCAGGCGATCACGGCGCGTTTCCGGCTCACGCGCACATCAACCTGCTGGGGTGGGTCACCAGTGCAATATTCGGCGGCTATTATGCGCTGAATCCGGCGAAGGCTGCCCGCAGGAGCGCCATGATCCACTACGGCGTCTACAATCTCGGCCTGGTCGTGATGCTGCCGGCTCTTTACCTGATGCTGCAGGGAAACCCGGCGCTCGAGCCGATCGTCGCCACCGGCTCAATGATTGTCGCTGTCGCCGTGCTGATCTTTGCCTTCGTGGTTTTCTCCGCCGAAACAGAGCGCTCGGTCTCGGGAATACAAGCGGTCCCGCGCTAGACGGGGCGGCGATGGCGCCGAGTCGACCAAGCCCGTGCTTCTGGTGAAGCGCGGGCCGATTGGTTGTAGGCTGATCTGAGGTAAGGGTGCGGCGAAGATGAAAGCCGCTCCGTAGCCTTCGCGCCCCCTCTGCCTGCCCCAAGATACCTGCACCGCAGCGGCAGTAGCCGTCCAGCGTCCCTTTAGGCTGGCGAACCGGTGAGATTTATTTGGCGGAGAGAGCGGCAGCCAGTCGGCTGTTCGTCTGCGGCCAATGACGTCCAATAACGCTTTGAAATCAAGTCGTTAATTTTTCAGTTCGTCCAACGACATTCATTGCCGTCCAACAAAATCGCCGATACAATGTGGGTGAAAATGTGGGGTGGGGTGAGTTGGGCGGACGATGCAAAAATCGGGAAAGCACCCGGACAAGGCGCTAAGCGCGATCGAGGTGCGGCAGGCTAAGACTCCGGGACGATATGCCGATGGCAATGGCCTTTACCTCGTCGTGGACCCGTCGGGAGCGAAGCGTTGGCTCCTCCGGATCATCGTCCAAGGCAGGCGTAGAGACATCGGATTGGGCGGCACGCCGATCATCTCGCTCGCCGATGCACGAGAAACCGCGCTAGCTTACCGCAAGAAGAGCCCAAATTTCGTGCGCGCAAACCGGATTCGATGACAAAATTTGCAGGCCGCGAACGCAAAATTCTACCCGCGCGAAGCACTATCAGAGGCAAAAATCAGCATGCAGAACAGCCAAAAATCGCTGCGCGGGCCCCAAGTGTCCCCTCTATTTGATCGTCAATCGACCGGTTAAATGCAACAATAGAAACAGCGCAAAGGACACAGTAACGGCAGCGAGAACTGCGATGCACGCCTTTCTTTCGGTCGGCTTGGCGTATCGCATCAGTATCAAGAGACCAAAAATGGAAGCCAGCGGAATCAGGTATTGCCTGACTAATTCGGGCTCCGCAATCCAAGCTCCGGGTACATCGTAGCGGAACATGTGCCAGATCAGTGAAGCAGTCAGTGCCGCATGCATCAATGCCAGCAGCCCAAGTACAGCGATGGCAATCCACTTCAGTATCGTCACCATCTTTCGCTCCCCACAGGATCGGGCGACAGGTCAACACGCCCACCAAAATCAAAGCCTCTCCACACACCCGCCAACGTCGCCGTCGTCCCCGTAGTGACAGGACCATCCGGCCCCAGACTCACATAGTTGGAGAGGCGCTCAACTTCGCTCCACAATGAAGCGCTCTTGCTAGAGATAGCGTCCAGAGAAAGCCTGTGACAGCCATTTTAATCCACACAATTATGTGGGGCAAAAAGTGGGTCAAATACTGCGAGCCATGAAATTTATTAGGTATTTCAGCAATTTGGCGAGGCAACTGGCGGAGAGAGCGGGATTCGAACCCGCGTTACGGTCTCCCGTAAACACACTTTCCAGGCGTGCGCCTTCAACCACTCGGCCACCTCTCCATCCTTTAGCATTTTCGCCGCGGCCGGTTTCGCCGCGCGGGTTGGGGAGATGCCTCTCCTGTGGGATTCCGGCCGGAATTCCGGCCGTGGGCGCCGTCAACCAGCGGATACCCTTTCCCCGCACCCGAGCCGTCAAAGCAACAGGCGCGGGGCTCATCTAGTCGATCCGGTGCCGAATGCCAAGACATAACGGCAGTCTATTCGCTTTGCCGGATACGGATGCTCAGCCCATGCCGCTGGGGCACCCGTTCGGAGCCTATCGAAACGATCGGCGGAGGTTGTGCTTGCCGTCCGGCGCACCACCGGTTCCGGCGAACCGGCGGTCACGGGTTCAACTTCACGTGTCGCGATTGCGGATAAAGCGCGCAGGTCCTATTTAACAGTCCGACACGACATTCTGATAAACTCCTGGGGAGGAAGGGTCCGGATGTTCCGCTTCGTCTTTCGTCTCGCTGCAATGGTCGCGCTTTCGGTTTCGGTCATCATGGCCGTGCTCGATGCGACCCGCTCGGTGGCGGCTTCGGCGCTGGTGATGACCCCGCTCAACACCAGCTGGCTCGCTGTCTCGCCGGATACGCGCAGCGCCTTCGAAAGCTTCGTCCGCGATAAGATCAACCCGCTGCTGTGGGACGGTGCCATCGCCTGGGTGCTCAGCCAGCCCGGCTTTGCCGTGTTCGCGGTCCTGGCGTTCATTCTTTATGCCATCGGTTACAGGCGGCAGCGCCCCAGCGGGCGGTTCGCCGCAACCTGACATTTCCAGCCTGACCCGGTGTTCCGTACCGGGGAGGCTCAACCAAGAAGAAAAGGAACCCACACATGTTTCTCAGCGACATGCTGAACAAGAAGCTCAACCTGCCGAAACCCTCCGAGGCGTTGCCCGGCCGCGACCGGCCGATCCCGACCGCATCGAAGCACTTTGTCTCGAACAGGCCGCTCAAGGGTCCTTATCCCGAAGGGATGGAAACGGCGATGTTCGGCCTGGGCTGCTTCTGGGGCGCCGAGCGCCTGTTCTGGCAAGTCAAGGGCGTCTGGGTCACGGCGGCCGGCTATGCCGGCGGCGTCACGCCCAACCCGACCTATCAGGAAACCTGCACGGGGCTCACCGGCCATGCCGAAGTCGTGCTCGTCGTCTACGACCCCAAGATCGTGTCTTATGCCGAGCTCTTGAAGCTGTTCTGGGAAAGCCACGACCCGACGCAAGGCATGCGCCAGGGCAATGATGTCGGCACCACTTACCGCTCGGCGATCTATACGCTCAACGACGCTCAACACCAGGCTGCGATCGCCTCGCGCGACGCCTACGAGGGTTCGCTGCGCGGCGCCGGACGCGGCAAGATCACCACGGAGATCGCGCCGGCGCCGGAATTCTACTTCGCCGAGGAAGACCACCAGCAATATCTGGCGAAGAACCCCTACGGCTATTGCGGCCTGCAGGGAACCGGCGTCTCCTGCGCCATTCCGGCCGCCGTCTCCGCCTGATTTTATGCTCCTGACGCAAGGAATATGCTGTGGCGCCGCGATGCGGCGCCATGCTTTTCCAAAGGGTCAAAATTCCACGTGAATTTTGTTTCGGGCCGTGCCAGATTGACCCGAAGCGGGAGGAAGACACTCCTGCCCGACGCCATATGCCTGCCGGAGAACCGGGCCGGCATGCGGTGCATAATGGACAAATAACCGACAGGGGTGTGGATCACATGAAACGTATCGTTCTCGGCCTTATGGCCGCAGCTGCAATGGTTCTTCCGGCCTTCGCCGCGGACATTCAACCCGCGATCCTCTATGATCTCGGCGGCAAGTTCGACAAATCGTTCAACGAGGCGTCGTTCAACGGCGCTGAAAAGTTCAAGACCGAGACCGGCATCCCCTATGTGGAATTCGAGGTCAGCAACGCCACCCAGCGCGAGCAGGCGCTGCGCCGTTTCGCCGAGGACGGTCGCAACCCCATCGTCATGGCGGGCTTCTCGTGGGCTGACGCGCTTGACAAGATCGCCACCGAGTTCCCCGACACCAAATTCGCCATCATCGACATGGTCGTCGACAAGCCCAATGTCCGCTCGCTGGTCTATAAGGAGCAGGAAGGCTCCTACCTCGTCGGCGTGATGGCGGCGATGGCTTCCAAGACCAAGAAGGTCGGCTTCGTCGGCGGCATGGACATTCCGCTGATCCGCAGGTTCGGCTGCGGCTATGTCGGCGGCGCAAAGGCGGCCGGCGCCACCGACGTCATCCAGAACATGACCGGCGATACGCCTGCAGCCTGGAACGATCCGGCCAAGGGCGGCGAGATCGCCAAGACGCAGATCGACCAGGGCGCCGACGTGGTCTACGCGGCGGCAGGCGGCACCGGTGTGGGCGTGCTGCAGGCAGCGGCCGACGCCGGCAAACTCGGCATCGGCGTCGATTCCAACCAGAACGGCCTACAGCCCGGCAAGGTGCTGACCTCCATGGTCAAGCGCGTCGACGTTGCCGTCTACAACACCTTCATGGATGCCAAGGACGGCAAATTCACGGCCGGCGTCAACGATCTCGGCCTCAAGGAAGGCGGCGTCGACTACGCCATGGACGACAACAACAAGGCGCTTGTCGACGATGCGATGAAGGCGGCGGTCGAAAAAGCCAAGGCCGACATCATCGCCGGCACCATCAAGGTGCACGACTACATGTCGGACAATGCCTGCCCGTATTGATCGATTGCCGTTATTGATCGACTGGCACTGCTGAACTGACGAGCCGCCGGGTGAAAGCCCGGCGGTTTTGTCTTGTCGGCCCGCTCACCAGTGCGGCGGCTTGGTCACCGGCACGTCGGGCGCGGCCTGTTCCTCCAGCGCCAGGAAGCGCTCGGCCAGCGCGTCGAGCTTGCGCTGCATGCGCTCGATCACCTTCCACTGCTCGGCGATCTGGCCGGACAGTTCCTCGATGGTCTTCTCCTGCTCGGCGGCGCGGATTTCCAGCGTCGTCAGCCGGTCCTCGGGCATGGTCATTTGAAATCCTCGATCAGGCGATTGTGCAGGCTGCGGCCACGTTGGAAATTGACAAGCATGGCGGGATTTGTCGAGAGTGAACCCTGCTCCGGCCAATTGGTACGGACCCAATTGGCACAGACTGGGCGTCATGCTAGGCGTTTGACCAAGCGGTAAAAAAATAACAGTGGGAACAGGCTGCATGGCGCAAGCCGCAATCGAGCTGATCGGCATCGACAAGAGCTTTGGCGCCGTGCGCGCCAACCGCGACATCAATCTGGAGATTATGCGCGGCACTATCCATGGCATCGTCGGCGAAAACGGCGCCGGCAAGTCGACGCTGATGTCGATCCTCTATGGTTTCTACCAGGCCGATTCCGGCGAGATCCGTGTCGGCGGCCAGCCGGCATCGATCAAGACGCCGAACGATGCGATCGCGCTCGGCATCGGCATGGTGCATCAGCATTTCATGCTGGTCGACAATTTCTCGGTGCTGGAAAACGTCATTCTCGGCGCCGAAAGCGATGCGCTGCTGAAGAAGAGCATCGCCAAGGCGCGTTCCGAGTTGGAGCGGCTCGAGCGCGAATACGGGCTCGAAGTCGATCCCGACGCCATCATCGAGGAGTTGCCGGTCGGCCTGCAGCAACGCGTCGAAATCCTCAAGGCGCTCTATCGCGGCGCCGAGATCCTGATCCTCGACGAGCCGACGGGCGTGCTGACGCCGGCCGAGGCCGACCATCTGTTCCGCATCCTCAGGCAGCTGAAGGAGCAGGGCAAGACGATCGTGCTGATCACCCACAAGCTGCGCGAGATCATGGCGATCACCGACACCGTCTCGGTGATGCGCCAGGGCACGATGGTGGCGACACGCGAAACCAGGAAGACCACGGTCGAGGAACTGGCCGAGCTGATGGTCGGCCGGCGCGTGCTGCTGCGCGTCGAGAAGGGCGAGGCGAAGGCCGGCGGCGTCAAGCTCGCGGTCAAGAACCTGACGGTGAAGGATTCCCGCGGCGTCACCATGGTCGACGACGTCTCTTTCGATGTCCATGCCGGGGAGATCGTCGGCATTGCCGGCGTCGCCGGCAACGGGCAGTCCGAACTGCTCGAGGCGATTTCCGGCATCAGGCATGCCGTTTCGGGCTCCGTTATGCTCGACGGAAAGCCGATCGACCTCACCGGCGCCGCCGATCCCGGTGAACTGCGCGAGCGCGGCCTCGCCCATGTGCCGGAGGACCGCCATCATGTCGGGCTGGTGCTGGCCTTCGAGGAGAACGAGAATTCGATCCTCGGTTATCAGGACGACGAGCGCTATCTGAAGGGGCCGTTCCTTGACATCGATGCCATCCGTAACGATGCCAGGGACAAGATCGTCAAATATGACATCCGACCGGCGGACTGCCGCCTCAAGACCGCCAATTTCTCCGGCGGCAACCAGCAGAAGATCGTGCTGGCGCGGGAAATGGAACAAGATCCCGGCGTGTTGATCGTCGGCCAGCCGACGCGCGGCGTCGATGTCGGCGCCATCGAATTCATCCACAAGCGCCTCATCGCCATGCGCGACCAGGGCAAGGCGGTGCTGGTGGTTTCGGTCGAGCTCGACGAGATCCGCTCGCTGTCCGACCGCATCCTGGTGATGTTTGCCGGCCGCATCGTCGGCGAACGCGGCCCCGACGCGACCGAGGGCGAGCTCGGCCTGCTGATGGCCGGCGTCGAGCAGCGCGAGGCGGCGGAATGAGCACTCCCTATGCCAAGCTGCCGGCCTGGGCCGACTACGTCCTGATCCCGCTGATCAACCTGTTCGTCGCCTTCGTCGTTGCCGGCTTCGTCGTCATATTGGTTGGCGAGAACCCACTGCGCGCAGCCGTCGTCCTGGTCGAGGGTGCCTTCGGCCGCGGCCAAGGCATCGCGTTCACGCTTTTCTATGCCACCACCTTCATCTTCAGCGGGCTTTCGGTGGCGGTTGCGGCGCATTGCGGCCTGTTCAACATCGGTGGCGAGGGCCAGGGCTATATCGCCGGTCTCGGCATCGGCATCGTTTGCCTGGCCTTCGACAGCGTGCTGCCTTGGTGGCTGACCTTCCCGATCGCCATTATCGCCGCCGCGGCGATGGGCGCGCTGTGGGCGCTGATCCCGGCCTATCTGCAGGCCAAGCGCGGCTCGCACATCGTCATCACCACCATCATGTTCAATTTCATCGCCGCCAGCGTCATGGTCCGTGCGCTGGTCGGGTACTTGAAGCCCCCCGCCTCGATGGCACCGCAGACGCGCACCTTCCTCGAAGGCGCGCAACTGCCGAAGCTCAACTGGGTCATCGAATTGTTCGGCGCCAAAATCCGTTCGGCGCCATTCAACGTCAGTTCCCTGCTGGCGCTAGCTATGGCCTTCCTGGTGTGGGTGCTGATCTGGCGCACCAAGCTCGGCTACGAGATGCGCACCTATGGCCACAGCCCGAAAGCGGCGCGCTATGCCGGCATTTCGGAGATCCGCATCATCATCATCGCGATGATGATCTCGGGCGCGCTAGCCGGCATGATGGCGCTCAACCCGACGATGGGCGACCAGCACAATGTCGCACTCGAATTCGTTTCGGGCGCCGGTTTCGTCGGCATCGCGGTGGCGCTGATGGGCCGCCTGCATCCGGTCGGCATCGTCATGGCGGCAATATTGTTCGGCATGCTCTACCAGGGCGGCGCCGAACTCGCCTTCGAGATGCCGGCGATCAGCCGCGACATGATCGTTATCATCCAGGGCCTGGTCATCCTGTTCGCCGGCGCGCTCGAGCATATGTTCCGGCCCTACGTCCAGGCGTTGTTCGCCTCGCTCAGCCCGAAATCGGTCGGCATGGAAGCGGTCAAGGGGAAGGGCGCCTGAGATGGATTTCTTCAACGCCATCGTGCAGGTCCTGGACTCGACCATCCGCCTGTCGGTGCCCTTGCTGCTCGCCTGCCTCGCCGGCCTCTATTCGGAGCGCGCCGGCGTCTTCGACATCGGGCTCGAGGGCAAGATGCTGGTCGGCGCCTTCGCCGGTGCGGCCGCCGCCTCGGTCTTCCACTCGGCCTATCTCGGCCTCGGCATGGCCATCCTCATTTCGGTTGCCTTCGCGCTGATCCACGGCTTTGCCTCGATCACCCATCGCGGCAACCAGATCGTCTCGGGTGTCGCGATCAATTTCATTGCCGCCGGATCGACGATCATGCTCGGCCAAGCCTGGTTCCAGCAAGGCGGGCGCACGCCGGCGCTGGCCGCCGGCGAGCGGTTCGAGGCAATCACCTGGCCGGGCGCGGAGGCGTTCAGGAGCGTGCCGATCCTCGGGCCGATCTATTCGGAACTCATCTCCGGCCATTCCGTGCTGGTCTATCTCGCCTTCCTGGCCGTGCCGTTCACCTGGTGGGTGCTGTTTCGCACCCGCTTCGGCTTGCGCCTGCGCGCCGTCGGCGAGAACCCCGCCGCCGTCGACACCGCCGGCATATCAGTCGCCTGGCTGCGCTACCGGGCGCTGATCTGCACCGGCGTGCTCACCGGCATTGCCGGCGCCTATCTGTCGATGGTGCAGAATGGCGGCTTCGTGAAGGACATGACCGCCGGCAAGGGCTACATCGCGCTGGCCGCGCTGATCTTCGCCAAATGGAAACCGGTCAACGCCATGTTCGCCTGCCTGCTGTTCGGCTTCCTCGACGCGGCGTCGATCCGCCTGCAAGGCACGCCACTGCCAATGATCGGCAAGGTGCCGGTGCAATTCATGCAGGCGCTGCCCTATGTGCTGACCGTCATCCTGCTTGCCGGCTTCATCGGCAAGGCAATCCCGCCGCGCGCCGGCGGCGTGCCGTATGTCAAGGAACGCTGATCTATCATGGCTCATGATCTGTTCGAAGCGGCGAAAGCCGCCATGGCCAAGGCCTATGCGCCCTATTCGAAATTTCCGGTCGGCGCGGCGTTGCGCACCGAGGACGGCCGTGTCTTCACCGGCGCCAATGTCGAGATCGCGTCCTATCCGGAGGGCTGGTGCGCCGAAACCACCGCGCTCGGCCACTACGTCATGGGCGGCGGCGGCAAGATCACGGAAATCGCCGTGATCGCCGAACGCGTGGCAAAATGCTCGCCCTGCGGCGGCTGCCGGCAGCGGCTGGCGGAATTCTGCCGGCCGGAGACGAAATTCTATCTCTGCGATGATAGCGGCGTGGTTGAGACCGTGACCATGGGCGAGTTGCTGCCATACGGGTTTGAAGGCGATGTGCTGAAATGAAGGAAGCGCTCGATCACCTCGTCGAAAGGCTGGACGGGCTGGCGCCGACCACCGCCTTGGTGCTGGGGTCAGGGCTTGGCGGGCTTGTCGACCAGGTCGAGGATGCGGTGCGCATCTCCTACGCCGACTTGCCGGGGTTTCCCCGAAGCGGAGTCAGCGGCCATGCCGGCGAGGTGGTGGCGGGGCTCTTTGCCGGCACGCCGGTGCTGATGCTGTCCGGCCGGGCGCATTATTACGAGCACGGCAACGCGGCGGCGATGCGGCCGGCACTCGAGGTGCTCGCCGGCCTCGGCATCTCCAGGCTGATCCTCACCAACGCCGCCGGTTCGGTCGATCCCGGGATGGGCCCGGGCTCGGTGATGCTGATCACCGATCACATCAATTTCTCGGGCTCCAACCCGCTGATCGGCGAACCGAGCGACCGCCGTTTCGTCGGCCTGACCGAAGCCTACGACGCCGGTCTCCGCTCCGCCATCGAGCAGGCGGCGAAGGCCACCGGTACCACGCTGCACAAGGGCGTCTATATGTGGTTCTCCGGCCCATGCTTCGAGACGCCCGCCGAGATCCGCATGGCGCGCGTCATGGGCGCCAACGCGGTCGGCATGTCGACGGTGCCGGAGGTCATTCTCGCCCGCTTCCTTGGGCTGCGCGTCGCCGCGTGTTCGGTCGTGACCAACCTTGCCGCCGGCATGACCGGAGCCGAGCTGTCGCACCAGGAGACCAAGGACATGGCGCCGGTCGGCGGCGCGCGGCTGGCGACCATTCTGCAGCGTGTTTTTCAGGACGGGCTTCCGGAGCACAGGGTCGACGCCTGATGCTTCCACAGGAAATCATCCGCCGCAAGCGCGATGGCCAGAAGCTCTCGGCTGAGGAGACAGCGTTCTTCATCGAGGGTCTGACCGCCGGCACAGTCACCGACGCGCAGGTCGGCGCCTTTGCCATGGCGGTGTTCTTCAACGGCATGAGCCGCGACGAGGCGGTGGCGCTGACTATGGCGATGCGCGATTCCGGCGATGTGCTCGACTGGTCGGATCTGCCCGGCCCGGTCACCGACAAGCATTCGACGGGCGGCGTCGGCGACAACGTCTCCTTGATGCTGGCGCCGATCGTCGCTGCCTGCGGCGCCTATGTGCCGATGATTTCCGGCAGGGGTCTCGGCCATACCGGCGGCACGCTGGACAAGATGGATGCCATCCCCGGCTATATCAGCCAGCCGGATGTTGCGCGCTTCCGCAAGACCGTGCTCGAAACCGGCTGCGCCATCATCGGCCAGACCGCCGATCTGGCACCCGCCGACGCCAGGCTCTACGCGATCCGCGATGTGACGGGAACGGTGGAATCGGTGCCGCTGATCACCGCCTCGATCCTGTCGAAGAAGCTGGCGGCCGGCCTTGGTTCGCTGGTGCTCGATGTCAAGGTCGGCAACGGCGCCTTCATGGAGAAATCGCGCGACGCAACCGCACTGGCCAACAGCCTGGTCGACGTCGCCAATGGCGCCGGCCTTAAGGCCTCGGCGCTGGTCACCGGCATGAACGAGCCGCTGGCGTCCGCCGCCGGCAACGCGGTCGAGGTGCGCAACGCCGTCGATTTTCTCACCGGCCGCTTTCGCGACCGGCGGCTGGAGGACGTGACGCTGGCGCTGGCCGCCGAGATGCTGCAATCGGCAGGCCTGGTGTCGTCCAACCAGGACGGCCTGCGCCGCGCCGCCGAAACGCTGGCCGGCGGCCGCGCCGCTGCCGTCTTCGCGCGCATGGTGGCGGCACTGGGTGGTCCCGTCGACTTTGTCGACAATCCGGAAAAATATTTGCCGAAAGCGGCAACGGAATTCGCGGTCAAGGCGAGCGCGAACGGCTTTGTCACCGGCATCGCGACCCGCGAGATCGGGCTTGCCGTGGTCGGGCTTGGCGGCGGGCGGACGCGGCCCGACGACAGGATCGATCACGCCGTTGGCATCACCAGGCTGTTGCCGGTCGGTGCTGAAGTGCGGGCCGGCGAAGCGCTGGCGCTGGTCCATGCCCGTAATACCGGGGATGCCGAAGCGGCCGCGGCCGCCGTGCTTTCGGCCTATATGATCGGCACTTCCAGACCGGCCACGGAGAAAACCGTCATCCGGCGGATCCTGCCGCGCGGGTAATCACTGAACCAGCAGCAGCTTGCCGTCTTCGACCTGGTATTTTTCGAGCCGCTGCAGAAAGCTCATGCCGATCAGGTTGGTGTGCAGCGCCCTGTCGTCGAGCACGACGGCCTCGACGCCCTCGACGGTGATCTTGCCGATCTGCAGGCGATCAATCGTCACCACGGCGGCCTTGATCGCACCATTGGCGGTGTTGACCTGATGGCTGAAGTCCGTCGAATTGAGCGAGATGCCGATCCTGCGCGCAGTCGAGGTGTTGATGGCGACGAGCGTGGCACCGGTATCGATCATGCCGTCGATCTGGTGGCCGTTCAACTTGAAGGCCGACATGAAATGGCCGCGCGCGTCCGCGGTGACGACGACCTTGCGGCCGAGCGGCTGCGGCGTCGCCGGCCTGTCCCGAACGGCGGCGAGATTCAGGTCGGTTTGTGTGTCGGCCGGCCTGGCTCCGATGGCGGATTTCAACAGCCGCTCGATTACCTGTGAATTGGACTGATACACGATCGGCAGCGATGCCGACGTTCCGGCAAACACGCCAAGGATGAGAAGCTTGCGCAGCATGGACCGGCCTTCCTGGTTGCCGATCCTTAGCCCCACAAGGTGATTGCCGCTTTAACGAGTGCGGAAACCAGCCGTTTGCGTAAACAATCGGTAAGCGGGTCTATTTGGTGCCGTACATGCGGTCGCCGGCATCGCCGAGACCCGGCATGATGTAGCCCTTTTCGTTGAGCTGGCGGTCGATGGAAGCGGTGAAGACCGGAACATCGGGATGCGCCTGGGTAAACCGCTCGAGGCCCTCTGGTGCCGCCAGCAGGCAGAGGAAGCGGATGTTGGTGGCACCGCGGCCTTTCAGCTTGTCGATCGCCGCGATCGCCGAATTGGCGGTCGCCAGCATCGGATCGACGACGATCACCAGCCGGTCGGCGAGGTCGCCTGGCGCCTTGAAGAAATACTCGACCGCTTCCAGCGTCTCATGGTCGCGATAGAGGCCGATATGGGCGACACGCGCCGCCGGCACCAGATCGAGCAGGCCTTCGAGCAAGCCGTTGCCGGCGCGCAGCACCGAGGCGAAGACCAGTTTTTTGCCCTCCAGCGTCGGCGCCTCCATCGTTTCGATCGGCGTCTCGATGGTCGTCGTCGTCAGTTCCAGGTTGCGGGTGACCTCGTAGCCGAGCAGCAGCGAGATCTCGCGCAGCAGCCGCCGGAAGCCGGCCGTCGAGGTTTCCTTCTTGCGCATGATGGTCAGCTTGTGCTGGACAAGCGGATGGTCGACGACGGTGACGCCCTTCATGGTGTTCTCCAACTGCGCAAATGAATGGTGAATGGTGAATAGTGAATAGTGAACTGGTTTGCGAGTCCTTGGTTGCGCGGAAAAACTCGCGGTTGACGGACCAAAGCGCCGGGTGAACCATTCACCATTCACCTGCCCTTGGCGCCGAGCCTGCCCAGCAGCGCCGCCCTGGTCTTCCTGTCGACGAAGGCTGCCTCGATGGCCGTCCTGGTGACGGCGGTGAGCGCCTTGTCGTCCATCGCAAAATGCTCGGCAGCGATGTCGTATTCGCGTTTCAGCGAGGTCCAGAAATAGGGTGGGTCATCGGAGTTGAGCGTCACCTTGCAGCCCGCTGCCCGCAAGGCGGGGAAGGGATGGTCGGCGAAGCTGTCGAAGATTTTCAGGGCGATGTTGGAGCCAGGGCAGCATTCGAGCACGACGCCTTCGTCGGCGATGCGCCGCACAAGCTCGGGGTTCTCGATGGCGCGCACGCCATGGCCGATGCGAGACGGGCGGATGTGGTCGAGTGCCGCCTCGACGCTCTCCCAGCCCATCAATTCGCCGGCATGGACGGTGATGCCGAGGCCGGCCTCGCGGGCGATCTCGAAGGCCCTGACATAATCTTCCAGGTCGCCTATCCGCTCGTCGCCGGCGACGCCGAAACCGGTGACCAGCGGATGCCCGCAGCGCGCGGCGAAACGCGCCGCTCGCTCGATCGATTCGACACCGAAATTGCGCACGCCGGTGACGATCATGCGGCCTTCAATGCCGGTCTTCGCCTTGGCGCGGGCCATGCCTTCGCCGAGCGCGTCGGTATAGGCCTTCGGCGACAGCCCGGCCTTGCTGGCATGGTCGGGCGAGGTGAAAACCTCGGAATAGATGGCGCCGTCGCGGGCGAGGCTGGTCAGGTAATGATCGGCCAGCCGCGCATAGTCTTCTTCGGTGCGGAACAGGTCCGACGAGAAGTCGTAGGCGGCGAGGAAAGAGGTGAAGTCGTGCCAGACGAAGGAGCCGTCCTGGATGTAGGGCGAGGCATCCTTGCCGTATTTCTCAGCCTGGCGGAGGACGAGTTCAGGCGCCGCTGCCCCTTCGATGTGGCAGTGCAGTTCTGCTTTCAAAGGCATTCAATTATCCCGTCAGGCTTTTTCTTATGACGCAAGTTCCTGTCGGAAAACCGTGTGACACTTTTCCGGAACCTGCTTCGAAGCGCGGCCGAACACCGCGCCTTAAACAATAGCGCCCGCACCATCGATCGGCTATGGTCCCGCCGATTTTATGGCGGATCAAAACGATGTCGGTTGAAAGAACCACTGCTGCGGGCGGCATGGAAACCTCCTATGGTTTCAAGCGGGTAGGGCCAGGCGACAAGCAGTCCCTGGTCAATGATGTTTTCCACAAGGTGGCGAACCGCTACGACCTGATGAACGACCTGATGTCGGCCGGCTTGCATCGGTTGTGGAAGGACGCCATGGTCGCCTGGCTCAATCCACCGAAGCGGCCGGGCTGGAGCGTTCTCGACGTTGCCGGCGGCACCGGCGACGTCGCCTTCCGCATCGTCGAGGCGAGCGGCAGGCACTCTCATGCAACGGTTCTCGATATCAACGGCTCGATGCTCGCCGTCGGCCGCGACCGGGCCGAGAAAAAAGGCCTGTCGGCAAATACCGATTTCGTCGAAGCCAATGCCGAGGAACTGCCTTTTGCCGACGCTACTTTCGACGCCTACACCATCGCTTTCGGCATCCGCAACGTGCCGCGCATCGATGTGGCGCTTGCCGAAGCCTATCGCGTGCTGAAGCCTGGCGGGCGCTTTCTCTGCCTTGAATTCTCCGAGGTCGAGATGCCGCTGCTCGACAAGGTCTATGAAGCATGGTCGTTCAACGCCATTCCGCGGATCGGCAAGGTGGTGACCGGCGATGACGAGCCCTATTCCTATCTGGTCGAATCGATCCGCAAGTTTCCCAATCAGCAGAATTTCGCGGCGATGATTTCGCGCGCAGGCTTCGAGCGCGCCTCATTCCGCAATTATTCCGGCGGCATCGCCGCGCTTCATTCGGGCTGGAAGCTTTGAGGCTGGCCCGCATTTTCCGACGTGCCTTGCGCCAGTTCAGGAAACCGGCAGGGCAAAGCCAGCCATGAGCAGCATCGGCGCTGGTTTCAGGCTCGTACGGGCCGGCTGGGTGCTGGTCCGCGAGGGTGTCATCGCGGCTTTGCCCGGTGACGAGCTCTTCGGCTTGCCGAAATTCGGCTGGCGCATGGCCCGGCTGTTCACCCGCCGTCGCGCGCTTGCCTATGAGCGCGGCGACAGGCTGGCCAAGGCGGTCGTGCGGCTCGGCCCATCCTACGTCAAGCTCGGCCAGTTCCTGGCGACACGGCCGGACGTCGTCGGCAACGACATAGCGCTCGATCTCGCCATGCTGCAGGACAAGATGCAGACGTTTGCGAAGGCCGAGGCCGTTGCAGCGATAGAAGCCTCGCTCGGACGCAAGATCGACGAGCTCTATGTCAGTTTCGGCGAGGCCGTCGCCGCCGCCTCGATCGCCCAGGTCCATACCGCCGAAACGCTGCAGGACGGCGTCGTTAGGCGAGTGGCGGTGAAGGTCATCCGGCCGGGCGTGCGCCGCCGCTTCTTTCGCGATCTCGAGAGCTATTTCCTCGCCGCCCGGCTACAGGAAAAATACATCCCGTCGTCGCGCCGGCTGCGGCCGGTCGAGGTGACCGAGACACTGGCCCAGACCACCAAGATCGAAATGGATTTGAGGCTGGAGGCGGCTGCTTTTTCGGAGCTCGGCGAAAACACCAAGGACGATCCCGGCTTTCGCGTGCCCTCGGTCGACTGGGAGCGCACCGGCCGTGACGTGCTGACCATGGAATGGGTCGACGGCATCAAGATGAACGATATTGCCGGCCTGACCGCCGCCGGCCACGATCTGAAGGCGATCGCCGCCAATCTCGTTCAGTCGTTCCTGCGCCATACGCTGCGCGACGGCTTCTTCCATGCCGACATGCATCCGGGGAACCTCTTCATCGAGGCCGACGGCACCATCGTCGCCGTCGATCTCGGCATTGCCGGCCGGCTCGGCAGGAAGGAGCGCCGGTTCCTCGCAGAAATCCTCTACGGCTTCATCACGCGCGATTATCAGCGCGTCGCCGAAGTGCATTTCGAGGCCGGCTACGTGCCGCGCCAGCACAATGTCGCGGCCTTCGCCCAGGCGATCCGGGCGATCGGCGAACCGATCCACGGCCAGCCGGCCGAGACCATCTCGATGGCCAAGCTGCTGACGCTTCTATTCGAAGTGACCGACCTCTTCGACATGGCGACGCGATCCGAACTGGTGCTGCTGCAGAAAACCATGGTGGTTGTCGAGGGCGTCGCCCGCACGCTCGACCCGGCCTTCAACATGTGGAAGACGTCGGAACCGGTGGTCAGCGGCTGGATTGCCCGCAATCTCGGCCCGCGCGCCTTGCTGGCCGACGTGCGCGACGGCGCCACCGCGCTGCTGGCGCTGGCCCGCCAGGCACCGGACCTCGCCGCCCGCACCGAGCGGCTGTCGCGCGAAATCGACCTGATGGCCGAAAACGGCCTGCGTTTCGACGAAAGGACCGCGCGCGCCATCGGCAAGGCCGAGGCGCGCTACACCCGCTCCGGCCGGCTGGCGCTGTGGCTGATCGCATTGACGCTGGTATACATCGCCT
Source organism: Mesorhizobium sp. M0500 (assembly GCF_040321165.1). Lineage (NCBI taxonomy): Bacteria > Pseudomonadati > Pseudomonadota > Alphaproteobacteria > Hyphomicrobiales > Phyllobacteriaceae > Mesorhizobium > Mesorhizobium sp. M0500. The sequence continues at coordinate 109,259 of NZ_JAMYRB010000006.1, forward strand.
GGCGTATATTCTAGCGCTTGTTGCAAAGTGATTGCATTGCTATCATTGCACTCAGCAATTCCGGGCAAGGTGCAATCAGATGGCCAGCATCACGATCCGCAACCTTGATGACGAGGTCAAGGACCTGCTGCGCCGACTGGCGGCGGAGAATGGCCGGTCGATGGAAGACCAGGCGCGGGTGATGATCCGCGCAGCGGTCGAAGGTCAGTTCGGTTCGGCCGGTCGCATCGACCAGATCGAGAAAACACTGCGCGAACTGACGAGTTCGCAGAGTCCAGCAACGCCGGTGGTCGCCGTCTCCAGCCCGCGAGGCATCCTCTCCGGCAAGCGCATCCTGCTCATCATCGGCGGAGGCATCGCTGCCTACAAGGCGCTCGACCTGATCCGCCGGCTGCGCGAGCGTGGTGCTTCGGTGCGCGTGGTGATGACGGCTGCGGCGCAGGAATTCGTCACCACGCTGTCGGCCGGGGCACTGTCAGCCGACCACGTCTCTACCGAACTCTTCGACCGGCAGGACGAGCACGACATCGGCCACATCCGGCTGTCGCGCGAGGCCGACCTTTTGGTCGTGGCGCCGGCCACCGCCGACCTGATGGCAAAGCTCGCCAATGGCCACGCCAACGACCTTGCCTCGACCGTGCTCATCGCCACCGACAAGCGAGTTTTGATGGCGCCGGCGATGAACCCGAAAATGTGGGCGCATCCGGCGGTCCGCCGCAACCGCGCGACGCTGAGCAAGGACGGCGTCGCATTCGTCGGCCCGGCGAAGGGCGAGATGGCCGAGAGCAACGAGGTGGGCGAGGGCCGCATGGCCGAGCCGGTGGAGATCGTCGCCGCGATCGAGGCGCTGCTCGACAGCCGGCCAAAGCCGCTGACGGGCAGGAAGATCATCGTCACTTCCGGACCGACGCATGAAGCGATCGATCCTGTCCGCTACATCGCCAACCGCTCGTCGGGCAAGCAGGGCCACGCCATCGCGGCGGCGCTGGCCAGGCTCGGCGCCGACGTGCGTCTCGTCTCCGGCCCGGTCGGCATTGCCGATCCGGCCGGCGTCGCCACGCTGCACGTCGAAACGGCCGTCGAGATGAAGGACGCGGTCGAGCAGCTGCTGCCGGCCGACGCGGCAGTGTTCGTCGCGGCTGTCGCCGACTGGCGCACACAAAGTTCGGCCGGGGAAAAGATCAAGAAGGTGGCGGGCGAGGGGCCACCGGCGCTGCAGATGGTGGAAAATCCCGATATTCTTGCCGGTGTCGGGCATCACAAAAAGCGGCCGATGCTGGTGGTCGGTTTCGCTGCGGAGACGCAGGATCTGGTCAGGAATGCCGAGGCCAAGCTCGCAAGAAAGGGTGCCGATCTTATCGTCGCCAATGATGTCTCGCATGAAGATGGTTCCCCGGGCGTGATGGGCGGCGACCGCAACAAGGTGCGGATCGTCTCGAAGGCCGGCGTCGAGGAATGGCCGGAGATGAGCAAAGACGAGGTGGCGACGCGGCTCGCGGCACTGATCGCCGAGCGGCTGAAGACGGTCGTCGTCTAGTCAATCTCCCCCACGAGGGGGGAGATTGGCAGCTTCGCTGGCGGCGCCCCCGAAATCCGCAAAGCGGCAAGGCATCCCAGGATTCCGAGCGGGATAAACGCCAGGAACAGCCAGGCGGCGACATTCGCCGCGGCCTCGCGGTTCAGGCCTTCGGAAAAGCCGCTGGCGTTGGCGACGATGCCGGTCAGTGCCGCACCCACGGCATAGCCGATGCGCTGCATGGTCGGCACGGCGGCCGAGGCGATCGTCTGCTCGCCTTCCTTGGCCGATGCCACGATGACACGCGTGACGAACGGCCAGGCTATGCCGAAGCCGCCGCCTTGCAACAAAGCACAAAACAGGATCAGCGGGATCGAGCCGGCCGGCACCGTATAGGCGAAACCGGCGACGCCCGTGGCGATCATCAGCGCCCCGCCGACGATGATCAGCCGCTCGCGCTCCGGTGGCGCATTGGCGACGAGGATCGACAGGACCGACCAGGCGATCGATTCGGCGGCGATGATGTAGCCGGTGGTCAGGATCGGAATGCCGTGCAGGCTGGTCAGAAGCAGTGGTCCGTAGACCGCGAACGAGCAGGTCGCCACCGAAAACGCCGCGACCATGGTCATGCCCGCGCCGACCGGCGAGCGCCATGAGAACAGCCGCGACGGGAACAGGCGCGAGCGCGGCTTCAGTGCGTCGATATAGATAAACAGCGCCAGGCCGATCAGGCCGAGGGTGAGTAGCAGCGACGAGCGCAGCAGGGCGATGTCGACGCCGGCAGTGGCAATCAGCACGACGCTGCCGGCGAGGCAGCCAAGTGCCGCAAAGGGGAAGGGCGGCGCCGAGCCGCCCTTCGCCTGCCTCGTTGCTTCAGGCGTATCGAGCACGAGGAAGCTTGCCAGCGCCATGGCCGTGCCGCCGAGGGTGAAGACGCCGAAGGCCCAGCGCCAGGACGAGAATTCGGTCATGACCGCGCCGAGCACCGGCCCGCTGAAGGCGGCGACACCCCAGATCGCCGACATGACGCCGAAAAGCTGCGGCCAGATCGCGCGGGCAAACAGCCGCTCGACCGAGACGAAGGCCAGCGACACCAGCGCGCCGCCACCGAGCCCTTCGATCAGGCGGCCGCAGAGGAACAGCGGCATCGAAGGCGCGGTGGCGCAGACCAGCGCGCCGGCGGCATAGAGCATTGCGGCGACCATCATGTTGGTACGCAGCGCGACATAGCTCACCAGCCGTCCGGCGGCCGCACCGGCAACGATGGCGCCGAGCTCGTAGATCGCCAGCGACCAGCCGACCAGTTGCACGCCGGCAAGTTCGCCGACCATGGCCGGCATGACCGTTGCTACCATGGTTTCGTTGGTGGCGTGCAGCAGAATGCCGAGGCTGATGAAGCAGAAGCGCGCCAGATCGCCGCTCGCCCACAGCGCGCGCCAATCGACCCCGTTTGTGCTTGTTTTGGTCATCCAGTCCCCCGAGCTTCCCTAGACGCTGGTCTAAAATATTGGAGCGCTCTTCGTCTCCAAATGGGCACGCGGCGCTTCGGGGACGGCTTGTAAAACCTCAACCGCAGTTGAGTTCAAGCGGTTTTTCCGGTGTGCTGAGATGATGATGTAGGCGGGAAGCCAGGGTGATCGTGCATCTCGGCTCCACGATCAACCCGCTCTGCGGCGCAACTCATACTGGTTGACGCCGATTGCGATGTTCACGCCGTTCTACCAATCGATTTAGCAGCACCTCAACCGACGTATATCCCAGATACTGGTTGCCAGCTTCCGCAAATATGGTTAATATATTAGCAAGAAGAAATATTCCCGCTTACAGTCGTACTGGAGCACGACAATGGGCGCTGCCGATTTGCGCAGGCCAAGTATTGCGGCGATTCTGTGCGCCGCAGAGGGCCCTTCATCCGAAAGAGTCTTGTCACCCGAAAGAGTCTTGGGAGGCCCGGCGGCTTAAAGCCGTTGCTGGCGGCCTCATAACTTCCGCATCCCCCACAGCATAATCGATCGAGCCGAATCGAGGGCTTTGTTGCGCCCTCATGCTGCCGACCAGTGCCAGAGATGGCCTGCGCAGCACACTCTAGCTCTGGCAAAATCGGAGGAAAACATGATTATTGGATGTAGTGGTTTAAAGGTGGCCGCGGCTGCGGCTTTCATGGGTGGGGCACTGTTGCTTGGAACAGGCGGAGCGCTAGCGCAGACCTGTCCCGGCGTATCGCAGACACAGTGCACGGACTTCTGCGGCACCGCTGGCGTGGCCTCCTGTACAAAGACGGGGTCGGTTCCGGACTGCGTGTGCAATGAGACCACGAAGGATGTGAATGGCAATGCGTTCGGCACGGCAACGCAGGATACGGCTGAAGGCCAAGGCAACATTGGCAACAAGACCGAGACGGCCTGCGAGGGTAATCCCGGCCACTGCAAGTAGTAATATCCGAAATTTTAGAATAAACATCTATGTATTTGGCTGTTGACGGGTTTATTCTATAGTTTTGTAGAATTCCTCTGCGGCACTGCCAAGTGCAGATTAAAGAGCTGGAAGGGACTACCTTTCCCTTCCGGCTCAGAGGTGGTCAGAACATGATGCGCAGCGTTTTGTTCGTTACGGTAATCCTCGGCGCGGCGGTAACGCCCGGGAGTTCCATGGGACCGACACCATCGGTGACTTCCGGCCAGGTTTTGTCGGCCTTCAATCAGCTCTCAGCTCTCCTCGAGCCGTCCTCCATCCGGCCCGATACCCCCGCCTATCGCACGCAAGCCGTGGAGCGCGGCGATATCGTCACAACGGTGCAGGCGGCTGGCACGCTGAACGCGCTAGTTATGGTGGAAGTCGGTTCTCAGCTCTCGGGTCGGGTGAAGGACCTCTATGTCGACTTCAACTCCAAGGTCACCAAAGGCCAGGTGATAGCCCGGGTTGAGCCGGAGATTTACGAAGCGAGAGTAGCGCAAGCCCTTGCCGAACGGGAGATGGCGCAAACGCAGGTTTCGGTACATCGGGCGCAGATCGAGCGGGCCAGGGCAGAGATGGAGACCGCCGAGGCCAGATATGATTCTGCAGCCGCACAGACTACACGCGCCGAAATCGCGCTCGATGGTGCGGCGCAGGAAGTGAACCGCAAACGTTCCCTGGCTAAACAGAAGATCATCGCGGTGGGAGAATGGGAGCGGGAGAATACCGCACACAATTCTGCCAAGGCGCAGGCGACTGCCGCCCAGGCCGAGGAACTGTCGCAATCGGCAGTCGTTCGAGCCGCCAAGGCGACACTCAACATGGCAGAAGCGGAACTCGCCAACACGCTTGCCCAGGTGAAGCAGAAGGAAGCGGTGCTTCAGCAGGCCCAAATTGATCTTGACCGCACCTATGTACGCGCGCCGGTCACCGGCACGGTGGTCAATCGCGCCGTCAGTGGCGGTCAGACCCTGGCGGCTAGCCTGCAGACCCCGATACTGTTCACCATAGCTCAAGACCTGACTGAGATGCAGGTGGAAGCTTCCGTGGTGGAAGCCGACATTAGCCGTTTTGCGCTTGGGCAGCCGGTTACTTTCACCGCCGATGCCTATCCCGACCGAATTTTCACCGGCACGGTAAAACAGATACGCAAGGCACCGCAGGTCGTTCAAAACGTCGTCACATACATAGTGGTGGTCGGTACGCAAAATTCCGATGAGCTGCTGTTGCCCGGCATGACCGCCAATCTGAGCGTGGTAATGGCCAAGCGACAGGGAGTCTTGAAAGTGCCCAATGCGGCCCTGCGTTTTCGGCCGCCGAGCGATACCGGGGACGAGGCGCGACCAACCGCGCCGGCCATTGCCGAAACGGGCGTAGAGGCGGGAAGCCCGGGCGAGGTATTTGTATTTGGGCCAGACCGCGAGCCGAAGCTTGTCTCGCTCCGGCTTGGAATCACCGACGGTCGTGCAACAGAGGTGCTGGCAGGCGACCTGACTGAGGGGCAGCAGGTCATTACGGGGCTTGCCACTGCTCCGCGTCGGGACGAAGACGCGTCTTCCGTCCTGGTCAAGTTCCGGTTGTGGTGAGGTCAGGTATCCATGGCTCTGATTGACGTCGACCGGCTGCGCCATTGCTACCGTGTTGGCGGAGAGCCGGTGTGGGCGCTCGAAGGGGTGAGCATGACGATTCAACGAGGCGAATTCGTCGCGGTGATCGGATCTTCAGGATCGGGCAAGTCTACCTTCATGAACATACTGGGCTGCCTCGACAGTCCGAGTGAAGGCCGTTATCGGCTGAACGGGGTAGACGTCGGTGGACTCCATCACGATGAACTCGCTGCGATCCGCAATAGGAACATCGGTTTCGTGTTTCAGTCGTTCAATCTGCTGCCGCGGGCCAGCGCACTAGAAAACGTGGAACTGCCGCTTGTCTATCGCCGCATGTGGGCTGGTGAGCGGCGGCGCGCAGCGCTGGCGATGCTGGCCAAGGTAGGGCTCGCCGATCGGGCCAGACATACTCCTGCCGAACTCTCGGGCGGACAACAGCAGCGCGTTGCCATTGCCCGCGCCCTGGTGACGGAGCCTTTACTTCTACTGGCCGATGAACCCACTGGTGCGCTCGACAGCCAGACAGGGCTGGAGATCATGGCAATTTTCCGCCGACTCAATGGAGAGGGCCTGACCATTGTGCTGGTCACCCATGAGGCTGAGATAGCTGCCCATACGGATCGCATTGTAGCCTTTCGAGACGGCCGCGTTCTGTCAGACACCCCTGTCATACAGCAGGTCCGACCTTTGGATGACACTCGCCGTCTAGCGCTGGCGTACAACAATGTCCGGTAGCACAAGAACCGCCCTGCGATCATTACGCTCCCATCATATGCGCAGCGCGCTCACCATGTTGGGCATCATCATCGGTGTGGCCGCTGTCGTGGTGATGATCGCGATCGGGGTTGGTGCGCGCGAACGGATCACCGCGCAGATCCGCAGCCTCGGCGCCAACCTCATCAGCGTCAGTCCGGGCAGTGCGAAGATGGGCAGCGTCCGCCTTGGGGCCGGTGGCGCGCCGCGGCTGAGTGAAGAGGACGCGGCGGCGATCGGAATGGAAATCCCCGGCGTCGTGGTGGCGGCGCCACTCCTCTACGCCCGCGAGCAGTTCACGATCGGCTCCGCCAATTGGCAAGGCGTGCTTCGCGGCGTGACGCCGGAATATTTCTCAGCGCGCGAGTGGCGGGTTATTGCCGGGCAGGAGATGACCCCGGAGGACAACAACCGCGTCGCCAACGTGGTGCTCCTCGGAACGACGATGCGGGAGAAGTTGTTCGGAAAAGCCGATCCGCTGGGGGCCGCGATCCGCATCCGCGACGTGCCGTTCACGGTGATCGGACTGCTGGAGCGGAAGGGCCAGAGCGTGTGGGGCGATGATCAGGACGATGTGGCACTTGTGCCGCTGAGGACGGCGCGACGTCAGTTCATTGGCACGAGCCGTGCCAATCCGACCTTCGTACACAACATCACCGTCAAGTTCGCCGATTGGACCTCGGCCGAGGGCACGATGGCAGCGATCCGCCAACTCCTGTGGCAGCGTCACCGGTTGCGGACAGGTCAGGAAGACAGCTTCATGGTGAGCAACCTCGCCGAAGCTGCGAATGTCGAAGGTTCGACCACACGCGTGGTGTCGCTGCTGCTTTCGGCGGTGGCCTCAATTTCGCTGGTCGTGGGCGGGATCGGCATCATGAACATCATGCTGGCGACGGTGACGGAGCGGGTCCGCGAGATCGGACTGCGGCTTGCGGTGGGCGCGCGACGGCGAGATATCCTTGCCCAGTTTCTCGTTGAGGCAGCAACGCTTGCCCTGCTCGGGGGTATTCTAGGTGCTGGTATTGGGATTGTTGCTGCAATCGCCGTTGGGTCTATCGCTCAATGGCCGGTGATCATCGATCTCAGCGCCGTCCTGCTGGCTATCGGCTTTGCCGCGGCTGTAGGCGTCTTTTTCGGCTACTATCCCGCCCGCAAGGCCGCAAGCCTACAGCCGATCGAAGCGCTGCGCGCAGAATGAGTTTGGCGCCACCGCGCGATCATCGGTCAATTTCGAAGCCGCAAGGCGCCCAATCAAAAGGCTGCCACGCGCCGGCGACTACGCGGCGCGGAACCGTCCTATCCCGGCGCATGATGAAAGGCCACGGGCCGTATTTGCCAGAGGCCGTTATTTGAACGAGTGGATCAGGTCCAGCGAGGTGACGGCGACCGCCAGGTTGACGCCGGTCTGTGCCTGGACACTGAGCGGCTGCAGCGAAAAGGCGCTGTCGAGGCCGCCGACCAGGAGATTGGCGCCGCCACCGGTGACCACGCTGGCCTCGGCGTTCACGCCATAATAGCTGCCGGCAAGGTCGCCTTCATCGTGGTTGCGGGTCGCCGCCAGAACCGCCCATACCAGCTGGCCCTGATGCGTCCGGCCGACATCGACGCCGAGCTTGGAAATCACCCCTGTATAGACTTCAGAGGGGCCGCCACGATGCGGACGAAAGACACAGGAAACACCCTTGTTGGAGGTGACGAGATAGGCCGTGCCGCCGTCGATGGTGCAGTCGAGCACGCCGAGCTGGAGCTTGCTGGCGCTGGCGGGAGCGGCAACGACGGTCGTGGCGAGAGCAGCGGCACAAGCGAGTTTCTTGATCATGGCAGGGTCCTTTCGAAATTGCCTTGTACAAACGGCTGAGCACGCCGAGCGTTCCGCCGAAAACTTGGCGCCAGCAAGGCGAAGCTAAACGCAGGGTTGTCGGAGTGCGGAAACGGAGGCCCGATTAACCGGCCGCTCAGCCGGCACTGGTGCGGGCCAGGCCGTCCTTGGCCGGCTGGTAGGTCGGATTGAGGTGCACGGCTTCGCGGTAGGATTTCGCGGCCCTGACCTTGTCGCCGCGCCGCTCGTAGATCAATGCCTGGTTGGACCAGGCCTCGGCATTCTTGCCGTCGAGCTTGATGGCCATGTTGAAGTCGGCGAAGGCATTGTCCTCGTCGTTCATGGCAAGGTAGGAGAGGCCGCGCCCGTTGTAAGGCTCGGAGGCATCCGGCGCCAGCGAAATGGCGGTCGAGAAATCCTCGATGGCAAAGGCGTGCTGGCCCTGACTCTGGTAGATCAGGCCGCGATTGTGATAGGCGCGCGCATCGGTCGTGTCGAGCTGGATGGCCTTCTGGAAATCGTTGAAGGCTTCCTGGACCCGGCCCGCCCTGCGGTAGAGATTGCCGCGGCCGATATAGGCGGCGTCATAGTTGGAATTGATCTGGATCGAGCGGTTGTAGTCGGCAAGCGCGCTTGCCTGATCGCCGAGGAAGCGCTGGATGAGCGCCCGGTTGGAATAGGCCTGGTAGAAATTCGGATTGAGCTGGATGGCGGTGTTGAAGTCCTTGAGCGCCGCCTGGTACTGGCCGCCGCGGCCATAGGCCGAGCCGCGCACATTGTAGGCTTCCGGATCCTGGGGGTTGCGCTGGATCACCGCCGACAGTGAGGAGATGTTCTCGGTCGAGGCTTGCGCCTTGTCGATGTTGTTGAACTCGCCGGTCGGAACGCTCTGGCAGCTGGCAAGCGCCATCCCGGAAAGCAGGGCTGCCGTCAGGGCGAGGCCGCGCCACGCGGTTCTGCGCTCTACGGTGATTGCGTCCATGTCTGCCCTGTCCTTACTGCGCCGTCTGGTCCGTTCCCCCTCCGAACCGGCATCTCTCCCAACCGGTCCTCTCGGACCGGGTCGAACTCACAACAAAAAGGTGGCGGCGATTCCGCATCGCGCCACCTTGGATATCCTTGGAAAAGGACGAAAAATTGACGTCAGAACCGCGGCGGACGCGGAGCACCGGCACCGGCAGCACCGGCCGCGACCGGACGCGGCGTCATCGGCAGCAGGCCTTCACGCTGGGCGCGCTTGCGGGCCAGCTTGCGGGCGCGGCGCACGGCTTCCGCCTTTTCACGGGCGCGCTTCTCGGAGGGCTTCTCGTAATGTCCGCGCATCTTCATTTCGCGGAAGATGCCTTCGCGCTGCATCTTTTTCTTGAGCGCGCGAAGCGCCTGATCAACATTGTTGTCGCGGACGAGTACCTGCACGTGCAATCCTGTCTTTCGGGTTTGAAATCAACAGGCAAGCGGCCATAGCCGCAAGCCTCCGCGGCGCGTTACACCACGAATTGGGGCGGCTGATAGCAGAATCAAGGGGCGCTGTCCACAGCCGATTGAGAGGCGGTGCCGATCCCGAAACGAAAAACCCGCCTCGGCGGGGGTCGTTGGTGTGAATCAGCACCATATCGAGTTTAGTAGCATAGCTGCCGGCACAAAGCAAGAACAAAATTCGCCTCGGGCCAGATAGGCGCCGCTACGCGGTGGCCAGGTGGAGCTGCTCGAAACCCTCGAAGAACTCGCCGTAGTCGCAGGTTATCTCCTCGCCGGCGGCGATGTCGCGGGTTGCGGTGGCCCCGCCATATTGCGAAAAGTCGGTGTTCGGCTTGTCGGCGTGGTTCATGAAGCGGCCATTGTCGACCTCATAGACCATGAAGCCCGGCCGGTCCGGACTGGGATAGGCATATCTGTCGAGCAATTCCTTGAGGTGCGGCGGCGCCGTCTCGTATCTTTCCATCGGGATCAGCCGGTCGAAGTCCGGATCGAGCCGCCAGATCTGCGCCCCTTTCCGGATCGGCTCGGCGGCGAACACGCCGACGCCTTCGATTGCGCTCGCGGCGATATAGGTTCTGATCAGCAGCATGTTTCCAATCCGTCTTCGAGGCGAAGACGGAATCGTCAAATCGCCGGGAAAAGCAAGACCGGTTTTTCCGGCATTGCGGCTGGCGGGCTGACATTGCGGCTGGCGGGCCGACGCCAACCGCGAAACGCTTCACGTGCGGGTGATCGAGACACCGCCGTCGGCGAACAGTGCCGTGCCGGTGGTGAAGCTCGATGCATCGGAAGCCAGGTAAAGCGCCGAGCGGGCGATCTCCTCTGGCTCGGCGACGCGCTTCAAGGCATGCAGGTTTTCGACGAACGCCCGCGATTCAGGTGTGTTGAATGTCGCCGAAGGCGTGTCGGTGCCGCCCGGCAGCAGCGCGTTGACCCGGACGCCCTTGGCGCCAAATTCGGCGGCCAGCACCTGCGTCAATCCGATCAGTCCGGCCTTGCTCGCGGCATAGCTGGTCATGCCGGGCATGCCGAGCGTGTGGCCGACGAAGGTCGAGGTGAAGATCAACGACCCGCCGCCGCGTTCGACCATCGCCGGCACCTGGTATTTCGCGCCGAGAAAGGCGCTGGTCAGATTGGTATCGAGCGTCTCGCGCCAGCCCTCCAGCGACAGCTCAGAAACCGGCCCCATCTTACCGACCGAGCCGGCATTGTTGAAGGCGATGTCGAGCCCGCCGAATTTCTCGACCGCCAGGTCGACCAGGACTTTCGCGTAGGCTTCGTCGCGGACGTCGCCGGCAAGCGCAATGGCGGTGCCCTCGGCGTCTTCGATTTCGGCAACCAGCGCATCGAGTTCCGCCCGGCGGCGGGCGGCGACGACGAGCCTGGCGCCTTGCTCGGCAAAGAGTTTTGCCGTGGCGCGGCCGATCCCGGAACTGGCGCCGGTGACGATGGCGACCTTGTTGGTGAGTGCGAACATTTTCTGCATCCTTTTTTCGCGCCGGCTCTGGCCGGCAATCGGGATGCTTGGTCGCAAATCGGGGCGGCGCGAGCCACCCGATACCTGCGCTGCCCTCGACAGCCCTTCTTGACGTCCGCTTGCCACCAGGCTACGGATCGTCATCCAAAACTCGCGGGTGGACGCGCCACCCATTCCAATGACCCCCCAAGACATAATGAGCAGGTTGTTGGCCCCCGGCTTCGAGGGCGACAGCGAGTTGACGTCCGCCCTTCAATCGGAATTTGGCAAAGGCTTTCCGATAGAAAATCTCCGGCCGCTGCTGACGTCCGGCAACCTTCATACCCAAGCCGCCGCCGCTTTCTTGGTGGCCGAAGCCAGTCCCAAAACAAGCTACAAGATGAATTGCGTTGTCGCGGAAATAGCCGATCTGCTCGACAGCGAATCTTCGGGCATCCGGTGCGACGCGATCGAGGCGCTTCTAGGGTGCACCACGCCTGCGGACGGCACCATTCTCGGCCGCGTGATGCTGCGGCTGGATGACGAACATGCCGGCGTTCGGTGGAGGGTCGTCCAATTCATCTGCCTTGCACAGCGCTGGCAGCTAAGGCTTGCGGTGGAAAATGCCGCCGCGCTTCGTCTGGACTCAGCTTTCACGACACTGGTCGACGCCTATGGTCACTATGTCATGCCGAGTTCCAAGGACCTGCCACGGTTACTCGAACATCCGGATGCGGTTTTGCGGCGCTTTGCGGCGGCAGTGGCGATCAGGCCACGCGAGGTGATCGTCGAGCGCTTCGTTGCCATGGCGGAGCAGTCGAACGACGCGGAAGTTCGCAAAATCGCGGCCGATTGCCGTGAGGGTTATTTGCGATCGATCTATGCAATCGGGCCGTGCATCGTGAAGCGTGCTCCGGCTGACCCAACGAAAAGCGAAGCTCAGAACAGCGACCAGTGAAAGCACGGCGCAAACGGCAAGCGCCGTCGCAAACGGTGCAAGGCCACTATTGCCTAAGCAGCCAGCCGAGCCGATCGAGCGAAAATGCGTAGCTGACGGCGATCAGCAGGGCGACGGCCATGCCGGCCGTCGTGTAGCCGGCCAGGTGGAATCCGGCAGCGCCGCCGAACAGGATGACGAGTTCGAGCACCAGCCGCAAACCGCCCGGCACCGGAACCGGCGCCCGCCCCGAGCGGCTCGGATCGTTCGGCACCGCGAAGATTCCCCAGAGCGCGGCGGCAACGAACGGCAATGCCACGGCAAGGATCCAGCGCCACATGCCCGCTGAGAGGCTCCAGCCCGCCATGCCGAGGCCGAGCAAAGCGGCGAGCTCCAGCAAGAAGCGCAATGTCAGATTCCACCAGACGTTAGCCACCGCCATAATCCTCCGATCGTCAGGCGACGGATAGCGGTGGAAGGCAATTGCATCAACCTGCCCGGATGCGGCTTTTTCACCACGGCGCAAAACGGCAAGCGCCGTCGCAAACAGTGCAAGGCTGGCAGCACGGTTTCGCTAGTGATACAAGCTCGCGCGCCGGGGCTGGCTGATCTGCCCTGCCGCCATTTGCGAGGCCTGCGACGTTGAAGAAATACTCGGTATTCGCCATCGCCCGCGAGGCCATGCGCGGTCATAGAGGCTGGGAGGAACAGTGGTCCTCGCCGGAGCCGAAGAAGGAGTACGACGTCATCATCGTCGGCGCCGGCGGCCACGGCCTGGCCACCGCCTATTATCTCGCCACCGTGCACGGCATCACCAACGTCGCGGTATTGGAAAAAGGCTGGCTCGGCGGCGGCAATACCGGGCGCAACACCACCATCATCCGCTCGAACTATCTCTACGACGAGAGCGCCGGCATCTACGACCATGCGCTGAAGCTGTGGGACGGGCTCAGCCAGGAGCTCAACTACAACGTCATGTATTCGCCGCGCGGCGTCATGATGCTCGCCCACAACATCCATGACATCCAGGTGCTGAAGCGGCACGTCCACGCCAACCGGCTGAACGGCATCGACAATGAATGGCTGACGCCGGAGCAGGCCAAGGAATTCTGCCCGCCGCTCAACATTTCGCGCGATGCACGCTACCCGGTTATGGGCGCCTCCCTGCAGCGCCGCGGCGGCACGGCGCGCCACGATGCGGTCGCCTGGGGCTATGCGCGCGGCGCCTCGGCGCGTGGCGTCCACATCATCCAGAATTGCGAGGTCACCGGCGTCAAGCGGGCGCCGAACGGCGCGGTAACCGGTGTCGAGACGACGCGCGGCTTCATCGGCGCCAGGAAGGTCGGCGTGGTTGCCGCCGGGCATTCGTCGGTGATCATGAACATGGCCGGCGTGCGCATGCCGCTGGAAAGCTATCCGCTGCAGGCGCTGGTATCGGAGCCGGTCAAGCCGGTGGTGCCTTGCGTGGTGATGTCGAACACGGTGCATGCCTATATCTCACAGTCCGACAAGGGCGAGCTGGTCATCGGCGCCGGCACCGACCAGTATGTCTCCTATTCGCAGACCGGCGGCCTGCACATCCTCCAGCACACACTCGACGCCATCTGCGAGATGTTCCCGATCTTCACCCGCATGAAGATGCTGCGCTCATGGGGCGGCATCGTCGACGTGACGCCGGACCGTTCGCCGATCCTGGCCAAGACGCCGGTGCCCGGCCTCTATGTCAATTGCGGCTGGGGCACAGGCGGCTTCAAGGCGACGCCGGGTTCGGGCCATGTCTTTGCCCATACGATCGCCAGGGACGATCCGCACCCGATCAACGCGCCCTTCACCATCGAGCGCTTCCGCACCGGCCGCCTCATCGACGAGGCGGCGGCGGCAGCGGTGGCGCACTGATGATGACCGAGATGGCCATCGCTATGCCGCTGATGCTCGCCGGCGAGCAAGGCCTGTTCCATATCCCCACGCCAGAGGAGGTGCGCCTGCAGCCCATCAGCCGGGCCGGCAATGAAGCAGATTGGCCGTTTTCCGTCGACGAGGGTGTACTCGCCTGCGCCTGGAGCGCCGGTCAGAGAGTGGTCACCTTTATGGAGAACCGGCCAGCCGATCTCGAGGAAGGCGAAAAATTCGAGCGGCGCTACGTCATCGTGACGACCGAACCGATGACGCTTTCGGTCGGCAATATGGCGTATCGCGACCTTTTCCGCCCGGTAGCCAGCATCGAGGAGCGCATCCGGCTGGTGGCGCCCTTCGTGACGATGGGCCAGAGGCTTTGCGACCAACCTGCCGGCGCTCGCGTCGGCCACGGCGAACTGTAGGACCGACCATGCTTCTCATCCGCTGCCCCTATTGCGAGGAAGAGCGTCCGGAGCTCGAATTCCGCAACGCCGGCGAGGCGCATATCGCGCGTTCCCCAAACATCGCCGGCGAGAGCGACGACGATTTTGAAAAGTTCTTTTTCATCCGCTCCAATCCCAAGGGGATCATCTATGAGCGCTGGCGGCACATGCATGGCTGTGCGCGGTTCTTCAATGCCGTGCGCGACACCGTCAGCGACAGGTTCCTGATGACCTACAAGGCCGGCGAACCGAAGCCCACCAAGCTGCCGGGAGCCGCCAAATGAGCGCCACGTTCCGCATTGCCGGCGCCGGGCGGCTCAAACAGGCAAAGATAGCTGGCTTCAGCTTCGACGGCCGCCCCTATACCGGCATCGAGGGCGATACGTTGGCCTCGGCGCTGCTTGCAAACGGCGTCCATCTCGTCGGCCGCTCGTTCAAGTACCACCGGCCGCGCGGTTTTCTGTCGGCCGGCGCCGAAGAGCCGAACGCGCTGGTCGAGATCAAGCGCGACGCGGCACGCAAGACGCCGAACGTTCGTGCCACGGTGCAGGAACTCTATGACGGATTGACCGCACAGTCGCAGAACTGCTGGCCGTCGCTCGCTTTCGACATCGGTGCCGTCAGCAGTATTGCCTCGCCGATGCTTTCGGCCGGCTTCTACTACAAGACCTTCATGTGGCCGAAGGCCGCGTGGAAAAACCTCTACGAGCCCAAGATCCGCGCCGCCGCCGGTCTCGGCGTCGCTCCTGACCAGCCGGATCCCGACCACTATTCGGCGCGCTTCGCCCATTGCGAGGTGCTGGTGCTTGGCGGCGGTGCCGCGGGCATCGCCGCGGCATTGGCCGCGGCCGAGACCGGCGCGCGCGTCATCCTTGCCGACGAGCAGGCGGAATTCGGCGGCAGCCTGCGCTTCGAGAGCGGCGCCAGGATCGAAGGCCAGGACGGTTTTGCCTGGGCGCAGTCCGCTGTTGCCAAGCTCCGGACGATGGACAATGTCCGCGTGCTGCCGCGCACCACCGCCTTCGGCTATTACGCGCAGAATTTCGTCGGGCTGGTCGAGCGCGTCAGCGACCATCTGCAGAATCCCGGCCGCGACCTGCCGCGCGAGCGGCTGTGGCAGGTTCGCGCCAACCGCGTGGTGCTGGCGACCGGCGCCATCGAGCGCCACATGGTGTTTGCCGAAAACGACCGGCCCGGCATCATGCTGGCGTCGGCGGCGCGCACCTATCTCAACCATTACGGCGTCGCCGTCGGCAGGAATATCGGCGTCTATACGGCGAACGATTCCGCCTATGCGGCGGCGATCGACCTGAAAAAGGCCGGCATCAACGTGGCGGCGATTGTCGACCTGCGCGACAACCCGACCGGGCCGGCGATCGACGAGGCGAGGGCGCTCGGCATCGAGGTCAATTTCGGCCGCGCGGTGATCCGCGCCGGCGGCAAATTGCGGGTGTCGTCGATGACTGTGCAGCCGAAGAATGGCGGCGGCGAACGCACCATGCCGGTTGACGCAATCCTGATGTCGGCCGGCTGGACGCCGTCGGTGCATCTGTTCTCGCAATCGCGCGGCAAAGTTGCCTTCAACGACGAGAGCAAGCGCTTCGTGCCCGGAATTTATGCGCAGGACTGCGTCTCGGTCGGCGCCTGCAACGGCACCGACGGGCTGTCGGCGACGATCGACGAGGCCTACGCGGCCGGCGCCAAGGCGGCCAAGGACGCCGGCAGCAGGCCGGCCAAGGGCACCAAGCCGAAGGTCGACGCCGGCGAGAGCTGGTCGCGCGGCATGCTGGGTGCAGCACCCGGTGCCGGATCGGATACGACGGTCAAGGCCTTTGTCGACTTCCAGAACGACGTCACCGCCAAGGACATCCGCCAGGCAGTGCATGAGGGCATGCGCTCGATCGAGCACGTCAAGCGCTTCACCACCAATGGCATGGCGACCGACCAGGGCAAGACCTCCAACATGCACGGCCTGGCGATTGCCGCCGAGACGTTGGGCAAGCCGATCCCGCAGGTCGGGCTGACGACGTTCCGCGCGCCCTATACGCCGGTGACATTCGGCTCGATCGTCGGCCACGCGCGGGGTCCGCTGTTCGACCCGACCCGCAAGACGGCGATCCATCCCTGGGCAGAGCGTCAAGGCGCGATGTTCGAGGATGTCGGCCAATGGAAGCGCGCCTGGTATTTCCCGAAGCCGGGCGAGGACATACATGCCGCCGTCGACCGCGAATGCGTCACGGTGCGCAAGACGGCCGGCCTGTTTGACGCCTCGACGCTGGGCAAGATCGAGGTGGTCGGGCCGGATGCGGCCAAATTCATGGAACTGCTCTACACCAATCCATGGGAGAAGCTCGAGCCCGGCCGCTGCCGTTACGGCATCATGCTGCGCGAGGACGGCTTCATCTATGACGACGGTGTCGTCGGCAGGCTTGCACCCGACCGTTTCCATGTGACGACGACGACCGGCGGCGCGCCGCGCGTCATGAACCATATGGAAGACTATCTCCAGACCGAGTTCCCGCATCTCAACGTCTGGCTGACCTCGATCACCGAGCAATGGGCGGTGATTGCCGTGCAGGGACCGAAGTCTCGCGACATCATTGCGCCGCTGGTCGAGGGCATCGACATGTCGGATGAGGCGCTGCCGCATATGTCGGTGCGCGAAGGCCGGATCTGCGGCGTGCCGACCAGGCTGTTTCGCATGTCGTTCAGCGGTGAGCGCGGCTTCGAGATCAACGTGCCGGCCGATTACGGCGAGGCAGTCTGGGAAGCGCTATGGGCCGAGGGCCAGAAGCATGGCGCCTGTGCTTACGGCACCGAGTCCATGCATGTGCTGCGCGCTGAAAAGGGCTACATCATCGTCGGCCAGGATACCGACGGCACGGTGACGCCGAACGACGCCGGGCTCGACTGGGCGGTCGGCAAGAAGAAGACCGACTTCGTCGGCATTCGCGGCATGGCGCGGCCGGATCTGGTCGCCAAGGGCCGCAAGCAGCTTGTCGGCCTGAAGACCAGGGATCCCAAGGTGGTGCTGGAGGAGGGCGCGCAGATCGTCGCGGACCCGAAGCAGGCAATCCCGATGAAGATGATTGGCCATGTCACCTCGAGCTATTGGTCGCAAAATTGCGGCCGCTCGATCGCGCTGGGGCTGGTCGCCGGCGGCCGCGATCGCACGGGCGAGACGCTCTATGTGCCGATGCCGAACGGGGTGATCGAGGTGGAGGTCACCGGCATGGTGTTCTTCGATGAGAAGGGGGAGCGCCTCAATGGCTAAGGCCGCTTTGAAAACCGACGCCGCCGGACCCTCAGTCGAACGCCGTCCGGCTCTCGCCGGCCAGTCGCTTTCCGCCGCCGGCGTTACACTTGCCGTGCTGCCGCCGGCCGAGCGCATATCGCTGCGCGCGCCGGAAGCCTCGATTGCGGCACTTTCGAAAGCGCTCGGCGTCGTTCTGCCGCAAAGGCCGAAAACCTCGGCGGCAAAGGCCGGACGCACGGCCTTGTGGCTCGGGCCGGACGAATGGCTGGTCATCGACGAGAGCGGAAAAGATCCGCTCGCCGACTGCGCAAGCATTTCCGTACTGCATTCGGCGGTCGGCATCTCGCACCGCAACGTCGCCATATCGGTTACCGGTCCGGCTGCCGCGGCGACGATCAATGCCGGCTGCCCGCAGGATCTGTCGCTCGACGCCTTTCCGGTCGGGGCGGCGTCGCGTACCATTCTCGGCAAGGTCGAAATCGTGCTGTTGCGCACGGCGGCCGACGCGTTCCGCGTCGAATGCTGGCGTTCCTTTTCCGATTATGTCTTTACTTTTCTGTCGGAGGCAGCGCGCGACGCGGCAGCATAGGCATGTTCGCCGCGCCCGACCGTTCTGCGACAGCGAGCCGAGGGAGAATGCAAATGCCGCCGAACTCCGCGCCGAAGTCGCCGGTCAAGACGCCGGCCGTGCGCTCTTTCGAAGACGAGCAGCGCACTGGGACGGATATCGAAGAGGAACTCGAGGAAGGCCTCGAGGATACATTCCCGGCCAGCGATCCGGTGTCGATCACCGGAACGGCCATTCCCGGCGCACCGGCAAGACCCGGCAAGCCCAAAAGCGTGGTGGGACAGAAGCGCAAGAAGTGATCTGCGCGGGGTGACAAAAAGCAGGGCTGAGGCCGGCACGATGGGCGGCCGGAAATTGCTGCCGCCCTTTCGTTTCCTCACCGCGTATTGTCGCCCGATCGGCTCAGAAGCTGCTTGGCACGATCCACGGGTCGATGCCGATGCCGAGCCTCGGGCCCTTGCTGCCGGCCTTGTGGGCCGCGGCATCGGCCTTTTCAAGCGATCCGGTTGGCGCGCAATCGAGCTTAGCACCGGTTTTGGTGTCGACGCAGGCCGCTTCTTGCTTGGCTGGCTGACTGCTGCCGGCAAATGCGGCGCCAGAGAGCGCCAGCAGGGCGGCGAGCGTGAGGATTGCCTTCTTCATCGTCGGTCTCCGGTTCAGCTATTGAATTTCTCGTACATGTACGGCATTGCGCACAGATACGCCCTGGCCTCCCGGTGTTCAAGCAAAATCGTACGCGTACGGAGAATTGCCGAACGCTCGGCGCCGCAGCGCAGATCGGTCGGAGAAGATCCTGCAGATCGGGAGGAGCGCCGCTCTTCAGCAGTTGACCGGCGGCGTGAGCGGCGCAATCTCGTGCGCGGCGATGGCTTCGAGCATGATGTCGCCGATCCGTGTGATGAACGTCGTCTGGTCGCCGAACGGGTAGAACGGGAAGGTGATCAGCAGCGAGATGGCGCCGTGGCCGACCGCCCATAGCATGGTGGCGATGGCGCGTGGATCGCCTTTGAGCCTACCGGCGGCAACGCAGGCTTCGACCCTCGCGATCAGCACTTTCATCGCCGGGTTGCCGCTCTCCATTTCGGCGAAGGTCTTTCCGGCTGGCGGCCTGACTTTTTCGGTCATGAAGACGGTGCGGTATTCGTTGGGATTTTCCAGCCCAAAGGCGGCGTATTCGACAAGCACCGCCTTGAGCGCCTCGATCGGGTCGTCGGCCGTATGATTTGCGATGCGCCTGGCCAAGGTCTCGAAGGCATCCTCGGCCAGCGCGAACAGGATGTCCTGCTTGTCGGCGAAATAGGAATAGACCGACATCGGCGCATAGCCAACGCGCTTGGCGAGCTTGCGGATGGTGAGGCCGTCATAGCCTTCTTCCTGGACAAGCTTGTGTGCGGCGTCGACAAGTTCGGAACGCAGTTCGGCCTTTTGTTTTTCGCGGCGCTCCTGGACGCTTAGCTGCAACTTTCTACTGCCTTATGACTGATGGCTGGATGCAGCATATATACGCTGTACGGCGTCGGGCAAGGGTGGCACGAAGCAGAAGCTTGACTGTCGCATGGCTGGCGATCGCGCTCGGCTTCGCCATGGAAGCTCTCATTCTGACCGTCAGATTTGCGGCAGGTGCCTACCCCGCGACGACGCAGGTTCTGATCGAACTGGCGCAAGGCGTGACCTGGTCGTTCTTCGTCTGCGCCGGCGTCAGCCTCGGCACGGCGCTCACCAAGGTGCGAGCCCGATCGAATACGGGCTGCTCGGCTGGACACTTGCGTCGCTGGCATCGAAGGAAGAACCGCGTCCGCTCCATTTCGCGCTGGCAGGCGCCCTGATAGGCGCGGTATTCGGCGGCGGCATCACGGTGCTGACCATCGAAACGGCCGCGGCAAATGATGCTGCTCTCGCAATGCCACAGGCGATCGCAACCGGCCTCAACGAGATCGTGTTCCCAATCGGTTGTTCACTGGTCGTCTACATTGCGCTGCAGGTCAGCCGTCACATGAAGTACGTCGCGGCCGAAGCCAAATAGATTTGGCACAGATAGATTTGGGCTTCTCCGCCTGACGAGAGTCAGACCGCTTCCGGCTGGCGTTCGATCAGCGTCAGCGTCAGCCAGCGCGCGGTCAGCGCCGGTTTTTTCGAGCCCTCGATCTCGATCGTCACGTCGTGCGCCGTCTGCACCCACCCCGACGGCCTGACCTTGACGTCGGCCAGCACGAAACGGGTGCGGATGCGCGAGCCGGTCTTCACCGGCGCCAGGAAGCGCAGCGAATCGAAGCCGTGATTGACGCCCATCTTGCTGTTTTCCAGCGGCGGCATGGTTTCGAAGGTCATCGCCGACAACAGCGAAAGCGACAGGAAGCCATGCGCGATGGTGCCGCCGAACGGCGTTTCGCGGCTGGCGCGTTCCGGATCGCAATGGATGAACTGATGGTCGTCGGTGGCATCGGCGAACTGGTCGATCATGCGCTGGGTGACGACCCGCCATGGCGACACGCCGACTTCCTTGCCGACGTTGGCCAGAAGCACATCGAGACTGATCGGTTCCACGCTGATGTCCTCCATCTTCACCCCCGGCATTTCACTCGCCGGATGGTGTGCGTCTCATTCCTTGAACAATGTCAGCCCGTGTTGCACCGACTGCCCGCCATCGATCGGCAGGATGGCGCCGGTGACGTAGCTGCCGGCCCGGCTGCACAAATAGAGCGTTGCGCCGGCAATGTCATCCGGTGCGCCGATGCGGCCGATCGGAACGTGGTTGCCGATATGTCTTGCCTGGTCCTCGGTGCCGGTGGCGAAGGCCGTCATCCGGCTCTGGAAAGGGCCAGGCGCAAAGGCGTTGACGGTGATGCGGCGGGCGGCGAACTCGATTGCCAGGATGCGCGTCAGGTGGTGAACCGCGGCCTTCGAGGCCGAGTAGGAGTAGGCATCTTCGGCCAAAGGCTGCGTGCCCATCACCGATCCGAGGTTGATCACCCGGGCCGGGTCGGCATCGCTGGCGGCGGCCTCGAGCAGAGGCAGCAATTCGCGCGTCAGGTGGAAGACCGCGGTGACGTTGACGCCGAACACCTTGGCCCAGGCATGGTAGGGAAAGCTTTCCAGCGGCGCGCCCCAGGAGATGCCGGCATTGTTGACCAGGATATGCAGCCGCTCGGTCCGCGCCCTGACCTCGGCCACAAGCGCCGCAATGCCGGCCTCGCTGGAGACGTCGCCGGCAAAACCTTCCGCCCGGCCGGATGCGCCAAGGCCGTTCAACTCGCCCGCTACCCTGACGCAATCCTCGCTCTTGCGCGAGGCGATCATCACGCTGGCGCCAGCCCTGACCAGAGCGGTCGCCGCCATGCGGCCGATGCCGGTCGCGGCGCCGGTGACCAGCGCCGTCTTGCCGGCGACTGAGAACAGCTCGTCCAGATAGCTCATCGTACCCTCCGCGCAATTCACCGCGCTTTGGTTCAAGGAAGCGGCTTCACGTCGACAAGGCTAGCCGAACTACGATTGTCCTTGCCACGGCTAAAGTATCCGGACCGAGGCGATGGTGCGCTTTGCGGCTGAAATGGTTAAGCCCCAGCGGCAAGGTGTCCGTTCGGCCGTGACATGGGTCGGATGAATGATGCGGCCATTTCCGTTAGCGAGCACCTTGTAAGCGGTTAATTTCGCACGTGAAGCAAGTCGTCATTACTCCTCCGCCCAAGCCGCAGGCGGGTCTTGAGGAGTTGGGAGGTGGCCGAGCAGTGGGGCGGGACTGACATTCGTATTCGTGGACGGGGACTATGCTTTCGGGGGGAAAGCCATGGGTAAGAAACAACGCACCGTCCTGCTGGCAGCGATTTTTGCGACTGCCTTTGGCGTCTTTTTGCTGATCCTGATCCTGCAGATGATCAGTTTTTTAGTGGACTAGACCGAAGCGAAACGCGTCCCTTTCCGGAGGGGCACTACCGCAGGCTTTCCAGTTCGCGGATGCGTTTGGCGCCGTCGGCCTCGAGCTGCCTTGTGACGGCGCCGATCAGCGTTTCGGCAACGACGAAAAGTGCGGCGGATGAGTCCCAGGCCGAAGGCACGGCGGTGCGCCCGGCAATGACGTGGCGGGCGAAGCGGGCGATCGGCGACAGCCACTGGTCGGTAAACAGCACGATCTGCACGCCGCGCTGGTTGGCGGTCTCGGCGAAACGGACCAGGCTATCCTGGTAGCGCCTGATGTCGAAGATCACCAGCACGTCGCGCTTGCCCATGTCGATCAGCCGGTCGCGCCAGACGCTTTCCTGGCCGGCGAGATGGAAGACGTTGGGTTTGATGATAGCAAGGTGGGCCGCCATGTAGCGCGCCAGCGGGTCGGTGAAGCGGCCACCGATCAGGAATGTCTTGCCGCGCCGGTCGGCCAGCTTGGCGACGATGTCGGCAAGCTGCTTGTCAGAGAGATGCCGGAATGTCTCGCGCATATTGTCGAGCGTCGCCTCCAGCATCGGCGACACGGCGCTGCTGCCCGGCGACGGGGAATTGAGTGTCCGTGACGCCGGCGACTGCAATTGCGCCGCCAGTTCGTCTTGCAGCGCCGACTGGAATTCCGGATAGTTCTGAAAGCCGAGCCGGGCGACGAAACGCAGGATCGTCGGCGATGATACGCCGGCCGTAGCCGAGAATTCGGCGACCGTCTTCAGCCCGATCAGTGGATAGCTGGCGATCAGCGCTTGCGCTGCGCGCCGCTCGCCGGCCGGCATGGTGCCGATGCGGTCGGAGATCAGTTCGGCAATGCTCGAAACCATGCTTTTTCCCCACCCTGGCCGTGCCGTTAGCGCATTATCGAAATCGCGTTTGACAAAGCCGGCCAAACTGTATGAAATCATCCGCAGGGACGCAATGAGGCAAAATACGTAACATACGATACAGCGCTCCCCGGGGACAGCAGACAATGGAGACAGCACGGCCCGCCAGCCTTGCATCGCCTGAAACCGTAAGGGTGACGAACCCCGGCGGATCGAGCCCCTTCGTGCTGACCTGCGACCACGCCTCCAATTTCCTGCCACCGGAATTCGGAACGCTCGGCCTTGCCGCCGAGGATCTTTCCCGCCACATCGCCTGGGATCCGGGCGCCTTGTCGGTGGCGCGCCGCATGGCCGAGGCGCTCGATGCGACGCTGGTCGAGACCTGCCTCTCGCGGCTCATCATCGACTGCAACCGCCCGCTCGACGCGCCGGACCTGATAGTGACGGTCAGCGCCAGCGAAAAAACCGTGGTCCCGGCCAACCAGGGACTTTCGGCCGACCAGCGGGAGGCGCGCATCGCGCTGGCGTGGCGACCGTTTCACGAGCGGATCGCAACGGTCATCGACGAGCGCCTGGCGGCCGGGCGGGAGACCAGGCTGGTCTCGATCCATTCCTTCACGCCGCTCTACAAAGGCAAAAGCCGGCCCTGGCACATCGGCATCATCCATGACGAGGACCGCCGGCTGGCGGCGCCGCTGATCGCGACACTGAAGCGGCTTGCCGGCGTCAGCGTCGGCGTCAACGAACCCTATTCGCCGGCCGACCGGGTCTATTTCACGCTGGAACGCCATGCGCGCTCGCGCGGGCTGCCCTGCGCAATGATTGAAATCCGCAACGACGAGATCGCCGGCGCGGCCGGGCAGCGGAAATGGGCGGATCTGCTCACCGGTATTTTTCTCAATCTGGAGCCCGAAGCGGCCAAGGCCTCCAGACCAAGCGCAGTCGGAAAGTCAGTTCAATCGGCCAGCTAAGAAACCAAAAGGGGACTTTAAAATGGTAGCACCGGGTTACAGCGAAGTTGACAAGAAGGAGGACCTGAAAGTTCTCCACGGAATGGGCTATGCTCAGGAACTGTCGCGAAGCATGAGCCGCTTCTCGAATTTCGCGATCTCGTTCTCGATCATCTGCATCCTCTCAGGCGGCATCAATTCCTTCGCGCAAGCGACGTCGTCCATCGGTGGCGCCGGCGCTGGCATCGGCTGGATCGTCGGGTGCATGGTTTCGGGATTTTTCGCGCTCGCCATGGCCCAGATCGCCTCTGCATTTCCGACCGCCGGCGGCCTCTATCACTGGGCATCCATCCTAGGGAACCGTTTCACTGGCTGGCTCACCGCATGGCTCAATCTGCTCGGCCTGATCACCGTGCTCGGCGCCATCAACATCGGTACTGCTTTCTTCTTCGTCGGCACTTTCGGCGGAGCCTTCGGCATGACTGGCACGCCTGGTGAGATCGTCGGGTTTGTCGCGTTCATCACCGTGTTGCAGGCGCTGCTCAATCATTTCGGCATCAAATTGACGGCTATGTTGACGGACGCCTCCGGCTTCCTGATCCTGGCAACAACAGCCGTGCTGATCGTCGCCTGCCTGATGTTTGCTCCAGCGATCGACATTACGCGGCTGTGGACGTTCACGAACTATTCGGGCGACGCGGGCGGCGGTGTTTTCCCGCAGTCCGATTCCATGACGTATCTCTTCCTGCTCTGCCTGCTACTGCCGGTTTACACCATCACTGGCTATGACGCGTCGGCGCATACTTCGGAAGAAACGTTGAGGGCGGCGCACTCGGTTCCGCGGGCAATCGTTTCGTCCGTAGTCTGGTCGTCGCTGATCGGCTGGGTGATGCTGTGCGCGATCGTACTGGCGATTCCGGACCTGGCGGCCGGCGCCAAGCAGGGCTGGGGCGTGTTCTTCGCCACGATGGACGCGATCTTGCCGGCGTGGCTGAAGACACTGCTCTATCTGGGCATCCTGATCGCGCAGTTCCTCTGCGGTCTGGCAACGGTCACCTCTGCCTCGCGCATGCTTTTCGCCTTCTCGCGTGATGGCGGCATGCCGGTCGGCTCGGCCTCGCTAGCCAAGGTCAGCCCGACCTGGCGCACGCCGGTCAATGCGATTTGGACGGCTGCTGTGCTCGAGGTCATCTATGTCTTTCTTGCCCAGTTCATCTCGGTCGGCGGCACGAACATCTATACCATCGTCGTCAATTCGACATTGGTGTTCCTGTTTCTGTCCTTCATCATTCCGATCGTGCTCGGCATGATGGCTTTCGGAACGGAAAAATGGCCGAACCCCGGCCCATGGAACCTCGGCGCCGGCCTGTTCAAGCTGTTTTGCATCCTGTCGGTCATCGGCATGGCGATCATCTTCTACATCGCCATCCAGCCGCCGAACGACAAAGTGCTCTATATCACCCTGGGCTTCATTGTGCTGACCGCGGTGCTTTGGTTCGGTTTCGAGAACCGCCGCTTCCAGGGGCCGCCCATCGGCGACCAGATCGCAAAGCGTCAGGCGGCGATCAAGGCAGCCGAGCTAGCCATAGGCGAAGCCGGCGCCTGACGCTCTCTGATGACCATGGCCGGCATCGTGCCGGCCATGGATTTCCGTTTCCTTTTCAAAGTGACAAGCCCGAAACGACAAGCGCTGGAGTGCCAAAGGAATGGCCGGAAATTTCTCCTTCGATCAGTTGAAGCAAGCGGTCTCCAGCGGCGAGGTCGACACGGTGCTGGCCTGCATCGTCGATATGCAGGGGCGGCTCGCGGGAAAGCGGTTCCTGGCCCGGTATTTCGTCGATTCCGCGCATGACGAGACGCATGGCTGCAACTATCTCTTGGCCGCAGACATCGATATGGAACCGGTGCCCGGCTACAAGGCGGCGAGCTGGTCGAAGGGTTATGGCGATTTCGTCATGAAGCCGGACCTTGCGACGCTGCGGCGCGTTCCGTGGCTGGAGAAGACGGCGCTGGTGATCTGCGACGTGCTCGACCACCATACCCATGACGACCTGGCGCATTCGCCGCGCGCCATGCTGAAGAAGCAGGTCAAGCGGCTGCAGGATCGCGGCTATATCGGCTATTTCGCTTCCGAGCTCGAATTCTATCTGTTCAGCGAAACCTACGATTCCGCCCGCAAGAAGCACTGGCAGGGCCTCGAGACGGCATCGCCCTACATCGGCGACTACCAGATCGGCATCACCACCAAGGAAGAAGGCGTCATGCGCCGGCTGCGCAACGAGATGGAGGCGGCCGGCATCCCGATCGAGAATTCGAAGGGCGAGTGGGGGCCAGGCCAGGAAGAGATCAATGTCCGCTATGCCGAGGCGCTCGACATGGCCGACCGCCACGTCATCCTGAAGAACGGCGCCAAGGAAATCGCCGAGTCCGAAGGCAAGGCGATCTCGTTCATGGCCAAGTACAATTACGGGCTCGCCGGCAATTCCAGCCACATCCATAATTCGCTGTGGAGCGCCGACGGCAAGACGCCGTTGTTCTACGACAAAAATGCCGAGTGGACGCTGTCGACACTCGGCCAGCAATGGGCGGCCGGCCAGCTCAAATATGCCAAGGAATTCACCTGGTTCCTGGCGCCCTACATCAATTCCTACAAGCGCTTCCAGGCCGGCACCTTTGCGCCGACCAAGATCATGTGGAGCGAGGACAACCGCACCGCCGGGTTCCGTCTTTGCGGCGAGGGCACCAAGGGCATCCGCATGGAATGCCGCATCGGCGGCGCCGATTTGAACCCCTATCTGGCTTTCGCCGCGCTGATCGCGGCCGGGCTTGCCGGTATCGATGAAAAGCTTGAACTGCAGAAGCCCTTCGTCGGTGATGCCTACCAGGCCTCGCAGCTGCCTGAAATTCCAAAGACATTGCGCGACGCCACCGCGACGCTGGCGGAATCGAAAATGCTGAGGCAAGCGCTCGGCGACGATGTGCTGGAACATTACGTCCACACGGCACACTGGGAACAGTTCGAGTACGACCGCCGGATTACGGACTGGGAACTGCACAGGGGGTTCGAGCGGTATTGACGGCGTTGCGCTTTACGCAATATTGTTGCGGTTATCGCACCAGCAACACGCAGGAGGCAGCGTTTGCCCAAAGGTAGAGCCCATGTCGACAAAGCGTGGTTCATGAGTCGAATGAACGAGCGCAAGCTCACGGTACGCAGCATGGCCGGCCGCATGAACATACACTACAGCGCCTTGTCGCGGACACTGAACGGTGAACGGCGTATGCAGGTCGACGAGATACGCAAGATCGCTGAAATTCTCGACCGGCAGGAAAGCGAGATATTGGTGCACCTCGGAAGTTCCAATGATGCGGCGAGGCCACCGGAGCCTGATCGCCGGTCTGGTTTCGAGGAGGGGCAAGTGGATTTCGTGGATGACATGAACGGCAACAAGGAAGAGTACATCGTGCCGCCTCGGGGTGCCGATCCGTTGTTTGGATGCATGGCCGGGACGCTCACCCTGCTTCCGGACGTCGACTATACCGCGCCCGCCGATCCGGATTGGGGCAATGTCTATGACGAGTGAGGGGGTTCTGCTCGACACATGCTTCATGCTGTGGCTGTCAACGGAGCAGCCGGTCACGAGGGCTGCGGTCGAGAAGGTGACCAGCGCACGCAAAAATGGCAGCGTGATCGCCGTTTCCGTGATGTCCGCCTGGGAAATCGGCATGCTTGTAGCCAAGGGCCGGTTGCCATTCATCAAGTCACCGCTCGCATGGTTCGAACGGTTCGTGCAGACCGGGGCAGCGAGCGTCGAGGGGATCGACAGTGAGCTTTTGGTCGAGTCTTCGTTCCTGCCCGGCGTCGTTCACAACGATCCAACGGATCGGATCATCATAGCCACGGCGCGCTCGAAAAACCTCGAGATCATCACCCGCGATCGCGCAATCCTTGCCTATGGCGCGGCCGGCTTCGTCAAAACAGTGCCTTGTTGATTTGGAGACCTCTTTGGAAACCGTGAAGATAAAATCCCCCGTCGACGGTTCGATCTATGCCGAACGGCCTCTTGCCACCGACCAGGCGATCGGTGCCGCGGTCGAACGTGCCAAGGCGGCGCAGGAGAAGTGGGCTGAGACGCCGGTCGTCGAGCGCGGCAAATACATGCTTGCCATGCTGGAAGCGCTGGTCGCCATGACCGACGAGATCGTGCCGGAGATCGCCTGGCAGATGGGCCGGCCGGTGCGCTATGGCGGCGAGTTCGGCGGCGTCAGGGAACGCGTCAGCTACATGGTCGAGATCGCCGAGGCGGCCCTGAAGCCGGTCATGGCCTCCAATCCGAAGGACGGCTTTCGCCGCTATGTGAAGAAGGTGCCACTCGGCGTGGTCATGGTGATCGCGCCGTGGAACTATCCCTATCTCACCGCCGTCAACACCATCGTCCCGGCGCTGATGGCGGGCAGCGCCGTCATCCTCAAGCATGCGGCACAGACATTGTTGGTCGGCGAACGGTTTCAGCAGGCGTTTGATAAGGCCGGCCTGCCCAAGGGCCTGTTCCAGAACCTCGTCCTGAACCACGCGCAGACTGAAAGGCTGCTCGGCTCCGGCAAGATCGACCATGTCAACTTCACCGGCTCGGTCGCCGGCGGCCGCGCCATCGAAAAGGCGGCGGCGGGCACCTTCATGACGCTCGGCCTCGAACTCGGCGGCAAGGATCCGGCCTATGTGCTGCCGGACGCAAAGATGGACCATGCCGTTGCCAATCTGGTCGACGGCGCCTTCTACAATTCCGGCCAGTGCTGCTGCGGCATCGAGCGCGTCTATGTCCACGAGAAGGTCTACGATGAATTCGTCGAGGGCTTCATTGCCGAGACCAGGAACTACGTCGTCGGCAATCCGCTCGACCAGGCGACCACCATGGGGCCGATGGCGCAGGCGCGCTTCGCCGACCTGATCCGCGAGCAGAAGGCCGAGGCGTTGCGCAAGGGCGCCAGGGCACACATCAATATGAAGGTGGCCAACGACAGGCAAGGTTCCCCCTATCTGGCGCCGGAAGTGCTGACCCAGGTCGACCACCAGATGAGCGTCATGCGCGAGGAAAGCTTTGGCCCGATCGTCGGCATCATGAAGGTGCGCAACGACGAGGAAGCGATCGCGCTGATGAACGACAGCCCCTATGGGCTGACGGCCTCGATCTGGACGCGCGACACCGGCCATGCGGCGGCGATCGGCGATCGCGTCGAGACCGGCACCGTGTTCATGAACCGCTGCGACTATCTCGACCCGGCGCTGGTCTGGACCGGCGCCAAGGACACCGGCAAGGGCGCGGCACTGTCGGCCATCGGCTACGACAATCTGACCAGGCCGAAATCATACCATCTGCGCGAGGTGATCTAAGGTGGCGATCGACAAGCATGCGATCGCTGTTGAGGGGGAGTAATGGCGGATACACAACAATCGGCGCTGCCAGATCGTGAGGGTCCCGAGAGTATCGGCGGATGGCTTGTCCTGCCGATGCTCGGGTTGATTCTCACGCCGATACTGGGGTTGGTACAACTGCACAATTCCGACTATCTCGGCATGTTACAGAACTGGCAGGCCTACAGTTTGTCCCAAGGTGTGCTGATTCTTGCCGAATTGGTGATATCCGGCATACTAAACCTTACGGCCCCGGCCCTATTATTGTTCTTCATGTTCAAGCGCTGGCAGATATTCCCCGGCTGGTACATGATTTGGGCATTCGCGATGCCGGTATATGCCGTTCTCGATCCATGGGCTGTGCATCTGGCTTTTCCCACCGTCGTTCCAGAATTGGCCGATGCGTACGACGCAGACACCGTAGGCGGAATTTCGCGCTCGATATGGGCCGCAGTCATCTGGGTTCCGTACATGATGCGGTCGGAACGTGTGGCCAACACCTTTGTGAACTAATGACGTCCAAGAGCACGAAAGCAGTCAAGAAGGTCGAAATGACAAAACTCGTTTCCAAATGGAATTACCCGACGACCGTCCGCTTCGGCGCCGGACGCATCAAGGAGCTGCCGGAGGTGCTGGCGGCGACCGGCATCAAGCGGCCGCTGTTCGTCACCGATCCGGGACTGGCCAGGCTGCCGGTGGTGGCCTCGACGCTGAAGATCCTCGACGACGCCAAGGTGCCGTATGGCGTATTTTCCGAGGTCAAGCCGAACCCGGTGGATTCCAACCTGACCGCCGGCATTGCCGTGTTCAAGAAGGGCAAGCATGACGGCGTCATTGCCTTTGGCGGCGGCTCGGCGCTCGACCTGGGCAAGCTGATCGCCTTCCAGGCCGGGCAGACACGGCCGGTCTGGGATTTCGAGGATGTCGGCGACTGGTGGACACGCGCCGATGCCGATGCGATCGCGCCGATCATCGCCGTGCCGACCACGGCCGGCACCGGCTCGGAGGTCGGCCGCGCCGGCGTCATCACCAATGAGGCGAGCCACACCAAGAAGGTCATCTTCCATCCAAAGCTTTTGCCGGCGATCGTCATTGCCGATCCGGAGCTGTCGGTCGGCATGCCGGGCTTCATCACCGCCGGCACCGGCATGGATGCGCTTGCCCATTGCCTCGAAGCCTATTGCGCGCCGGGCTATCACCCGATGGCCGACGGCATCGCCGTGGAAGGCATAAGGCTGGTCTTCGAAAACCTGCCGAAAGCCTACGCCAACGGCAAGGATCTGGTCGCCCGCGCCAACATGATGAGCGCCGCTGCCATGGGAGCGGCCTCCTTCCAGAAAGGGCTTGGAGCGATTCATTCGCTGTCGCATCCGATCGGCGCGCTCTACGACACCCACCATGGCATGACCAACGCCGTGTTCATGCCCTACGTGCTGGCCTTCAACCGAGAGGCGATCGAGCCGCGCATAGCCCGGCTTGCCGCCTATTGCGGCATCAAGGGCGGATTCGACGGTTTTGCCAAGGCGATCATCAAGCTGCGCAAGGAGCTCAAGGTGCCGCATGCGCTGCCCGGCCTGATCAAGGGGCTCGACATGGACAAGAAACGCAAGGGCCTGATTGCCGACATGGCGGTGGTCGATCCGACCGCGGGCGGCAACCCGGTCAAGCTGACCAAAAAGGCGGCGCTGACGCTGCTCGAAAACGCCATCGCCGGCACCGTCTGAGACAATTTTCGCATCGGAAATCGACTTGGGAAAAGAGGCAAAGGAAAGGGGGAAAGATGAAAGGCAAGATCGAAACTAGTTAGCCGGAAAAAGAATCGCGAAGCGATTGCTACAGCCGGTTAAAAAGAGTTTACTTTTTCATACTGCGGGGCATCGCTTTCACAAAGCTTTCATCTGGCTGTCACACGAAAACGATACCGCATCGCAGGCGTCCAACGGCGTCAGTTCAACGGAGAGAACACATGTTCAAATTCACGGGAAAACTGCTTTCCCTTTCGGCCGTCGCCCTGATGGCGACCTCTGCCATCTCGTCGGCCCAGTCCATGGATGAACTGGTCGCCGCAGCCAAGGCTGAAGGCCAGCTCACCACCATCGCGCTGCCCCATGACTGGTGCGGCTACGGCGCGGTCATCGACGGCTTCAAGGCAAAATATCCGGAACTCACAATCAACGAGCTCAACCCCGATGCCGGCTCCGGCGACGAGGTCGAGGCGATCAAGGCCAACAAGGACAACAAGGGCCCGCAAGCGCCCGACGTCATCGACGTCGGCCTGAGCTTCGGCCCGACCGCAAAGAAGGATGGCCTGATCCAGGCTTATAAAGTGTCAACCTGGGACTCGATCCCGGACAGCGCCAAGGATGCCGAAGGCTTTTGGACCGGCGACTATTACGGCGTGCTTTCGTTTCTGGTGAACAAGGACCTGGTCAAGGAAGCGCCGGCCGACTGGGCCGACTTGCTGAAGCCGGAATTCGCCAATGCCGTGGCGCTCGCCGGTGACCCGCGTGCTTCGAACCAGGCCATCCAGGCAGTCTATGCCGCCGGCCTTTCCGGCGGTGCGGCTGCCGGCGAAGCCGCCGGCACGGCTGGTCTCGACTTCTTCAAGAAGCTCAACGCCGCCGGCAATTTCGTGCCGGTCATCGGCAAGCCCGCGACGCTTGCCCAAGGCCAGACGCCAATCCTGGTGACCTGGGATTATAACGCGCTTGCCGGCCGTGATACGCTGAAGGGCAATCCGCCGGTCGACGTCGTCGTGCCGAAGACCGGTGTCGTCGCCGGCGTCTATGTTCAGGCGATTAGTGCTTACGCGCCGCACCCGAATGCTGCCAAGCTATGGCTGGAATATCTCTATTCCGACGAAGGCCAGATCGGCTGGCTGAAGGGCTATTGTCACCCGATCCGCTTCAACGACCTCGCCAAGAATGGCAAGCTCCCGGCTGATGTGATGGCCAAGCTGCCGCCGGCCGAGTCCTATGCAGCCGCGGTGTTCCCGACGCTCGACGAGCAGGGCAAGGCCAAGGAAGCCATCACCAAGAACTGGGATGCCGTCGTCGGCGCCAACGTCAAGTAAGACTTGAGATCAGCCGGGCGGCTTAGATCGCCGCCCGGCATACCTCCAGGACGGTAGCCGGCGCATGACCGATATCTCGTTGTCCGATCACGCTGTTGCCGGGAAGACCGCGCCTCCTGCCGACGCCCGCAGCATGAGGCTGCCGACGCAGTGGCTTGGCGTTGCGCCTTTCTTCATCTTCGCCATCATGTTCCTGATCCTGCCCACGCTCTATCTGATGCTTGGCGCATTCCGGAACGATGCCGGCGAATTCACTTTCGAAAACATAGCGGCCTTGGCGCAGCCGTCGATCGTTGCCGCCTACTGGATCTCAATCAAGGTCAGCCTCGCCTCGTCGCTGATCGGTGCTTTCGCGGGGCTTGCCATTGCCATCGCCATCGTGCGCGGCGGGCTGCCGGAGTGGATACGCTCGGCGACACTGACCTTTTCCGGCGTGGCCTCCAATTTTGCCGGCGTGCCGCTGGCCTTCGCCTTTCTCGCGACGCTCGGCCGGCTCGGGCTCGCCACGGTGCTGCTCAACGTCTTGGTCGGCTTCAACATTTATGCCCATGGTTTCAACATCCTGTCGTTCTGGGGCCTGACGCTGACCTATGTCTATTTCCAGATCCCGCTGATGGTGGTGATCATCGTGCCGGCGATCGATGGGCTGAAGAAGGAATGGGGCGAAGCGGCGGCAACGCTTGGCGCGACCCAGGCGCAGTTCTGGCGCATGGTCGTCATTCCGGTGATCTGGCCAAGTTTCCTCGGCACCGTCATCCTCTTGTTCGCCAACGCCTTCGGTGCCATCGCCACCGCTTACGCTCTGACCGGCTCCTCGCTTAACATCGTCCCTATCCTGCTCTACGCGCAGATCCGCGGTGACGTGCTGCACAATGCCCATCTCGGCTACGCCATCGCCTTCGGCATGATCGTCATCACTGGGCTGGCCAATGTCTTCTACATCTGGTTCAGGACGCGCTCTGAGAGGTGGCTCAAATGAAGTCCGGCAGATTCTGGGCCTGGATCGTCTTCGCGCTGGGCGCGGCCTATTTCTTCATTCCGCTGATCGCGACCGTGGAATTCTCCATGCGCATGCGGCGCGGCGCGTATTCCTTCGATGCCTATCAGGTCGTGCTCGGCGATCCCCGCTTCCAGGCGACCTTCATCTATTCGGTGGTCGCCGCCATCTTCACCATCATCCTTGGCGTGCTGGTGGTGGTGCCGGCGGCGTACTGGATTCGTCTGCGGCTGCCGCAGCTAAGGCCCGTCGTCGAGTTCATCACGCTGTTGCCGCTGGTCATCCCGGCCATCGTTATCGTCTTCGGCTACATCAGAATGTACGGGTCGAACTCACCGCTGCCGTTCCTGGCCAGCGACACAGGAGCCAATGCCTTGCTGGTCATCGGTTATGCGACACTGGCGCTGCCCTATATGTATCGCGCCGTCGACACCGGGCTTCGCACCATCGACGTGCGGACACTGACTGAGGCGGCGCAGATCCTCGGCGCCGGCTGGGGCACGATCATCGCTCGGGTCATCCTGCCGAACGTGCTGATCGCGGTGCTGTCGGGCGCCTTCCTGACCTTCGCCATCGTCATCGGTGAATTTACCATGGCCAGCCTGCTCAACCGGCCTGCTTTCGGACCCTATCTGCAGAACGTCGGCGCCAATCGCGCCTACGAGCCGGCGGCGCTTGCCATCATCGCCTTCGCCATCACCTGGGGCTGCATGTCGCTGATCCAGATCCTGTCGCGCTTCGCGCCGCGATCGGCGAACCGTCCGAACTGACCCGAAAGAAAAAGCCATGACCGAGCCATTCCTCTCAATCCAGCATGTGCGAAAATCCTTCGGCCCCATCACCGTGGTGCAGGATTTCAACCTCGACGTCGAGCCGGGCGAATTCGTCTCCTTCCTTGGCCCGTCGGGCTGCGGCAAGACGACGGTGCTGCGCATGGTCGCCGGTTTCGAAGAGCCATCCGCCGGCAAGATCGTCGTGGCCGGCAAGGACATCACCCGGCTCAAGCCCAACCAGCGCAATGTCGGCATGGTGTTCCAGGCCTATGCGCTGTTTCCGAACCTCACCGTGGCGCAGAATATCGGCTTCGGGCTGAAGGTCGCCGGTATGCCGAAGGCCGATGCCGACAGGCGCGTTGCCGAGATGCTCGACATCATCAAGCTGCCACAGATGGGCGACCGCTATCCCTATCAGCTCTCCGGCGGTCAGCAGCAGCGCATCGCGCTGGCGCGGGCGATTGCGCCCAAGCCGAAACTGCTGCTGCTCGACGAGCCGCTGTCGGCGCTCGACGCCAAGGTGCGCGTGTCACTGCGCGAGGAAATCCGCTCGATCCAGAAGAAGCTCGGCATCACCACCATCTTCGTCACCCACGACCAGGAAGAGGCGCTGTCGATCTCCGACCGCATCGCCGTCATGTATGGCGGCAAGGCCGAGCAGGTCGGCACGCCGTTCGAGATCTACAACCGGCCGGCAACCAAATTCGTCGCCAATTTCGTCGGCACGCTGAACGTGCTCGAAGGCACGGTCACCGACGCCGCTTCGGGCAAGGTGCGCGTCAACTCGCAAGAGGTCTCGCTCAAGGGCAAGCTCAACGGCTCGAAATCCGGCGACACGCTGTCGCTGGCGCTGCGGCCCGAGGCGATCTCGCTCGGCCGACACCCCGGCCGCGATTCCAGCCTTTCGGGCGAAATCGCCGAGGTGCATTTCCTCGGCTCGGTCATCCGGGTTCGCGTCGGCATCGGCGGCAGCACGGTCTCGCTCGACACGTTCAACAGTCCGGCCACACCGCCGCCGGCCGTCGGCGAAAAGGCCGAGATTTCGTTCTCGTCGGGCGACATGCTGGTGCTGCATTAGGAGAAGAGTGAATGGTGAATAGTGAATAGTGAATAGTAAGAATGCGCTTTACGCGCCGAAATTCCTCTGCAAGCAACCATTCACCATTCACCATTCACGAGCAGCCAAAGCCGTCGCCGTTTTTGCAGTGCCAATCGCCCGGCTTCACCGCTACGATAAGGCATGGCGCTTTTTGAACTCACCCTTGTCCTGCTTCTCATCGCGGTCGCCCTGACCGCGCTGTCGCGGCGTCTGCAGATTCCCTATCCGTCATTGCTGGCGCTGGCCGGCGCCGGCATCGCCTTCCTGCCGTTTGCCCCGACCATCGAGATCGACCCGGAGCTGGCGCTCGCTCTGTTCATCGCGCCGGTTCTGCTCGACGCGGCCTATGACACGTCGCTGCGCGATCTCAACCGCTACAAGGTTTCGCTCATCCTGCTGGCGCTTGGCGCCGTCATCTTCACCACCGTGACGGTCGCGCTGGTCGGCTGGACGATGGCAGGCCTGCCCATTGCCGCGGCCATAGCGCTCGGCGCGATCGTAGCGCCGCCCGATGCTGTGGCGGCGGCGGCCGTGCTCGGACAGTTCAAGGTGCCGCACCGCATCACCGCCATCCTGGAAGGCGAGAGCCTTCTCAACGACGCTACGGCGCTGCTGATCTACAGGATGTCGGTTTCCGCAGCCGCCGGCTCCATCCTGTTGAGCAGTGCCGTTCCAATGATCCTGCTGTCGACGGTCGGCAGCCTTGCCGCAGGCTATGTGCTCGGCCGGTTGTCTCTCGCCATACTCGGCCGCATCGACGACCCGGCGAGCGGCACCGTGGTGCAATTCGCCTCAACCTTCGGCGTCTGGATCCTGGCCGACAGGATAGGGCTTTCCGCCATCATCACGATCGTCGTCTATGCCATGACGATCGCACGTACATCGCCGCGCCGCATGCCGGCAAGGAATCGTGTCAGCTCCTACTCGGTCTGGGAGACGGCGGTGTTCGTGCTCAACGTGCTGGCCTTCGTTCTGATGGGCCTGCAAGCGCGGTCCATCGTCGGCCGACTTGCCGAGCAAGGACAAAGCGAGGCGTTCGTCTTTGCCCTGGCTGTGCTGGCCGTCGTCATCGTATCGCGGCTCGTCTGGGTTCTGGGCTGCGGCGCGATCCTCAGAGCGCTGGCACGTCTGGGCGACGAGGACAGGCGGAAGGACGCGCCGACATTTCGCGGCGGCGTGCTTATCGGCTGGTGCGGCATGCGTGGCCTGGTGACGCTTGCGGCAGCCTTTGCCTTGCCGGCCGACTTTCCGGGCCGTGATCCGATCGTGCTCGCCGCTTTCACGGTCGTGCTCGGCACATTGGTGCTGCAAGGCGTCAGCCTGAAACCGTTGCTGCTTCTGCTCAATCTCGACCTCGACCGGACGGTCGACCGGGAGGTGGCGCAGGCGCGCGTCGCCATCATGCAGGCGGCGCTGGACGTGCTCAGCGGCAAGACATCCAGCGCGGCCGGGGCGGTGCGAGAGCAATATGCCGCCCAGCGCGCCATCGCCGAAAACCCGGAGGATGCCCAGGCTGCGACCGAGTATGACAGATTGCGTCTTTACGCCATCAAGAGCCAGCGCGATGCGCTGGAGCGTTTGCGCATCGACGGAACGATCGGCGACGAAGCCTACCACCGCCTTGAGGAAGAAATCGACTGGTCGGAACTGGCAGCATCCCCGCCCGGTCGGTTCCAGCCGCTGACCACTTAGCATCTGGCCCAAGCTCCCTCCGCTCGGCTGCACATTGCAAGGCTGTCAGCGAACGGCTACTGCCAGCAGGAAACTGAGCCGGATAAGCAATGAAGCTGGTCAGCTATAACATCCAGTACGGCTTCGGCAGCGATGGCCGCTACGACCTGGCGCGTTGTGCCAAGGTCGTGGCCGGCGCCGACATCGTCGCCTTGCAGGAGGTGGAACGGCACTGGTTGCGCAGCAACGAGGACGACCAGCCGGAACTTCTTTCGCAATTGCTGCCCGACTATCATTGGGTCTACGGGCCGGCCTTCGACATGGATGCCAGCCACCGGCGTGAAGGCCGCATCGTCAACCGGCGGCGGCAATTCGGCACCATGGTTCTGTCGAAGCTGCCGATCGTCTGGTCGCGGCTGCATACCCTGCCGCTCAGGCGCACGCTGCGGCCGCTCAACACCCGCAATGCCGCACTCGAATGCATGATCCGCACCCCTGCCGGTCCGGTGCGGGTGCTGTCGTTGCATCTGGCGCATATCGCGGCCGAGGAGCGGCTGGAGCAGATCGACTATTTGCTCGCCGAGCATCGCCGCGTGCCGTCCGAGGGCGGCCCATGGAGCGGCGCCGACGACGAGCCGGCGCGCAACTGGAGCAATGGCGAACAGGAGCCAAAAAACCCCGTAGCGGCGATCTGGTTGGGCGACTTCAACATGGAGCCGGATAGCGCCGAGTACCGGCGCATTGTCGGCAGCGCGCCCTATCATCGCGGTGCCGCCTATCTCGACGGTTTTGTCGATGCCGCCGCCGTCGCAATGGAACCGACAGCGGATTTCCACACCCATGTGAAGACTATCGATGGCAGGCTGGCAAAGCGCCGGCTCGACCATTGCTTCGTCGGCGGCATGTTTGCCGGGCGCGTGCGCTCGGTCAGCGCCGATATCGGCCAAATCGCTTCCGACCATTTTCCGCTCTGGGTCGATATCGACCTGGAGACGCCGATCGTCATCGGGACGGGCGGCGGATGAACCGCCGATGAGCCTGTTTGTCTTTTTCGCGGTGCTCGCCGCCGCTTCCATGCATGCGATCTGGAACGCGCTGGTCAAGGTCCATCTCGACCGTTTCCTGTCGATCACACTGATGACGCTCGGCATGGGTGCCGCTGCGCTGGTGACGTTGCCTTTCGTCGAGGTGCCGAAGCCGGAAGTGTGGCCATACATCCTCGCCTCGGTTGTCTTCCACATGGGCTA
This sequence comes from Mesorhizobium sp. M0500, assembly GCF_040321165.1. Taxonomy (NCBI): domain Bacteria; kingdom Pseudomonadati; phylum Pseudomonadota; class Alphaproteobacteria; order Hyphomicrobiales; family Phyllobacteriaceae; genus Mesorhizobium; species Mesorhizobium sp. M0500. The sequence continues at coordinate 147,420 of NZ_JAMYRB010000006.1, forward strand.
CAGGACGTTCCTGATCGGCGCCTACAAGGCCGGCGATTTCGCCCAGACCTATCCGCTGGCGCGCGGCACCGCGCCATTGCTGGCCGCTTTGGGGGGCGTTGTGGTGGTTGCCGAGATGCCGGCGCCGCTCGCCGTTGTCGGCATCCTCTTGTTGTCGGCGGGCACGCTGGTGCTGTCGTTTCGCGGCGGCGCGCATCTGGAGAAATTGAACCTGCGCGCCGTCGGCTTCGCGCTGGGCACATCGATCTTCATCGCCAGCTACACGCTGTCGGACGGCAGCGGCGCGCGGCTGGCCGCCACCGCGTCGAGTTATGCCGCCTGGCTGTTCGTCTGCGATGCGCTGTGGGCGCTGGTGCTATGCGTCGTCTTTCGCGGCCCACAGGCGCTGCCGGTGCTGGCGCGCGACTGGAAGGCCGGAATCTATACCGGCGTGCTCAGCGGCGGCGCCTACTGGATCGTGATGTGGGCGATGACCAAGGCGCCGATCGCCTCGGTGGCGTCGCTGCGCGAAACATCGATCCTGTTCGCCATGATGATCTCGGTGTTCGCGCTCGGCGAGAAGATGACGGCATGGCGAGGTGCCGCGGTGCTTAGCATCGTTGCCGGCGTCGTTGCGCTGAGAATGGGATAGTCACGCGATCTCCAGATCAAACACCATCAGCCCGTCGGTGCCGCCTTCGAGCGCCGCGACCAGTTTTGCGCCGGCTCGCTGATGCGCTTCATGCTCCAGATAGGCATCGCGTGCCGCAGCGTCGCGAAAGTCGATGGTGAAGCCGTGCGTGAAGCCGCGGGCGAAGGGTTCCGGGCTGGTATTGGCGCTGAATTCGACCCTGCCCATGCCGTCGATCACCGCCCGCAACGCTTCGAGATCGGCATGGATTGCCGCGCGCTCGGCGTCGGCGACATCGTTGCGAAATCTGACGAAGACACAGTGCCTGATCATTCTTTGTCCCTCATGCCGCTCGGTTGGTGGAAAACACCGCCGGCGGCAGCGGCTCGCGGCCAAGGATCAGATCGGCGCCTTTTTCGCCAACCATGATCGTCGGGGCATTGGTGTTGGAGGAGGGGATGCGCGGCATCACCGAGGCGTCGCAGACGCGCAGGCCCTCGATACCGCGCAGCTTGAGATCGGGCGTCACCACGCTCATCGCATCGTGGCCCATGCGGCAGGTGCCGACCGGGTGGTGGTCGGTCTTGGAACTGCGGCAGGCGTAGTCGAACAACTCGTCGCCGCTCTGCAGGTCGGGTCCCGGCAGTACCTCGCGCAGTACATAGGGCTGCAGCGCCTTCTGCCGCATGATCTCGCGCGCCAGCCTCAGCCCCTTGATCGACATGTCGCGGTCATAGGGATCGGACCAATAGTTCGGATCAATCAGCGGGCGGTCGGCCGGGTCGGCACTGTTCAGCCGCACGGTGCCGCGCGAGCGCGGGCGCAGGAAGGCCGAGTTCAATGTCACGCCCGGATTGTTCAGCTTCTCGACGCCGGCCTCGATGCCGGAGCCGAGGCCGAGATGCAGCTGGATGTCGGGAGAGGCGGCGGTCGGATCGGCGTACCAGAAGCCGCCGGTCTCGAACAGGCTGGAGGCTACCGGGCCTTTCTTCAGGAGCAGATACTGCAGCCCGGCCCACGCCGTCCAGTGCAGCTTGGCGTAGTTGTCGTAGGTGTGATCGCCGGTGCATTCGGCGATGACGAACAGGTCGAGATGATCCTGCAGGTTGGAGCCGACGCCGGGCAGATCGTGCACCGGTGTTACGCCGACCGCCTTCAGATGGTCGGCCGGGCCGATGCCCGACTGCAGCAAAAGCTTCGGCGAGCCGATGGCGCCGGACGAGACGATCACCTCGCGCTCGGCGCGCAGGATCGTTGGCTGGCCGCCCGGCCTGTCGACGATCTCGACGCCGACGGCGCGGCCCTTGTCGACGACGATGCGCGTCACCAGAACGCCGGTCCTGACGGTGAGATTCTTTCGCTCGCGGATCGGCCGGAGATAGGCGACAGAGGCGGAGGAGCGCTTCGCGTCCTTCTGCGTCAGCTGATAGTAACCGACGCCCTCCTGGGCTACCCCGTTGAAGTCGGGATTGAAGGGGATGCCCATCTCCTGTCCGGCACGGAAATAGGCCTCGCAGATCGGCAGCGGCGCGATCGGGTTCGACACGCCGAGCGGGCCTTGGTCGCCGTGGAAATCGTTGGCATAACGCTGGTTGTTCTCCGCGCGCTTGAAATAGGGCAGCACGTCGCGATAGCCCCAGCCGGCAAGGCCTTCTTCCTTCTCCCAGGCGTCGTAGTCGCGGGCGTTGCCGCGCGTGTAGATCTGGGCGTTGATCGAAGAGCCGCCACCGATCACCTTGGCCTGCGTGTATCGGAAGACACGGTCCTGCATGTGCTTTTGCGGCACCGTCGACCAGCCCCAGGCGGCGATGCCCTTGGTCATCTTGGCGAAACCGGCCGGCATGTGGATCAGCGGATGCCAGTCCTTGCCGCCGGCTTCGAGCAGCAGCACCTGATGCGACGGATCTTCGCTCAGCCGGTTGGCGAGTACGCAGCCGGCCGGGCCGGCGCCGACGATGATGTAGTCGGTCATGGCGTCACCCTGTTCATAGCCTCGGCACCGACAGCGCGCCGTCGACATTGATGACCGAGCCGGTCGAAAAGCCGAGCGTGCCGCCGGCCAACGCCGCCACGGCGGCGCCGACATCATCCGCTGCGCCCCAGCGCATTGCCGGCACCAGCCCGCCGTCGATCAATCCGTCATATTTGGCGGTGACACCCGCGGTCATGTCGGTGCGGATGATGCCCGGGCGCACCTCGAACACGGCGATGTTTTCGGTGGCAAGCCGCAGCGCCAGGTTCTTCACCCACATCGAAAGCCCAGCCTTGGAGATGCAGTAATCGGAACGTTCCGGCGAGGCCATGGCGGCGCTGACCGAGGTGATGGTGATGATCGATCTCGCACCATCGCTTGGCAGGCCGAGCATCGCTTTGGCGACGGCCTGGCTGAGGAATACGGTGCCGCGCAGATTGATGCCGAGCACCCGGTCGAAATTTTCGGGCTTGAGCTCGAGCAGATCGCCGCGCAGGACGGCGCCGATGCCGGCATTGTTGACCAGGCAGTCGATGCGGCCGAAGGCGCTTGTCGCGGCATCAATCAGCGCTGCGTGGCCGTCGAGGTCGGCGATGTCGCTGCTGGCATAGGCGAACTTCGCGCCGCGCCCTGTGATGTCGGCGGCGAGCCCGTCGGCGGCTTCGTCGGCAAGGTCTGAGAGGAGGATGTCGAAGCCTGCGTCGGCCAGCGCCTCGGCGCAAGCAAGGCCGATCCCGCGCGCGCCGCCGGTGACGATCGCTGCCGGGCGGCTCATGTTGCAAGCTCCGTCTTGCGGATATGATCGGCGACGCGCAGCGCCTGAGCGGCGATCGACAGCGCCGGATTGACGGCGGCCGAATTCGGCAGGAAGCCGGCATCGACGACGAACAAATTGCTGTGGTCGAAGGAGCGGCAGAACGGATCAAGCGGCGAGGTCGCTGGATCGTTGCCCATCTTCACCGTGCCGCACTGATGTGAGGGCGTGCGCTTGTCAAACGGACGCGATAGGACGATCGGATAGCCGCAGGCGCGGAAATTCTCGCGCATCACCTTGGTCAGTCCGTCGAGCGACTGCATGTTGGAGCGCCGCCACTGCATGACGATGTCCTTGCCGTCGACCATGATGCGGCTCTCGGGATCGGGCAGGTCCTCGCACATCAGATACCAGTCGACGGCGCGGCCGGCCATGAAATCGAGCGCGAATTTGGGCGCGCGCCTGACATTGGCCTTGAGGATGTTGCCGTCGATCTTGCCGAGGAGCTGGACATTGCCGAGCGGCTTGCCGCCCTTGCCGTCGGACAGATAATAATCGTTCAGCATCAGCGTCTTCTGGTAGACGGATTTGTTCCGGCGGCGTGGATCGATCGCCAGCATGGCGCTCGAATTGTGGTTCATGAAGTTGCGGCCGACCTGGTCGGAGCGGTTGGCCAGGCCTTTGCCACCGCCTCTGCCCTGAGGGCTGGGCGAGCGCAGCAGGATGGCGGCGGAATTGACCGCGCCGGCCGATAGGATGACCAGCTTCGGCGCGACTTTCTTCAGCGTACCGTTCTGTCGATAATGGACGGCAGCGATTGTCCCCGCATCCGGCGATGCCTCGAGATGTTCGACGTGGGCGCCGGTCTCGAGCTTGATGTTCTGGTCGGCAAGGGCGGCGGTCAGCGGCCCCGTTTGGGCGTCGACCTTGCCGACGCCGGTGTTGGGAAAAGCGTCCCACGGCGTGCTGCCGTCTTTCAGCCAGGCTTCGATGTCGATGCCGAGCGGCAGCGATGCCGGGTGCAGGCCCAGGCTCCTAAGCTCGGCGCGCGCACGCGCGATCGGCGGCTCGTCGGGTACCGGCCCGAAAGGGTAGGGCATCGAGTGGAACGGCTCGGTCGGGTCTTCACCGAGTGCACCGCGCACGCGGAAAAGCTGCTCGGCCCTGGAATACCAGGGCTCGAATTCCTCGTAGGAAAACGGCCAGGCCGGCGAGACGCCGCCATAATGCTCCATCTCCGAAAAGTCTTCCCTGCGGTAGCGGATCAGCACCGCGCCGTAGAATTTCGAATTGCCGCCGACATAGTAGTAATTGCCCGGGTTGAACGGCGCTCCGCCGGCCTCGAGCCACATCTCCTTCGGCCTATAGTGGCCATCGACGAAGATCGCGCGGGTGTCGCGTGTGTGCGGCGTTGCCGGCAGGGCTTCGCCGCGCTCCAGCATCAGAATCGAGGCGCCACTGCCGGCAAGGCCGGAGGCGATCGTGGCGCCGCCTATGCCGGAGCCGATGATGACGATGTCGGGATTTGTCATGGCCGTTAGACGATGCGTTTCTCGGTCGCTGGATCGAAGAACACCGCCTTGGTCAGGTTGAAGGCGAGCGGCGTGACCGTGCCGGGCTGGATTTTGGCATCGGCGCGCAGCCGCGCCACCACCGCCTTGCCGCCGAGATTGGTGACCGCGAACGTATCCGAGCCGGCCGGCTCGATGACCTCGATGTGACAGTCGGCGCGGGCGATGTTCGAGGCGTTGCGTTCGGCACCCTCGGGATCGGTCAGTGCTTCCGGGCGGACGCCGAAGATGATCGGTTTTCCCTGGAATGCCGACAGGCCGGCCGGCGCATTGCCCAGCGGCAGCGAGATCGGCTGGCGCGCCTCGCGCTCCATGACGACGGAGAAGCCGCTGCCGTTGCTGCCGATCGTCGCCGGGATCAGGTTCATCGCCGGCGAGCCCATGAAGTCGGCAACAAACAGGTTGACCGGATTGTTATAGATTTCGGCTGGCGTGCCGAACTGCTGCACCTCGCCGTCGCGCATCACCGCGATCTTGGTGGCCAGCGTCATCGCCTCGATCTGGTCGTGGGTGACGTAGACGATGGTGGTGCCGGTGGTGGCGTGCAGGCGCTTGATCTCGATGCGCATGTCGACACGCAGCTTGGCATCGAGATTGGACAAAGGCTCGTCGAACAGGAACAGCTTTGGATCGCGCACCAGCGCCCGGCCCATGGCGACGCGCTGGCGCTGGCCGCCGGAGAGCTGGCTTGGCTTGCGCTTCAGCAAATGGCCGATCTGCAGGACCTTCGCCACCTTGTCGATCGCCTTCTGGCGCTCGCCGGCCGGCACGCCGCGCATCTCCATGCCGAAGGCGATATTGCCGGCAACCGTCATGTTCGGATAGAGCGCGTAGCTCTGGAAGACCATGGCGATGTCGCGCTTGGAGGGGTGGAGATCGTTGATCGTGCGTCCGTCGACGCGGATTTCCCCTTCGGTGATGGTTTCCAGGCCGGCAATAGTGTTGAGCAGCGTGGACTTGCCGCAACCGGAAGGCCCGACCAGCACGAGGAAGCCGCCCTTTTCCAGGTCGAGGTCGATGCCTTTCAGGATCTCGACCGCTCCGAAACGCTTCTTCAGCCCGTCAATTTCCAGAAAAGCCATGCGATTATCCTTTGACGGCGCCGGCCATCAGGCCGCGCACGAAATAGCGGCCGGCGAGCACGTAGACGAGGAGCGTCGGCAGCGCGGCGATCATCGCCGCCGCCATGTTGACGTTGTATTCGACGACGCCGGTCGAGGTGTTGACGACATTGTTCAGCGCCACCGTCATCGGCATCACGTCGCCTGAGCCGGCATAGGCGGAAGCGAAGAGGAAGTCGTTCCAGATGTTGGTGAACTGGTAGATCACCGTCACCACGATGATCGGGAGCGAGTTGGGCAGCATGATGCGCCGGAAGATCTGGAAGAAGCTGGCGCCGTCGATCTGCGCCGCCTTCACCAGCTCGTTCGGAAACGCTTCGTAATAATTGCGGAAGAACAGGGTGGTGAAGCCGATGCCGTAGACGACGTGAACGAACACCAGGTTCACGGTCGGATTGCCGAAGCCGAAGGTGAGGCCGGTCGCGTTCTGCAGCTTGACGCCGAACCGGCCGAGGCTGCCGAGGATCGTTGCCATCGGCAAGAGGACGGACTGGAACGGAATGAAGCAGGCAAACAGCATCAGCCCGAACACCAGCGTCGCCCCGCGAAAGCGCCATTTCGTCAGCACATAGCCGTTGAGCGCGCCGAGCAGGGTCGAGATGATGACGGCCGGAACCACCATCTTGATCGAGTTCCAGAAATAACCCTTCATGCCGACGCAGGTGAGACCCGAGCAAACCTCGCTCCACGCCCTTATCCAAGGTGCGAAGGTCGGCTCCTGCGGCAGCGCCAGCATGTTGCCGTTCTGGATTTCGTCCATGGTCTTGAACGAGGTCACCAGCATGACGAACAACGGCATCAGGTAGAACAGCGCGAACAGCGCCAGCAGCCCGTAGATGACAATACGGTTGACCGTCCTGGCGCTGATACCGCCAGTGCTCTGGCGAGCAGGAGTGGCCACGGCGCTCATCGCGGCTTCTCCCGAAGCTCGGAATAGAGATAGGGAACGATGATCGCGGTGATGGTCATCAGCATGATCACGGCGCTGGCCGAGCCGACGGCCATCTCGTTGCGCTTGAAGGTGTACTCATACATGAAGTTGGACGGCAGCCAGGCCGAACCGCCCGGCCCGCCGCTGGTCAGCGCGACCACCAGATCGTAGGATTTGATGGCGAGATGCGCGAGGACGATCAAGGCGGACAGGAAGATCGGCCGCAGCAGCGGGATGACGATGCGACGGTAGAGCTGGAAGGTGGTGGCGCCGTCGATCTGCGCCGCCTTCAGGATCTCGCCGTCGATGCCGCGCAGGCCGGCCAGGAACATCGCCATGATGAAGCCCGACGCCTGCCAGACGCCGGCGATGACCACTGTGTAGATGACGAAATCCTTGTTCTTGATCCAGTCGAAATGGAAGCTCGTCCAGCCCCATTGGTGCAGCGTCTGCTCGAGGCCGAGGCCGGGGTCCAGAAACCATTTCCAGGCAACGCCGGTGACGATGAACGACAGTGCCATCGGGTAGAGGTAGATCGGCCGCAGCACACCTTCGCCGCGGATCTTCTGGTCGAGCAGGATCGCCAGGAACAGGCCGAGCGCCAGGCAGATGGAAATATAGAGGAAGCCGAAAATCCCCATATTGGTGATCGACGTGTACCAGGAGGACGGCGGATCGCTTTCGAAAGTCCAGCGCCATAGCCGCTGATAGGCGCGTGGCCCGGTGATCGCATAGGAGGGAAAGGTCTTGGAATTGGTGAAGGACAGATAGATCGTCCACAGGATGAAGCCGTAGACGAAGACGATAGTGGCGGCGAAGCTCGGCGCCAGCACGAGCTTCGGCAGCGCGTCCTGAAGGCGCGAGCGCACCGTGGCGCCCGGACGGGCATCGTGCTCCGGCGTCAGCGTGATACTGGTTTCAGCAACTGTGCTCATCTGTCCATTCCGTATGGCGGGTCCGGAATTCTGCTGTCTCGGGCTCTGCGGCACGAAAGCGTGCCGGTCGGCGCAACCGCAAAACCTCGCCGCAGGGGATCTCCCCGGCTTGCGCCGGGGAGATCATTCACATGGGCGGGTGCCTTACTTGGCGTCTTCGATCGCGCTGACCAGTTGGGTCACGGCCTCGTCCGAGGTCTTGATCTGGCCGTGCACGAATTTCGAGACGACATCCTTGTAGGCGTTGGCAACCGCGGGAGGCGCGCCATAGCCCTGCGCCAGCGAACCGAACAGCGTGCCGCCTTCATTGGCGGCCTTCAGGTCGGCCATGCCCTTCTTGCCGCAAGCGTCGAAATCGGTGTCCGGCACGTCGGTGCGGGCCGGAACAGAGCCCTTGACGACGTTGAAGGCCGACTGGAAGCTCTTCGACAGCGTGGCGGTGGCCAGGGCGATCTGGGCGGCCTTGCGGTCCTCCGGAACGTTGAACATGCCGAACATGTCGGAGTTGTAGACGACGCTGCCGTCGGTGCCCGGGAAGCGGTAGCACAGGAAGTCGGTGCCCGGGACCTTCTTGGCGGCGTTGAATTCGCCCTTGGCCCAGTCACCCATCACCTGCACCAGCGCATCGCCCTTGATGACCATGGCGGTGGCGAGGTTCCAGTCCCGGCCCGAGAAGTTCGGGTCGACATAGGTGACGAGCTTGGCGAGATTGTCGAACGACTTCTTCATCGTGTCGGACTTCAGCGACTCCTCGTCGAGGTCGTTGAAGGCCTTCTTGTAGAACTCAGGCCCGCCGGTCGACAGCACGACTGAGTCGAACATTGTCGCTTCCTGCCAGTTCTGGCCGCCCAGCGCGAGCGGGATGACGCCCGCCGCCTTGGCTTTGTCCAGCAACGCAATGAAGTCGTCGAAGGTCTTGGGCTCGGTGCCGCCGATCTTGTCCATCACCGCCTTGTTGATCCATAGCCAGTTGACCGAGTGGACGTTGACCGGAGCCGCGACCCACTTGCCATCATAGACGGAGAATTTCTGCAGGGCCGCGGGAACGGACTTGTCCCAGCCTTCCTTTATCGCCGTCTCGGTCAGGTCGCCCATAACGCCGGCTGCGGCGTAATCGAGCACGGTATAGCCAAGCATCTGCGAGGCGGTCGGGTAGTTGCCCGCTGCCACCATCGCCTTCAGCGCGGTCATGGCAGCGTCGCCGCCGCCGCCGGCCACCGGCACGTCCTTCCAGGCAAAGCCTTCCTTGGCCAGATCCTGCTTGAGCACGTTCAGAGCGGCAGCTTCGCCGCCCGACGTCCACCAATGCAGCATCTGGACTTCCTTGACGTCCTCGGCATGGGCCGCGAACGCAACGCCCGATGCGAGAGCCGTCCCGATAAGCAGTTTGCGCAACATGTACTTCCTCCCTTGTTGAACTTACACGACCGGCGGATGCCCACCGGGTTCTTCCCAACTCAGCCGACCCACCATCCGGTGCGCTGGCCGCGATGAAACTGGATTGTCTTTTCCTCGGTATAATCCTCGACGGCGCGCTTGCCGAGTTCGCGTCCGAGACCGGACTGCTTGTAGCCGCCGAAAGGCAGCTCGGGGTAACCCTCCATGAACGTGTTCACCCAAACGGTTCCCGAACGCACATTCCGCGCCACCGACATGCAGGTATCGATGCTGGCGCTCCACACGCCCGCCGACAGACCATAGGGCGTGTTGTTGGCGATGTGCAACGCCCTTTCAATCGATTCAAAAGTCAGCACCGAGAGCACCGGACCGAACACTTCCTCGCGTGCAATGGCCATGTCTTCGGTGACATCGCGAACGATGGTCGGATCAAGATACTGGCCGGCGCTCGAAGCAAGCTGATTGCCGCCGCTACAGATCCGGCCGCCGCCGTTTTCCGCTGCCGTCACGTAGCCGGTGACCTTGGCCATATGGTCGGCGGAGATCATCGCGCCGACCTTGGTGCGGTCGTCGAGCGGGTCGCCGACAACCACCTTGGCGGTGAGGGCTTTGACGGCGCCGAGGAACTCGTCGGCGATCGCCTCATGGACGATCAGCCGGCTGCCGGCATTGCAGCATTCGCCGGCATTGAAGAAGCCGCCGAACACCGCCGCGTCGGCGGTGGCCTCGAGGTCGGCATCGGGAAAGACGATCTGGCCGTTCTTGCCGCCGAGCTCCATCGCGACTTTCTTCAGCGAGTTGGCGGCAGACGCCATGGTCATCTTGCCGACGCGGGTGGAGCCGGTGAACGACACCATCTCGACCAGCGGATGGCTGACCATCGGTGCGCCGACATCGGCGCCCAACCCGGCAAGGATGTTGACGACGCCGTCCGGCAAGCCGGCCTGCATCAGTATCTCGCCGAGCACGAAAGTCGAGGCCGAGGTCATCTCGCTCGGCTTGACCACCGCCGTGCAGCCGGCGGCGAGCGCGAAGGGTAGTTTCTGGCTGACGATAAGGAACGGGAAATTCCACGGCGTGATGATGGAAACGACGCCGATCGGTTCGCGCAGCACGACGCCGAGCATGGCGTCGCCGAGATTGGCGTAGCTTTCGCCGTGAAGCGTGCGGGCAAGTGCCGCGGCATAGCGCCAGATATCGACGGCGCCGCCGATCTCGCCGCGCGCCTGCGCAATCGGCTTGCCGGATTCCAGTGCGTCGAGCCGGGCAATCTCGTCCAGCCGCGCCTCGATCAGGTCAGCAGCTTTGAGCAGGATCGCGGCGCGTTCGGCTGCCTTCATGCGCGGCCACGGGCCGGTCTCGAAGGCCTTGTGCGCGGCCTGAACCGCCGCCTCTACGTCCGCCGCGCCGGCCTGTGCATAGCGCGAGACGGTGAAGCCGTGGCCGGGGCTGCTGCGCTCCAGCGTGCGGCCGTCCTGGGCGTCGATGAACCTGCCGCCGATCAGCAGCCGGTACCTTTTCGGCGCTGCGGCTGCCTCGGCGGGCATGGCGATGTTGAGGGGTGCGTTCATGTGATTTCCAGGTTCCTAAGATCTTGAGAACGCCGGCTTCTGCTTGGTCTTGAAAGCCTCGACGCCGGTCCTGAGATCGCTTGTCAGCGCGATGAAGCCGCTGGCCAGCGCTTCGGTCGCGGCAGCACTCTCTTCGCCCTCGGCGATTGTAATCATCAGCTTGGCGGCTTCGGTCGCGAGCGGGCCGCGCTCGGCGATCTTGCCGGCCCAGGCCTTGGCTTCGGCGAACGCCTTGCCGGTCTCGACCACCCGGTCGACAATCCCCAGAGCAAGAGCCTCGGTAGCCAGAAACACCTCGCCGCCGAGCGCCATCCGCCGCACTGCCTGCGCGCCGAAGCGGCGCACGGCGCGCTGGGTGCCGGACCAGCCGGGAACGACGCCGATCGAGGTTTCGGGGAACCCCAACTTCACCTGCGTTTCCGCCACGCGAAAGTCGCAAGCCGCCGCCAGTTCCAGCCCGCCGCCCAGCGCATGGCCGGCAAGAACGGCGATCGTCGGCTGTCGCAGCCGCGCCAGCCGGTCGAAGACGCGGTGGCCGTAGCGCACCCATTGCACCTGGAAATCGGCAGCGCTCATTTCTGCCCAAGCCTCGACGTCGCCGCCGGCGCAAAAGCCCTTGCCTTCGCCGCAGACCAGCACGACGCGGACGCCGGTTGCTGTCTCGGCCTCGTCGAGTGCCGCTTCCAGCGCCCGCAGCATCGGAATATCGAGCGCGTTGAATTTCTCCGGCCGGCGCAGCGTGACAATGCCGATGGCGCCGTCGGTTTCAAAGGTTACCAGACGCTCAGCCATGTGCGCCTCCAAGCGACGCGCCGCCATTGAGCGATAGGCCGATCGGCCGGTCCCGGTAGAGCGCATCCGGCGTCACTTTCAGGTCGTTGGCGACGGCGAGCGGGATCTCGGCCTGCGCCAGCACATCGCGCTCGAGGTCGATGCCCGGCGCCAACTCGGTCACCATCAGCCCCGCAGGCGTCAGCTTCATCACGCAGCGCTCGGTGACATAGGTGATATCCTGTCCCTGCGCGACGGCACGCTTGCCCGAGAAGGAGATATGCTCGACCTCGCCGACGACTTTCTTGACCTTGCCCTCCTGGTCGATGCGGATGCCGCCACCGGCAAGCGACAACTTGGCGCCGGCATTGAAGAAACCGGAAAAGACGATCTTCTTCGCCCGCGCGGTGATGTCGACGAAGCCGCCGGCGCCGGCGGTGACATGCGGCCGCGCCGAAAGCTTCGAGACATTGACAGAGCCGTGGCGGTCGATCTGCAGGAAGGACAGCAGCGAGGCGTCGAAGCCGCCGGCCTGGAAATAGATGAACTGGTGCGGCGAAGGCATGAAGGCGTCGGCATTCGACGAGCAGCCGAACTTGAAATCGAGCAGCGGCACGCCGCCGACCGCGCCCTGTTCGATGACCCAGGTGACCTTGCCGTGCTGGCCTTCCTCGAGCAGGATGCGCGGCACATTGGCCGAGATGCCGAAGCCGATATTGACCGCCATGCCGTCGGCAAGCTCCATGGCGACGCGGCGCGCAATGACCTTCTGGACGTTCATCTCGGCGTTGCGAAAGCTCGACAGTGGCCGGAAGATCTCGCCGGAGATGGCCGGATCGTAAGGCGTCAGCGTCGTCTGCAACTGGTCGGGCGCCACCACGATATGGTCGACCAGCACGCCGGGCACGCGCACATCGTGCGGCTTCAGCGTGCCGTTCGCGACGACGCGCTTGACCTGCGCGATGACGATGCCGCCATTGTTGCGGGCGGCCAGCGCCTGTTCGAGGCCGCCGAGATAGGCACCCTCATGCTCATAGGTAAGGTTGCCGCGCTCGTCCGCCGTGGTGGCGCGGATGATCGCGACCTGCGGTACGATCGAGCGGAAATAGAGCCATTCCTCGCCGTCGAACTGCTGCACCGAAACGATCGGCTCGCTGGCGGCAGCATTCATGGCGCAACCCTGATGGCGCGGGTCGGCAAAGGTATCGAGCCCGACCTTGGTCAGCACGCCGGGGCGCTTGGCCGCGGCCTCGCGATGCATGTCGAACAGGATGCCGGACGGCACGTTATAGGCGGCGACCGAATTGTCGCCGATCATCTTCCAGATCTGCGGCGGTTCCGACGATGACGGCCCGGACGGATAGGAGCCGCACAAAGTGCGCTTCAACAGGCCGGGCTTGGCTAGATGGTCGATGCCCTTGATGCCGTACATGTCACCGGCGGCGATCGGATGCAGCGTCGTGATGTCCCTGGGATGGCCTTCCGCGTCGAAGCGCTCGCCGACGGCAGCCAGCACCGCATCCGGACAGCCGAGGCCGCTCGACGATGACACGGAAACGACCATGCCATCCCTGATCAGGCCGGCAGCTTCAGCCGCTGAAACGAGCTTGCTCACGCGGCGCTCCCGAGCTTCGGGTCGATGGCAACGGCGTTTCCGGACCTGGCCGATTGCAATGCCGCCTCGGCTGATGTCAGCGACCAGACGCCGTCCTCGCCGGTGGCGGACGGCTGGCCGTCGCCACGGATCGCTGCGTGGAATTCGCGCAGCGAACGGGCATAGAGGTCTTCGCGGTCGAAGCTCAATTCCTCCTCGCCCTGTGCCGTGCGAAGCAAGACCGAGCCGACCGGCTTCTGCGTCATCACATTTTTGGCGATCAGCGAGCCTTCGCTGCCATGCACCTCGAAGCCGGTGCCGGCGAATTTTGTCGTGAAGCCCTCATGCGATTGGGCGATGACGCCCGATGCGAAGCGCCAGAGGCACATGGCGCCGTCTTCCAGTCCGCCGGCGGCCATGCCGGCCGACTGCGTGAATGCCGAGATCTCGACGGGATCGTCGCCGAGCACGAAGCGCAGCGTGTCGGCATCGTGGACGGTGATGTCGAGCACCACGCCGCCGCCGGCGTCCGGCCTGGTGATGCGCCAGCCCTGCAGGTTTTCCGGCAGATAGACGGAGTGGAAGACGCGCGCGGCGATCAGCCTGCCGATGCGGCCGGCAGCGATCGCTTCGCGCATCGCCCGATGCGAGCCGGCATTGCGCAGATGGTGATTGGTGCCGAGCACGACGCCGGCGGCCCTGGCCGCCGCGACCATCTTGCGCGCGTCGGCGCTGGTCAGCGCCAGCGGCTTTTCGCACAGCACATGCTTTCCCGCCTCGATGGCGGCGAGTGCCTGTTCGAGATGCAATTCGTTAGTGGTCGAGATGTAGACGGCGTCGATATCGGATTTGAGCAGGGCGTCGAGCGTCGAGACCGCCGCCGGAATGCGGTTTTCACTGGCGTAAGTGGCGGCGCGCTCCGGGCTGGAGCTCATCACCGCGGCGATCTCGCCGTCCTTCTGCGCGCGGATGGCGCCGATCATGAACTGTCTTGCGATCGTGCTGGCGCCGATCAGCCCCCAACTGACGGTCATGCCGCGTCTCCCATTCCTGCACAGCCATGCTCGTTGCGATCGGGGCCGCAGCTTTCCCTGACCACGAGGTTGACGGCGCCGATATGATCCTCGGCGCGCGTGGTGCGCGATTGGATCATCTTCAGCACGACATGGGCGGCGCGCTCGCCGAGGCCGGCGGTGTTCACCGCGACGCTGGTCAGCGCCGGCATATAGTGCTCGGCCTCGGCGACGTCGTCGAAGCCGACGACGGCAAAGTCCGCGCCGGGTTCCAGGCCGCGCTTGCGCAGCGCCAGCAAGACGCCGAAGGCGACCGCATCGTTGAAGCAAAGGGCCGCGGTCGGCGGCGCGGCCATGGCAAGTGCGGTTTCCAGGCAGGCAATACCGCCCTTGCGGCTGGTTTCGCCCTCGAAGACCAGCCTGTCGGCCGGTTCGATGCCGAGCGCTTCACAGGCCTCGCGAAAGCCGCCCAGGCGCTCGTGATAGACGACAAGGTCGGACGAGCCGCCGAAGAAGGCCAGCCGGCGATGGCCCTTGCCGATCAGATGGGCGGTGGCGAGATAGGCGCCGCGATGATTGTCGGGCGTGATCATCGGGATACGGCTTTCGGGAAGCCGGCGCATGACGAAGACGACCGGAACGCCTGCGGTCTCAAGGCGACGGAACGCGCCAGGCGTGGTGCCGCGCGCCGGCGACACGACGAGCCCGGCGACACCCTGCTCCATCAGTGATTTCAGCACCTCTTCCTGGCGCACCGGGTTTTCAGCCGTATTGGCGATGAAAGGCACGACGCCGGCCGACTGGAAGACGCGCTCCATGCCGACCGCGAGCTCGGCGAAAAACGGATTGGTGAGATCGTTGATGACCATGCCGATGACGTTGGAATGGGCCTTGCGCAGATTGGCGGCGCCGCGGTTGTAGACATAGCCGACGTCCTCGATCGCCTTGCGCACCTTGAGCGCGGTTTCGGGCCGGATCAGCCCGCTGCCTTGCAGCACCAGCGATACCGTCGACTTGGACACGCCCGCCTCACGGGCGATGTCGAGTATCGTTGCCTTGGCCCGGCTGGCCATCCAGATCTGTCCTCCCGGTGGTTTCTTGTGCGATTTTATTGGAACGATCTAATCCATGCTGCGCATTTGAGTCAATCGCGTTTTTGCGAACCCGGGAAATGCGGCTCGGTGGCGCAATCCTCGGGCAAGCAGGGCTTTCGGCTGCTGCGATGCAGCAATTTTCGCTGCACGAGGCAGGGGCAAAATATCTTGATTTGTTGGAACGTTCCATTTAATAGGCGTTGGTAAGGGAGAGAGCCATGGACATCACCTTGCCCGGGGAAGGCGCCGGCCGTGTCCGCTGCCGGCTTGTCGGCCAGCCGGTGCAGCCTGTGGCCGGCGCTCGCTTCTCGCGCATCGCCTACGCCGCCGCCCATGTGGTTGCCGATCCCCTCGCCATGACCGATCCGTGGTCGAGGCCCGCGGTCGACTGGGACAAGACGATGGCGTTTCGCCGTCACCTCTGGCGGCTTGGCTTCCGTGTCGCCGAAGCGATGGACACCTCTCAGCGCGGCATGGGTTTCGACTGGGCGAATGCCAAGGAATTGATCCGCCGCTCGATCGCCGAGGCGCGCAGCGTCGAAGGCGCCGATCTTGCGTCGGGCGCCGG
Source organism: Mesorhizobium sp. M0500 (assembly GCF_040321165.1). Classification (NCBI taxonomy): domain Bacteria; kingdom Pseudomonadati; phylum Pseudomonadota; class Alphaproteobacteria; order Hyphomicrobiales; family Phyllobacteriaceae; genus Mesorhizobium; species Mesorhizobium sp. M0500. The sequence goes on from NZ_JAMYRB010000006.1 coordinate 163,323, forward strand.
CACCGACCATCTGGCGCCGGGGGGCGCCAGCAGGCTAGACGATGTCATCGCGGCCTATGAAGAACAGTTCGGCTTCATCGAAGGGCTTGGCGGCAAGGCGATCATGATGGCCAGCCGGGCGCTGGCGGCGGTCGCCAAAGGCCCCGACGACTATATCGGCGTCTACGACCGCATCCTGTCCCAGGCCTCCGGCAAGGTCATCCTGCACTGGCTGGGCGACATGTTCGACCCGGCGCTGAAAGGCTACTGGGGCAGCAGCGACTTCGAAACTGCGCTGGAGACGGTGGTCGCGATCATCGAACGCCATGCCGGCAAGGTCGAAGGCATAAAGATATCGCTGCTCGATGCCGGCAAGGAGATTGCGCTCAGGGATCGGCTGCCTGAGGGCGTGCTGATGTTCACCGGCGACGATTTCAATTACCCCGAGCTGATCGCCGGCGACGGCGACAGACATTCGCACGCGCTGCTCGGCATTTTCGATGCGATCGCGCCGGTCGCCAATGCAGCGCTGGCAAAGCTGGCCGACGGCGACCGCGCCGGCTATGACGCGTTGATGGCCCCGACAGTGCCGCTGTCGCGCAAAATCTTCGAGGCGCCCACCGAATATTACAAGGCCGGCATCATCTTCATGGCATGGCTGAACGGCCACCAGGAGCATTTTTCGATGATCGGCGGCATGCAATCGGCGCGCGGCATCCGTCACTATGCCGATGTCTTTCGCCTTGCCGACCAGGCAGGGTTGCTGGCCGACCCCGAGCTTGCCATTGCCAGAATGACAAGCCTCTGCGCGGTAGCGGGCGTCTGATCGCGAGCGCTACAGCGTCCGATCCAAAGGTTGCTTCGGGTGGCTTTGCGATTTGCCTTGTCTGGGCAAATCTGTATGCGGTATGCGTCCGGCAACAGAGAAGCCGATCCGGCGCTCCGCCGGCCAACTGGCATAGCTGCCGTTCTGCATTGGGGTAAGCTGATGACCTTCGACCTTCAGGGCAAGCGCGTTTTCGTGGCCGGACATCGCGGCATGGTCGGCTCGGCCATCCTGCGCCGATTGGCCGATGAGGATTGCGAGGTCCTGACCGCCTCGCGCGCCGAGCTCGATCTTCTCGACCAGGCCGGCGTGCGGCGCTGGATGGCCGACCGCAAGCCGGATGCAGTGGTAATGGCGGCGGCCAAGGTCGGCGGTATCCTGGCCAACAACAGGCTTCCCGTCGATTTCCTGCAGGACAATCTCGTCATGCAGAACAATGTCATCGATAGCGCCTTCCGCAACGAGGTGCAGAAGCTGCTGTTTCTCGGTTCATCCTGCATCTATCCCAAATTCGCGGCGCAGCCGATCTCCGAGGACGCCTTGCTGACCGGGCCGCTCGAACCCACCAACGAATGGTATGCGATCGCCAAGATCGCCGGGCTGAAACTGTGCCAGGCCTATCGGCGCCAACACGGCGTCGACTACATCTCGGCGATGCCGACCAATCTCTACGGCCCGGGCGATAATTTCGACCTCAATTCCAGCCATGTCGTGCCCGCTCTGATGCGCAAGGCGCACGAGACCAGGCGCGCCGGCCGCAAGACCCTGGAGGTGTGGGGATCGGGCACGCCGATGCGTGAGTTCCTGCATGTCGACGACGCCGCCGACGCGCTGGTCTGGCTGCTGAAGAATTATTCGGGCGACAGCCACATCAATGTCGGCTCTGGGGAAGACATCACCATTGCCGACCTTGCCCGCACCATCGTGTCGGTCGCTGGCGCCGATGCTGCGATAACGTTCGATGCGACGAAGCCGGACGGCACGCCGCGCAAGCTGATGGACGTGTCGCGTCTGTTCGCCACCGGCTGGCGCCCGCGCTACTCGCTGCGCAGCGGATTGGAACAGACCTATGCCTGGTTTCTCCAGCACGTCGAGACCGGTGATCTCCGCCTCGGCGCCGCCTGAGGCCGGTATAGGCCGGGAACGTCAGTCGACGAAAAATACCGACGGCCAATTGAGGGATTGTCTGGATGGTGGGCGTGACAGGGATTGAACCTGTGACCCCTGCAATGTCAATGCAGTGCTCTCCCGCTGAGCTACACGCCCATCCGAAGCCGCGCATACACCATTTTTGGTTCTGCACGTCAATAGCGGGAAAGGGGAAAGAATGGCTGGCTTGCGGCGTCGGTCAAGACGCGACAAAAAGCGCGTCAGGCGGCCTGCAGCATCTTTTCGACTTCGTTGACGAGGTCGCGCAGGTGGAACGGCTTCGATAGCACCTTGGCGTCTTTCGGCGCCTTGGAATCAGGGTTCAGCGCGACGGCGGCGAAGCCGGTGATGAACATCACCTTGAGGTCGGGATCGATCTCCGTGGCGCGACGGGCGAGCTCGATGCCATCCATCTCGGGCATGACGATGTCGGTCAAAAGCAGCGAAAAAGGTTCCTCGCGCAGCCGCTCATAGGCACTGGCGCCATTGTCGAAATCGCTGACCTGATAACCGGCGCGCTCCAGCGCCTTGACGAGGAACCGGCGCATGTCGTCGTCGTCTTCCGCCAGCAGAATGCGTGCCATCTTGTCCCGTCCGAATCACCCAACCGACAATGCCGTGCGGCAAGCCCGTTAACCATGCTGTATATGAGGAGGCGACGGTAAACATCAAGTGAACGTTGGGCGCACAATCCTGTTTTGGCTTGCGCTTCGGCGGCTGGACATGCGGGCGGCGAGGTGGCACTTTCCTATCATGATGCATTGGTATTCCCGGGTTCGTTCAAATTGAAAACGGCAGCCGAGGATTTTTCGGTCGTTCCTCCCTTCGAAATCCGATCGGGCGCCGAACAGCGCGTTCCCTTCCTCTTCAACTCGCCGCATAGCGGCCGCTACTATCCGGACCGGTTCATGGCTATGGCCAAGCTGGACCGCAACGCCATCCGCCGCTCAGAGGACTGCTATGTCGAGGAATTGTTCGGCGGCGCCGTCGCGCTCGGGGCGCCGATGCTGGCGGCAAACTTCCCGCGCGCCTATCTCGACGTCAACCGGGAGCCGTGGGAACTCGACCCGCGCATGTTCGCCGAACCGGTGCCGTCATTCTGCAACATCCGCTCGGCGCGGGTGGCCGGCGGGCTCGGCACCGTGCCCAAGCTGGTCGGCGAGGGGCTCGACATCTATTCCGGCCGCTTGCCGCTGGCGGAAGCCGTGGCGCGCATCGAAGCGGTCTACAAGCCCTATCACGAGACGCTGAAACGGCTTTTGACCAGAACCCATGCGCGCTTCGGCTACGCCGTGCTGATTGACTGCCACTCGATGCCGGCAAGCATAAGGGTCGGCGACAGCGGATTGCGGCCGGACTTCATCGTCGGCGACCGCTTTGGCATTTCCGCCGCGGCGGCGTTGACCGAGACGGCGATCGGCCTGCTCACCGGCATGGGCTACAGCGTCGCCCACAACAAGCCCTATGCCGGAGGCTTCATTACCGAGCACTATGGCCGCCCCGTGCGCCATCTGCATGCGCTGCAGATCGAGGTCAATCGCGGGCTCTACATGAATGAGCGGACGTTCCAGAGATCGGCTGGTTTCGACGCCCTGGCCGACGATCTGGCGCGGTTTTCGGCCGAACTGATGGCGATGCCCGATCACAATTTCATGGATCTGCCGCTGGCCGCCGAATAGCCGCGGAATCGCGGTACTCGCCGCTCATGCGGCAGCGTAAAAAAAGACCGCATCGTTTGCACGACACGGTCGAAGTCTAGGGAGGAAACGCCCAAGGAGGGCATGGACAGGAACCCCTGTCCGAGAACAAACGTATTGTGCGCTGCACAAATGTCAAGGCGCGTTCCGGCTTTTTTAATTCACTGTGAAGTGGAAATTGCATTTCCATGACGGCGGCGTTGCATTCGAGCAACAGTTGGCACCATGCGAAAGGCTCCGAACGCCTTTGTTTCGGCATAAATCCGTAGGCAAACGGGTATCTCCAAACATGCTGGAGCGGGAGAATCAGTTGGACATCAGCATCGAGTTCATGCGGCGCATTGCGCGTGCCGCCGCAGCCGAGACCTTGCCGCGCTTCCGCAACCAGGGCGCGGTCACCAACAAGGAGCGCGGCAGCTTCGACCCGGTCACCGAGGCCGACCGCGAGGCCGAGCGCGCCATCCGGGCGCTGATATCAGCGCAGTACCCCGATCACGGCATTCTCGGCGAGGAACATGGCGGCGAAAACATCTCCAGCCGGCATGTCTGGGTGATCGATCCGATCGACGGCACGCGCGCCTTCATTTCCGGCCTGCCGGTATGGGGCACGCTGGTCGGACTGACGGTCGACGGCGATGCCGTCGCCGGCATGATGTCGCAGCCCTTCACCGGAGAGCTGTTCTACGCCAATGCCTCCGGCTCGCATTATGAAGGTCCCGGTGGCCCGCGAAGACTCGCGACGCGCAAGACGACGAATCTCGCCGAGGCGACGCTGTTCACCACCACGCCGGCGCTGTTCAAGGGAGACGCGCGCCTGCGCTACGACCTGTTCGAGCAACAGGTCCAACTCGCCCGCTACGGCACCGACTGCTATGCCTTCGCCATGGTGGCGGCGGGCAGCGTCGATATCGTCGCCGATCCCGGATTGAAGCCCTACGACATCGTCGCGCTGATCCCGATCATCGAGAAGGCGGGCGGCGTCATCACCACTTTCGAAGGCGGACCGGCGGAAAAGGGCGGCGACATTCTGGCAGCGGCGACACCAGAGCTGCACGCAGCCGCGATGGCGGCGCTGCGCGGCTGAGATTGGCCATTGCTGCCCAGGCAAGATCGTTGCCATACCTCCTGACAGGCTGATGTCAGTTGGCATGCGCTATGAAACGCTGTCAGCCGGGAGGACCATAGATGTCGACGCAGCCAGCAGCCAGCCATTCTGATGCTCCGGCGGACGGGCGGAGCGATTTCGATTTCTTTTTCGGGCGCTGGACCGTCGGCCATCGAAGATTGCAGAAGCGGCTGCAGGGCGACGGCAACTGGGATGTGTTTGGCGGCACGTGCGAGGTGCGGCCGATCCTTGGCGGCCTCGGCAATGTCGACGACAATTGGATTGAATTGCCCGGCGGGCCCTATCGCGCCGCCACCTTGCGGACCTTCGACCCGGCGGCGAGGCAATGGTCGATCTGGTGGATCGACGGCCGCAATCCGTCGACCATCGATGTTCCGATGCGCGGCACTTTCGTGGCGGGCGTCGGCACGTTCCTGTGCGAAGACGTCTTCGACGGCCAGCCGATCCAGGTCCGCTTCCTGTGGTCGCGGATCACGGACGGGTCGGCGCGCTGGGAGCAGGCCTTTTCGCCGGACGGCGGCAAGGCATGGGAGACCAACTGGATCATGGATTTCGCCCGCACGAGCTGAAGCCGGACGAGGTATGTGGCTCAGACGTCACCGGTTCCGGGGATGAAGGCATCGAATGCCGCAAGCAACTGCTCGCGATAGAGGTCGGCTTCCTGCAGGATCTCATGGCGGGCGCCGTCGATCATCACTAGCGAGCCGACGCGCAGACGTCTCGCATAGGCTTCGACTGCCCTGGTCGAGACGACCTGGTCGGCGCCGGCGGCGATCATCAGCAAGGGCACCTGGATCTTGGCCATGAAATCCGGGTCGCTGACGATCAAGGATGCCTCCGTGGCCGCCTTCAGCCAGCAGATCGTCGGTCCGCCGAGCGCCAGCTGCGGATAGGTTTCGTAGATCAGCGTATTGCGCCGATAGCGTTCCGGGTCGCTGGTCAGCTTGTTTATGGCGAAGGGCACCGATTCCTTGGGCCGCGGCCCCCATGCGGCATAGAGTCGGCCAAGGCCGAGAAGGCAGAACAGCGAACAGATGCGGCGGACGGTTTTTACCGAAACCGGCAGGTCCGGCACGGTGAAGAACGGTGCGATCAGCACCATGCGGCGCACGCGGTTCGCCATCGAGGGCGCGGCGAGCAGCGCGATCACCGCGCCGGCCGAATGGGCCAGTATGTAGTAGGGTCCTCGGCAATCGGGCAGCACGATCTCCTCGAAGAACTGCTCCAGATCGCCGGTGTAGTCGAAGAAGCTCCGGACGAAGCCGCGCTGTCGGTCGCCGATCAGCCGGTCGGAAGCGCCCTGGCCGCGCCAGTCGAGGGTTGCCACGCCAAAGCCCCGGTCGGTAAGGTTGCGAATGGTCTCGAAATACTTCTCGATGCACTCGTTGCGGCCGGTCAGGACAACGACGGTGCCCTTCATCGGGCGGGCAACCGCGGCAAACAGCCCATAGCGGATCTTCTTGCCGTCGCGCGTGGTGAAGAAGCCGCCGGCCGTGTTTTCCGGCAGCGGATTGCCCGGAGTTTCGTGGAAGAGAGGGGGCTGGTGGAGAAGATCGGTCATACGGTGTTTGGTTGGTGTCGGTGCCGGCGTGGGCGCAAGTCAGGCATAAACGCCCATGCGCCAAAAGCAAAAGGAATTCGGGACGCCGGGGAGGTCGACCCAGGCAGCGAACAAGTAAGGCCGGAAGCAGCCTTGGCGTGCTTCCGGCCTCTGTCGACCGGGAGGAAGGGACGTTACACCCGGTTCGGCCTCGTCGTGTCGCCTTTTCCGGCGACCTGTTCGTGATCTCGAGAACAGTTTTAGTGCCGCCTGGCTGAACGCTCGCCGAAGCCACGGTTCATCTGCCGTTCATCGGCATCGGGACGTGGGCCGGGACCGGTTCCGTTCGGACGCGGGAAAATCTTGAAATGCCGTCGCCGGCTTCCCAAATTTGTTATGCGGTCGCCAATGTCGGGGCCGCTGGTCCATCCGGAACGCCGTCACGGGTTTCGCACCGGCCATACGCAACCTTGTTGCTCAACAGGAGAACACACCATGCGTCACGTTGATTTTTCCCCGCTCTACCGTTCGACCGTCGGTTTTGACCGGCTGTTCACCATGCTCGATTCGCTTGCGCAGCCGGAAGGCCAGACGTATCCGCCTTACAACATCGAGCGCACGGGCGAGGATGCCTATCGCATCTCGATGGCTGTGGCCGGCTTCTCGGAAGATGAGATTTCGATCGAAGCTCACCGCAATGTGCTGACCGTCAAGGGTGAGCGCAAGGAGGAAGGCAATGGCGAAGGCTCCGAACTGCTCTATCGCGGTATCGCCAGCCGAGCCTTCGAGCGCCGCTTCCAGCTTGCCGATCACGTCGAGGTTGTCGGCGCCGCGCTGAAGAACGGCCTGCTCTTCGTCGACCTCAAGCGCAACATCCCCGAAGAGCTGAAGCCGCGCAAGATCGCGATCACCTCGGCTCCGGCCAAGGCCAAGCAGATCGAGGCCAAGACTGCCGCCTAAGCCAGGCAGCTAAACTCCGGGACGCCAACTCCCCGGGAAGAAAGGGCGGTGCAGCAATGCGCCGCTCTTTTTGCTGGTGGGCAAGGCTTGCTATCCGGCGAGCAGGTAGCCGAAACGGTCGACCTCGTCGGGCGTGGTCGCGAAGCTGGTGACAAAGCGATAGAGCGCTTCGTCTTCGCCAATGTAGCTGTCGTAGCCGAGCGGCCTGTGCCAGTCGTGGAAGGCCGCCCCTGCCGCTTGCATTCTTTCGGCCTCGGCCTTTTTCATGACTGCGAAGACCTCGTTCGCCTGCGGCAGCCAGGCCAGCCGGGCCGAAGGGGAATCTTCTATCGCCGCGGCAAGCCGTGCCGCCATCGCATTGGCGTGCCGTGCTGTGTCGAGCCATAGCCCACCCCTGAAATAAGCATCGAATTGCGCGGCGATGAAGCGCGATTTCGAGAACAGCTGGGCCGCGCGCTTGCGCAAAAAGGCCAATTCCTTGGCTCGCTCGAGGTCGAACAGCACGATCGCCTCGGCGCACCAACAGCCATTCTTGGTGCCGCCAAAGGAGAGGATGTCGACACCGTGCTTCCAGGTCATTTCGGCCGGCGTCGTTTCCAGCGCGACGAGCGCATTGGCAAAGCGGGCCCCATCCATGTGCAGCGGCAATCCGTGCTGCTTTGCGATCGCCGAAATCCTGGCGATTTCGTTCAGCGTGTAGACGGTGCCGACTTCGGTCGACTGGGTGATCGAAACGGCAACCGGCCGCCCGGAATGGACGTTTTCGGGTGCGAAACGGTCCACCGCCCGTTCCAGATTGCCGGCATCGATCCTGCCGAGTGCGCCTTCGACTGTATAAAGCCGCGAACCGCCGGTGAAATATTCCGGTGCACCGCATTCGTCCTCGATGACGTGCGATTCGCGATGGCAGAAGGAAATGCCGCCTGGCTTGTTATAGGTAGTCAGCGACAGCGAATTGGCAGCGGTGCCGGTGGCGACGAAAAACACCGCGACCTCGCATTCGAAGATTTCATTGAAGCGCTGGTAAACGGCCTTGTCGAGGGCACCGTCGCCATAGGCGGTGGAGAAGCCGTCGGCATGGCCCGACAGGCCGGCAGCGATACGGGGATGGGCGCCTGCCCAATTGTCGGAAGCGAAAATCATGCGTCTGCCTATGCTGGGGAAATCGATGCGAGCTTGGCCGCTTTCGCATGCCGGCCGCAAGTGGCAGATGCCGAAAATCCGCTAAAGCCAGCGAAACGCATGAGCGTAGATGCAGCGACTGAAGGCTACGCTGACACGGCGTTCCGCGCAATTTTCTGTCGCGAAAGCCTCAAGAATTTTGTGAATCGGTCTTGTGTGCATCCAAAATTTCTGTCATAAAAATTTAGGACAGTAGTGCTGTCTTATTTTGTCGCACAAAACTGGCCGCATTGGCATATGATTGCGCCTCTGCGGCATTGCCGCGAGCGACAGCTAGACAGCCTGGCTCCGGCCTGTACGAATACCATATGCGAACGATGCGGAAAGCCGCACGGTCGGCAAGAATTTCGCAAGACGTGCCGCAAGATTGAAAGGGGAGCCACGCGCTTCCCGACGGAAACCAGCGCCCGAAGGGGACGGAACGGAGGACAGGACGATGACGGACATGACGCCATCTGCGACGAAGGCCGCGCAGACGAAAGCGGCAGTCGTCAAAAATCCGTCCCTGACCAATATTGGGCGAACCAGCACCGGCTATGCCGCGCACGGCCTCTATGATCCGCGCAACGAGCATGATGCCTGCGGCGTCGGCTTCATCGTCAACATGAAGGGCGTGAAGTCGCACCAGATCGTCGAGGACGGCCTTGCCGTGCTCGAAAACCTGACGCATCGCGGCGCCGTCGGCGCCGATCCGCTGATGGGCGATGGCGCCGGCGTGCTGGTGCAGCTGCCGGACCGCTTCTTCCGCGAGGAGATGGCCAAGCAAGGGGTCGAACTGCCGAAGCCCGGCCACTATGCCGTCGGCCACGTGTTCATGCCGCGCGACCCGGAGCTGCAGGCGCATATCGAAGGCATCATCGCCGAGGTGGCGCAACTCGAGGGCCAGCCGCTGCTCGGCTTTCGCGACGTGCCTGTCGATAATTCATCGCTGTCCAAGGCGCCCGACATCGCCGCTTCCGAGCCGGTGCACCGGCAGGTGTTCCTGGGCCGCGGCGCCGAGATCGAGAACGACGACGATTACGAGCGGCGGCTCTACATCCTGCGCAAGGTCATTTCCGGCCGTATCCACGAAGAGACCAAAGGCGTCGACAACGGCTTCTATGTCGTCTCGATGTCGTCGCGGACCATCGTCTACAAGGGCATGTTCCTGGCCTATCAGGTCGGCGCCTACTACAAGGACCTCACCGACCCGCGTTTCGAGACGGCGCTGATCCTGGTCCACCAGCGCTTCTCGACCAACACGTTCCCGTCGTGGAAGCTGGCGCATCCCTACCGCATGGTCGCCCACAATGGCGAGATCAATACGCTGCGCGGCAACGTCAACTGGATGGCGGCGCGGCAGGCCTCGGTCGATTCCGAACTGTTCGGCAACGACATCTCGAAGCTGTGGCCGATCTCCTATGAAGGGCAGTCCGACACCGCCTGCTTCGACAATGCGCTCGAATTCCTGACGCAGGGCGGCTATTCGCTCGCCCACGCCATGATGATGCTGATCCCGGAAGCCTGGGCCGGCAACAAGCTGATGGGTCAGGACCGCAAGGCCTTCTACGAGTATCACGCAGCCCTGATGGAGCCGTGGGACGGGCCAGCGGCGGTTGCCTTCACCGACGGCCGCCAGATCGGTGCCACACTCGACCGCAACGGGCTGCGGCCGGCGCGCTACATCGTCACCGATGACGACCGCGTCATCATGGCCTCGGAAGCCGGCGTGCTGCCGGTGCCGGAGGAAAGGATCGTCAAGAAGTGGCGGCTGCAGCCCGGCCGCATGCTGCTGATCGACCTGGACAAGGGCCGCATCGTTTCCGACGAGGAGATCAAGTCGGAGATCGCGACCAGGCACCCCTACAAGAGCTGGCTCGCCAACACACAGCTCATCCTCGAGGATCTGAACCCGGTCGAGCCGCGCGCCCTGCGCAGGGATGTCTCACTGCTCGACCGCCAGCAGGCGTTTGGCTACACCCAGGAGGACACCAAGCTGTTGATGTCGCCGATGGCGACCACCGGCCAGGAAGCGGTCGGCTCGATGGGTACCGACACGCCGATTTCGGCAATGTCGGACAGATCGAAGCTGCTCTACACCTATTTCAAGCAGAATTTCGCACAGGTCACCAATCCGCCGATCGACCCGATCCGCGAGGAGCTGGTGATGAGCCTGGTGTCCTTCATCGGGCCGCGGCCCAACATCTTCGATCTTGTCGGCAATTCGCGCCGCAAGCGGCTCGAAGTGCGCCAACCGATCCTGACCAATGGCGATCTGGAGAAGCTGCGCTCCGTCGGCCACACCGAAGACCGTTTCGACACCAAGACGATCGACATCACTTACGGTTCGAATGAAGGCGCGGCCGGCATGCAGGGCGCCATCGACCGGCTATGCGAGCGCGCCGAGGCGGCGGTCGCCGGCGGCTACAACATCATCATCCTGTCGGACCGTCAGCTCGGCCCGGACCGCATCGCCATTCCGGCACTGCTGGCGACTGCGGCCGTGCACCATCATTTGATCCGCAAGGGATTGCGCACGTCGGTTGGGCTCGTCGTGGAATCCGGCGAGCCGCGCGAGGTGCATCATTTCTGCTGTCTCGCCGGCTACGGCGCCGAGGCGATCAATCCCTATCTCGCTTTCGACACGCTGCTCGACATGCACAAGCGTGGCGAATTGCCGGCGGAGGTCGACGCCTACGAAGTCGTCTCCCGTTACATCAAGTCGATCGGCAAGGGCATCCTGAAGGTGATGTCCAAGATGGGCATCTCCACTTACCAGTCCTATTGCGGCGCGCAGATATTCGACGCCATCGGGCTCAAGTCGGACTTCGTGCAGAAGTACTTCACCGGCACGGCGACGCTGATCGAAGGCGTCGGGCTGGACGAGATCGCCGCCGAAACGGTCAGCCGCCACACCGACGGCTTCGGCAACGACCCGGTGCTGCGCAACAGCCTCGAGGTCGGCGGCGAATACATGTTCCGCATGCGCGGCGAGGCCCATATCTGGTCGCCCGACGCAGTGGCGACCTTGCAGCACGCCGTGCGCCAAGGCTCGTGGGAGACGTTCAAGGACTATTCCGCCCAGATCGACAGCGAGACGGCGCAGGCGCAGACCATTCGCGGCCTGTTCAAGATCAAGCTTGCGCAAGAGACCGGGCGTAAGAAGGTCAAGCTCGACGAGGTGATGCCGGCGGCCGATATCGTCAAGCGCTTCTCGACCGGGGCGATGTCCTTTGGCTCGATCTCAAGGGAAGCGCACACGACACTGGCGCGCGCCATGAACGCCATCGGCGGCAAGTCGAACACCGGCGAGGGCGGCGAAGAGGCCGACCGCTATCTGCCACTGCCGGGCGGCGGCAAGAACCCCGAACGCTCGGCAATCAAGCAGGTCGCTTCGGGACGCTTTGGCGTCACGGCCGAGTATCTGGTCAATTCCGACATGATGCAGATCAAGGTCGCGCAAGGGGCGAAGCCCGGCGAGGGCGGCCAGCTGCCGGGCCACAAGGTCGATGCGACCATAGCAAAGGTCAGGCACTCGACGCCGGGCGTCGGCCTGATCTCGCCGCCGCCGCATCACGACATCTATTCGATCGAGGATCTGGCGCAGCTCATCTACGACCTGAAGAACGTCAATCCGGCGGCCGACGTATCGGTCAAGCTGGTCTCGGAAGTCGGCGTCGGCACGGTTGCGGCCGGCGTCGCCAAGGCGCGTGCCGACCACATCACCATATCAGGCTATGACGGCGGCACCGGTGCCTCGCCGCTGACCTCGCTCAAGCATGCCGGCAGCCCGTGGGAGATGGGCCTTGCCGAGACGCACCAGACGCTGGTGCTCAACGGCCTCAGGTCGCGCGTCGCGCTGCAGGTCGATGGCGGCCTGCGCACCGGGCGTGACGTCATTATCGGCGCACTGCTCGGCGCCGACGAGTTCGGCTTTTCGACCGCGCCGTTGATCGCGGCCGGCTGCATCATGATGCGCAAGTGCCATCTCAACACCTGCCCCGTCGGCGTCGCGACACAGGACCCGGTGCTGCGCAAGCGCTTCAAGGGCACGCCCGAGCACGTCATCAACTTCTTCTTCTATGTGGCGGAAGAGGTGCGGGCGCTGCTTGCCGAGATGGGCTACACCCATCTCGACCAGATCATCGGCGACACCGACCTTCTGGAAAAGCGCGAGCTGATCCAGCACTGGAAGGCACGCGGGCTCGACTTCAGCAAGATGTTCTACAAGCCCGATGCGCCGCACGAGGCGGTGCACTGGACCGAGCGGCAGAAGCATCCGATCGACGACGTGCTCGACCGCAAGCTGATCGAACTCGCAAAGCCGGCGCTCGAAGCCAGGCAGCCGGTCAGTATCGAACTGCCGATCCGCAACGTCGACCGTTCGACCGGCGCCATGCTGTCGGGCGAGGTGGCAAAGCGCTTCAAGCACAAGGGACTGCGCGAGGACACGATCTCGGTCAAGCTCACCGGCACGGCCGGCCAGTCCTTTGGCGCCTTCCTGGCGCGCGGTGTCTCGTTCGAACTGGTGGGCGCTGCCAACGACTATGTCGGCAAGGGCCTGTCGGGTGGCCGCATTGTCATCCGCCCGCCGGAGAACACGAAAATCGTTGCTGCCGAGTCCATTATTGTCGGCAATACCGTGCTCTACGGCGCAACCGAGGGCGAGGCCTATTTCTGCGGCGTTGCCGGCGAGCGTTTTGCCGTGCGCAATTCGGGTGTCGCCGCCGTCGTTGAAGGTGTCGGCGACCATGGTTGCGAATACATGACCGGCGGTATCGTCGTCGTCATCGGCCAGACCGGCCGCAACTTCGCCGCCGGCATGTCGGGCGGCGTCGCCTATGTGCTCGACGAGGCGGGTGATTTCGCCGAACGCTGCAACATGGCGATGGTCGAGCTGGAGCCGGTTCCGGAAGAGGACGACCTGATGGAAAAGCTGCTCCACCATGGCGGCGATCTCGACCATAAGGGCCGTGTCGACGTATCCGGCGATATGACCAGCCATGACGAGGAGCGGCTCTATCAGCTGATCTCCAACCACGTCCACTACACCGGCTCGGTACGAGGTCGCGAAATCCTCGACGACTGGGCGACTTTCCGGCCGAAATTCCGGAAGATCATGCCGGTCGAATACCGCCGCGCGCTGATCGAGATGGAGCGGATGCGCATGAACGTGGCGGCGGAATAGATTTGGAAATTGCCGGGAGGCCGTGCGTCCCGGCAACCATCTTCATCAAGAATCCTGACCTCGGACTGAAGGTTGCCACAGCTGCCTTATGAGGTTAACGGGTGCGTCGCCAGGCGTGCCTTCCGGACAGTAGGGACTGGACTATGGGCAAGGTAACAGGGTTTCTCGAGATCGACCGGCAGGTGCACAAGTACCAGCCGGCTTCCGACCGCATCCGGCATTTCCGCGAGTTCACGCTGCCGATGTCGGACAAGGAGGTCGAGAAACAGGCCGCGCGGTGCATGGATTGCGGCATTCCGTATTGCCATGGACCGACCGGCTGCCCGATCCACAACCAGATCCCGGACTGGAACGACCTCGTCTACAATGGCGACTGGGAAAACGCGATCCGCAACCTGCATTCGACCAACAATTTTCCGGAATTTACCGGCCGCATCTGCCCCGCACCTTGCGAGGAAGCCTGCACGCTGAACCTCGAGGATATTCCGGTCGCCATCAAGACGATCGAGCAGGCGATTGCCGACAAAGCCTATGAAACCGGCCATATCCGGCCCTATCCGCCGGAACGGAAGACCGGCAAGCGCGTCGCGATCATCGGCTCGGGGCCGGCAGGCATGGCGGCTGCCCAGCAACTCGGCCGCGCAGGCCATGACGTTCACGTCTATGAGCGCGAGAGCCGGCCGGGCGGGCTGATGCGCTACGGCATCCCCGATTTCAAGATCGAGAAGCATTATATCGACCGGCGCATCGAGCAGATGCAGGGCGAAGGTGTCAGCTTCCATTGCGGCGTCAATGTCGGCGTCGACAAGCCGGTCGCCGAACTGCTCGCCGAATATGATGCCGTGCTCTATTGCGGCGGTTCCGAAACGCCGCGCCCGGCCAACATCCCGGGCGACGATCTCGACGGCGTGCACGACGCCATGCCCTATCTGGTGCAGCAGAACAAGCGTATCGGCGGCGAGCCGATCCAGTCGGTCGCATGGCCGTCGCGCCCGATCGTCGCCGGCGGCCAGCATGTCGTCGTCGTCGGCGGCGGCGACACTGCCTCAGACTGCGTCGGCACCGCCTTCCGCCAGGGCGCGGTGCGCGTCACCCAGCTCGACATCCGGCCGCAGCCGCCGGAAAAGGAAGACAAGCTGTCGGTCTGGCCCTACTGGGCGACCAAGATGCGCACGTCATCGTCGCAGGCCGAAGGCGCCGAGCGCGAATTCCAGGTGGCGACGCTTGAATTCATCGGCGAGGACGGCCAGCTGACCGGGGTCAAATGCTGCGAGGTCGACGAAAAGCGCAAGCCAATCGCCGGCACCGAATTCGTCATCCGCGCCGATCTCGCGTTCATCGCCATCGGCTTTGCCGGGCCAGCCGCTCGCGGGCCGGTCTCGGAACTCGACGGGCAGATGAAGATCGTCACCGACAGCCGCCGTTCGAAGAATGTCGAGGCCAATGACCGGGACTACAGGACCAGCGTCGAAAGGCTCTATGCGGCGGGCGACGTGCGGCGCGGCCAGTCGCTGGTCGTCTGGGCGATCCGCGAGGGCCGCCAGGCGGCGCGCGCCATCGACGAGGCGCTGATGGGATCGAGCGTGCTGCCGCGCTGAGCCCGTTCCGAAGAGGTTCTGTTTACTGGCGGATCGCCGTCGTCGTATCGGATGCGGCCGCCGTCGCAGGCTGTGTCTTGGGTGGCCACGAGAAATCGTCGGCACGGCCCGGTGAGGCGTCGGGCGCCTTGCCCTCGATTACCAGCCTTTCGCCCGGCAAATGCTTGTCCGCTTTTGCCGGCGGGGCGGCGCCGAGAAGTTCCGAGCCGCCGTCCAGCGCCGGATCGCTGAGCAGCATCGGCACGGTGCGATCGACAGCTATCGGTGCGGCAGCAGGTGACGGCGCCTCGACGGGAGCGCCGGCCGGGGCAGAAGCCGGGACCACGCTTCCCGGCGCGGCCAGCCCAAGGATCTTCATCAGCGGCTTTTCGGTATAGAAGGCGAGCTTGCGCTTGCCGGCCTTCGACATGTTGATGCCGTCGTCGGAGCGCAGGCGCACCGATTGGCCGTTGATGTCCGGTCCGCTGGTGATGAAGGCGCCGTTCTCGTCGACGAACCCGTCCCAGACGTCGACGAATTCGCCGCCGTGGCTTTCGGCGGACGAGCGGAAGATGTCGTTGAAGGCCAGCATGTCGGAGGTCATTTTCGAGACCCGGAAGGCCGGCATGCCAACCCACAGATACGGCACCTTGGTTGCTGCGATGGCCTTGCCGAACGCTTCGGTCCGGCGCTCGTATTCCTTGGTCCAGTTTTCGGATCGCGGCTGCTCGCGCACATCGCCGACGCGCATCTGCTGCCGGTCGTTGGATCCGAGCATGACGACGACGGCTGCCGGTTTTTCGGCGGCGATCAGCGACTTGACCTGGTCTGGCCAGTTGTAGACATCGTCACGCACGAAGCCGGACGATCCGTTGGCACGGACGACGATCCTGACGCCGGTGTTCTCGGCAAAGGCGGCGTCGAGCCCCTCAGCCAGCCCAGACGCCATGAAATCGCCGACCACCAGAACGACGCGTGCATCCGGCGCCTTCTCGGCCACCGGGGTTGTCGGCTCGGCCGGCGGCGGCCGGCGAACTGACCGGGGCTTTCTCAGCTTGGGCCTGGGCTTTGTTCTCTGGAATTCTCTCTGGAATTCGGGCGGCGGCTGCTCAAACCGCTCGCTTCTGCGCGGAAACAACAGGTCGCGCAGCGACCAGCCACGACTTTCCGGCTCCTGCGCCATGGCCGCGGTATGAAAGGCACTGGCGGAGCCGACTGCCAGAACGGCGATCGCCAGAACGAGGATCGGCACGCGACGAACGATTAACCGGATGCGCGCAGCCGAAACCAATCACCCTCTCCATCCCGCAACCGGCTCTAGTTCTGCCTGAGCCATTTGAGCACTTCCTTGCTCGGATACCCGTCCTGGGTCAAGCCAGCCTTTGCCTGGAAGGCCATGATGGCGGTTTTCGATCCGTCACCGATCTTGCCGTCGAACTTGCCGTCGTAATAGCCGTGCTCGGAAAGTCGCTTCTGAAGCTCCTGCCTTTCCTCGAAGGAGAGCTTGGTAAACGGTCGTTTCCAGTCCTGCACAAGCCCGCCATAGCCGGCAATTTCGTCGGCAAGAAGGCCCACGGCGAGCGCATATTTGTCGGCATTGTTGTAGCGCTTGATGACCGAGAAATTCTTGATCATCAGGAAAGCCGGCCCGCCGCGGCCGCCGGGCAGCTTCAACGTCGCCTTGTCCGCACCGTTCTTGAACGGCCTGCCGTTGGCACGGCTGACCCCCAACGCCTGCCATTGCGACAGCGACTTCGAGCCTCCGGGCAGCTTCTTGCCGTCCGGAAGGCTGACCTCATAACCCCAGGTCTTGCCTGCCTGCCAGCCGTTCTTCCTCAGCAAATTGGCGGCTGTCGCCAGTGCGTCGGGAATCGAATTCCAGATGTCGCGCTTGCCGTTGCCGTCCATATCGACCGCATAGGACTGGTAGCTGGTGGGGATGAACTGGGTATGGCCCATCGCGCCGGCCCATGAGCCGCTGAGATGGCTTTCGTCGATGTCGCCGGTCTGCAGGATCTTCAGCGCCGCGATCAGTTGGGTGCGGGCAAATTTCGCTCGCTTCGGGTCGGCATAACCAAGCGTCGCCAGCGAGCGCACCACATTGCGCATGATATCATCGCGCTTGAGGGTTTCGCCGTAGTTAGATTCCATAGACCAGATGGCCAGCAGGATGTAGCGGTCGACGCCGTATCTTGCCTCGATCCTGTCCAGCCAAGGCTTCCATTTCCTTGCCATCTGCTGGCCGACGGCGACCGACTGGTCATGGACGCGGTTGTCGAAATAATCCCAAGCGGGTGCGGTGAATTCGGGTTGAGTACGGGCCTTTTCCAGCACCACCGGGTCAGCATCGTTGATGCCCTTGAATGCCTGGTCGTAGACGGAGCCGGAAACGCCGCTCGCCACGGCGGTAGCACGGAAGCTGGCGACCCATTGGCGGAAGCCGGCATCGGCAAAAGCCGACCCGCTGGGCATGAGCAAGGCAAGCGAGAGGCTGGCGGCCGTCAGGACGCTGGTGAAGCGCCTTGCGGCGTTGCGAACGGACATCTTTTCCTCCTTCTTCATCTCAGGAAGACTATTCATCGCCGAACCCGGTTAGCATTTGGTTTACCATAGGTGTCGTACGGGGTGAAAAGATGCGTCAATGCTTTACCAGCTGAGATTTCTGACCCGCCGTTCAGTAATCCTCGATTTCGGCATGAAAATGTCTCGAATCGGGATTGCCGAACAGTCATGCAAATGGATAATTGGCACATGAAGAGAGTTCGCAAGGCAGTGTTCCCGGTTGCCGGTCTCGGCACGCGCTTTCTCCCCGCCACCAAGGCCATTCCCAAGGAAATGCTGACGGTCGTCGACAGGCCGGTCATCCAGTATGTGGTCGATGAGGCGCGCGAAGCCGGGATCGAGCATTTCATCTTTGTGACCGGCCGCAACAAGGCGGTCATCGAGGATCACTTCGATGTCCAGTTCGAGCTCTACGACACGCTTGCGCAGCGCGGCAAGGACGACCAGCTCGCCCGCCTGCAGCGGCTGCAGCCGGCGCCGGGGCAGACCAGCTTCACCCGCCAGCAGGTACCGCTCGGCCTTGGTCACGCCGTCTGGTGCGCGCGCGAGCTCGTCGGCGACGAGCCCTTTGCGCTGCTGTTGCCCGACATGATCATGCAGTCGGAAAAAAGCTGCATGAAGGACATGGTCGAGCTTTACGCCGAGACCGGCAACAACATCGTCGCCGTGCAGGAATGCGATCCGGCCGAGGCGCACAAATACGGCATTGTCGGCCGCGGCGAGGACGCGCATCACGGTTTCCGCATCACCGGCATGGTGGAAAAGCCGAAGACCGGCACGGCGCCGTCGAACCTCTACATCAACGGGCGCTATATCCTGCAGCCGGAGATATTCAAGATACTCGAAGGTCAGGAAAAAGGCGCCGGCAACGAGATCCAGCTCACCGATGCAATGCTGAAGCTGCAGAAGCAACAGTCCTTCTACGGCTACCACTACCGCGGGCGGACGTTCGACTGCGGCTCGCCCGAAGGCTTCGTCGAGGCCAACGTTGCCTTCGCACTGTGGCGCAGAGACATGAATGCCAGCATGGCCGGTGTCATTCGCACGCTTCTCGACGAACTCGCGCCGTCAGAACGCCGCGGCGTAGCCTTGTAGTTTCAACACCGGTTGCCGCGCTGATCGGCTAAAGCGCGCCGCGTTCGACCGGCCTCATGCGACGCGCTTTAGGTTCTTGTTTTACGCAAGTCGTTATCGCAAAACCGCTGCACACTTTTGCGCGACATGCATTTAGCGCTGCAACTTCAAGCCGACGAAGATACTGTTGGCCGTGTAGTCGCGCCCAACCAGGTTGCTGGTCAGTTTTTCAGTCCTGGCGCGGGTGGTGAGCCCGGTGTAGCGGTTCAGCCACCACGTCAGCCCAGCCTCGGCGCTCAGCGTCAAATCATGATCGTCGGAGCCGGTATAGTCGCGCCATTCAAGGCCGAGAGCGGCATTTCCGGTCAGGTTGGCGCGGATCTGCCGCTCGCCGGTGAGGCTGCCGGAATAGAGCATGTCGCCGCTTTCGCCCGCATTCGTCGTGTTCTCGGCGGTCGTCTGTGCGGTGAGCCCGATCGTGGTGCCGCGTTCCGGCGACCATTTGAGATCGGCATTGACCGTCGCGCCCGAAATAGCCGGCAGGGCATCGTCGTCGATAGCTTCGCGCAGCCAGCCGACCGAGAACTCGCCGCTAAGCTTCTCGCGGAGATCGAGCTCGACGCCGGCCCGTGCGCCAAGCCTGGTCGAGGAGCGCTGGAAGCCGTTTGGATCGACGCGCAAATCATAAGCGCGCCGGCCGATCTCGATTTCGGTGAACGGGGTGATGGCAGGCGAGATCTCGTAACCGGTACGCAAAATGGCCGTGTAGAGCGTCGAGTCGCGGCCCTTCTGCGACAGCGATCCGCCCGACGAAAGCTTGGCGTCGCCAAAGATGTCGTGCTCGACCGCGCCAGTCAGCGCGAAGCGCATTTTGCCGGCATCCTTCTCGACGGCGAGACTGCCGTTCACGGTCTGGCGCACCGGCTGGCCAACGGCGCCGACGACCGCGTCCGGCGCCGAGGCCGATTCGGGCAAGGCCTCATAGCCCAGCTTGGCGATGGCGCGCAGATCATTATCGAGATCGATGTTGAGTGTGCCGTCGACGCGGCCTTGCGCCTCGTGAATGTCATAGCCGGACAAGGTTTCGCGGAAGATGCCATAGCCCTCAACCGTCGCCGAATTCTCCCGCCAGTCGGAGACGGCGTTGAAGCGCAGCGTCGTTTCCGACAGCAAGGCCGGCTTGCCGAGGCTGCTCGAATCGGCGTTTGTCGAAGACGTCAGGCCTTGCTCGAGCGTCGGCCGGATCACGAAGGAGCCGAGCTTGATGCCGGTGGCGGCGAACGGGTCGTCCTCGTTCTTGTTGTCCTGGCCTTCGATGGCTTCGGTGCGCTCGGCGCCAGGGTCGAGCTTGAGCCTCTCGGCGGAATCGATGGTGACGGCACGGCGGTTGACCGTATCCTGCTCGTCTATGGCGGCGGTATCGGTGTCATCGGTCGCCGCCGCGGCTGCAGTCGCGGTTCTTTTGCGCTTCTGGCTGTCAGCGGTCTCGTCTTCGGCGTTGGCCGCATTGGCGGCGCGTTGTGTCGGGCTTGGCCGCCGTCGGGGGGGCGGAGCAGGGTTGTCGGGAAATGGATCGCCGCTGGCCGCTGGTTGATCGAAAGTGCCGCCGGTTGTGGCCGCCTCGCCCGTGCCGTCGTCAGGCAACGCCCCTTGGCTGGCCGGGCGATAGGTAGGCAGCGGCGTATTGTCGTTGGCGGTTGCAGCAGCCTGCGCGGCTTGGGTTCCGGCTATGCTCGATTGCCTGATCTTGTACTGCTGGTCGTCCAGGATTGTCGATTCTGAAACCTCGCCGCGCAGCTCGGTTTCCTGGGCGCAAAGCAGTGCCGGCCGCGACAACGCAAAGACACTGGTTGCCAGCAGCAAAGCGCAGACCGCCTTGCCCTTTCGTCCCATTTTGTTTTGAGGCTGAAACCCGGACATCGGCACCACTGCTTGCGCGGCGCACGCGCGCCATACTTACGAAACCGTAAATGGGGATGGTTAACGGAGCGTTGAGGCATGGCCCGTCAGGAGGTTCGGGACGGCAATTCCGTTGGACAGGCGCGCGCCGAAGCGCTAATCGCATCGTCCATGGACGTGAAATCCCCAGACAGGAAGCGGCATGACGGGCAGGCCGCGATTGCCTCGGCGCTGAGAACCGTGGCGACGGAGCAGGCCGGCGTCGCGGCACTGGCAGACGCTCTCGAAAACGGGCTGGCCGAGCCGTTCGCACGAGCCGTCGGCATGGTGTCGCAGATCGATGGCCGCGTCATCGTCACCGGGGTCGGCAAAAGCGGCCATATCGGCTCGAAGATCGCCGCAACGCTCGCCTCGACCGGCACGCCGGCCTTCTTCGTCCACCCTGCCGAAGCCAATCACGGCGACCTTGGCATGATCGCCAGAAACGACGCCATAATCGCGCTTTCGTGGTCGGGCGAAAGCCTTGAGCTCAAGGGCATCATCGCCTATTCGAGGCGCTTCTCGATCCCGCTGGTCGCGGTCACCGCGGGTGAAAAATCGGCTCTGGCGCGCGCGGCCGACGTTGTGCTTCTGCTGCCGCGAGCACCGGAAGCCTGCCCGCACGGGCTTGCGCCGACGACCTCGACACTATTGCAAATGGTGATGGGCGATGCGCTGGCCATCGCGCTCCTCGAGGCACGCGGCTTCACCCCGGACCATTTCCGCACGTTCCATCCCGGCGGCCAGCTCGGAGCCAACCTGACGCAGATCCGCGAGATCATGCATGTCGGCGACAGGCTGCCGCTGGTGTCGTCAGGTACCGGCATGCGCGAGGCAATCCTCGAATTGTCGCGCAAGGGGTTTGGCTGCGTGGCCGTGACTGCCGCGGACGGCAAGCTGATCGGCATCATCACCGATGGCGACATCAGGCGCCATATCGGCAGCGATCTCCTGGCAATGAGCGTCGATCAGGTGATGACCAGAGAGCCGAAAATGGCCGCGCCCGACACGCTTGTTGCGACGGCGCTGCAGACGATCAACGACTCGGCTATCACCAGCCTGATGGTGGTCGAAGGCAGGCGGCCGATCGGGCTCGTCCATCTGCACGACCTGCTGCGCATCGGTGCTGCCTAGCGGGCTTCTAGACCGCCTCGACCGTCAGTTCCAGGTCGGTATCAGCGGCGCCCGTCACGCGCACTTGCGTGCCGGCCGGCAGGTCAGGGCCGGAGACGCGCCACAACGTGTCGCCCAGCTTTATGCGGCCGCGCCCGTCCTTGATCGGCTCGGCAAGGGTCGCCGTCCGGCCGACCATCTGTACGCCGCGACGGTTGAGCAGGGGCTGGTCGGTTTCATCATGGCGCCCGCCCACCAGCCGCTTGCCGACATAGGCCGAGACCAGCGACAGCGCGAGGAAGGCGAGGACCTGGACTTGCCAGGTCCAGAAACCGGCATCCCAGATGAGCAGTGAGACGACGCCGATCAACAGCGCGGCAATGCCGATCCACAGCATGAAAATGCCCGGCGCGATGACCTCCATTACCAGCAGGACGAAGCCGAGGACCATCCAGCTCCACGGGCCGAGTTCGGAAACAATGCGGTCGAGCATGGCTGTGGCCTCAGGTTTCGCTCGGACGAACGACCGGCGGGCGGGCGGCCCGTCGTGCGGCACCGGCGGTGCCTTCGCTTCGGAAAACTTCCTTGGCGATTTCGCCAATACCGCCGAGCGTGCCGATCAGCGATGAGGCCTCCATCGGCATCAGCACGAGTTTGCTATTTGTCGCTGAGCCGATCTTGGTCAGCGCTTCGGTGTATTTCAGCGCGACGAAGTAGTTGAGCGCCTGCACGTCGCCTTTGGAAATCGCCTCCGACACCACCTGCGTGGCGCGTGCTTCAGCCTCGGCCGAGCGCTCGCGCGCCTCGGCATCGCGGAAGGCGGCTTCCTTGCGGCCTTCGGCCTCCAGGATCTGCGATTGCTTGAGGCCTTCGGCGGCGAGGATCTGCGCGCGCTTATTGCGCTCGGCCATCATCTGTCGGCCCATCGATTCGACGAGATTGGCCGGCGGGTTGATGTCCTTGATCTCGACACGAGTGATCTTGATGCCCCAGGGATGCGCCGCCTCGTCAACGACGCGCAGCAGGCGCTCGTTGATGGCGTCGCGGTTCGACAAAAGTTCGTCGAGGTCCATCGAGCCCATCACGGTGCGGATGTTGGTCATCGTGAGATTGAGAATCGCATTCTGCAGGCCGGAGACCTGGTAGGCGGCCTGCGCCGCGTTGAGCACCTGATAGAAGGCGATGCCATCGACGGCAACGGTGGCATTGTCGCGGGTGATGATCTCCTGCGTCGGAACGTCGAGCACCTGCTCCATCATGTTCATCTTGGCGCCGACACGGTCGACGAAAGGCACGATCAGGTTGAGGCCTGGGTTCAATGTCTTGGTGTAACGGCCAAAACGTTCGACGGTATAATTATAGCCTTGCGGAATTGTTCGGATGCCCTTGATAAGCACCAGCACGACAAGGGCGACAAGAACAAGAAGCGCGATATCAAAACCACTGAAACCCATTTGGCTCTCCCCTCAAAGGCCGGCCATGTTGGATATTCCACGCGACCGATTCCCATCAAACACTTAAGTGTGTTTCAGCAATGTTACAATCAGGTGATCACGGATTGCGGGTGCATAGACGGGTAATCTGTTCAGGCCCAGCCGGACAGCTCGCGCCGCACCATCGCCTCGATCACCGCCATGCCCTCGGCACTGTCGTTGAGGCAAGGGATGTGTGCGAACTTTTCGCCGCCGGCATGATGGAAGGTCTCGGACGCTTCCCTGCCGATCTCGTCCAGCGTCTCGATGCAGTCGACGGAAAATCCTGGATTGACGATGGCGACCGATTTCACGCCTTCGCGCCCTAGTCTTTCGACCGTCTTGTCGGTGTAGGGCTGCAGCCACTCCTGCGCGCCGAAGCGCGACTGGAAGGTGGTAATCAGCTTGTTTTCATCCCAGCCGAGCTTTTCGCGCAGCAGTCGGGTCGTCTCGAGGCAATGGGCCTGGTAGGGGTCGCCCTTGTCGGAATAGGGTTTCGGAATGCCGTGATAGGAAGCGATGACAATTTCCGGTTCGAAGTCGAGGCTCGCCAGATGCTTTTCGATCGAACGGGCGAGCGCCTCGATATAGGCCGGCTCGTTGTAATAGGGTGGCACGCTGCGAATGGCCGGGGCGCGGCGCATCTTCATCAGCGCGCGAAACAGCTGGTCGTTGGCAGTCGCAGTCGTCGTCGCCGAATATTGCGGATAGAGCGGGAAAGACAGGATGCGGTCGCAGCCTTGCTCGACCAGTCTCTCGGCCACGCTCTCGGTCGAAGGGTTGCCGTAGCGCATCGCCCAGTCGACGACGACATTGGGTAGCTCGCCGAGCGCGAGCGCGAGCTTCTCGGCCTGGGCGCGGGTGTAGGTTCGCAGCGGCGACTCGTTGCGCTCCCGGTTCCATATCCTGGCATAGTTGGCCCCTGATTTCTTCGGCCGGGTGGTGAGGACCACGCCGTAGAGGATCGGATACCAGATCGCCTTGTTGAGCTCGATGACGCGCGGATCGGACAGGAACTCCCGGAGGTAGCGCCACATCGGCTTGAAGCCGGTGCCGTCCGGGGTGCCGAGATTGATCAGCATGACACCGACCTTGCCGGTCCTGACCAGAGGGCGCCCTGCCGACGGCGAGGCGGCAGTCTTCTCGCCTTTGATTTCAGCAGGGTTGGCAAGCGTCATGAGGTTCTCCAACACCGCGAACCAACGGTGCCGCGGCGAAAGTAGCGATGCCGCGCCGGTTTTCAAATGCTGCGTCTGGCCGCACCTTATCCCAGAAATGAAAGACCCGCCCGGTCTGCCGGGCGGGTGCATTGCGTTCCTGCGGCCGGATTACTTCGAGGCCGCCGGGATCGTCAAGGTTGCGCCGACCGGAAGGCGGCGTGGCTCGTAGGCTTTGTTGGCATCGGAGATTATTTTCCATTTGGTGCCGTCGCCATAAGCCTTCACCGCGAGATCCCAATAGGTATCGCCGGCGACGATTACATGGCTGCTTTCGGCCGGTGCCGGCTCAGCCGGAGCAGGGGTCGCCGGAGCCGGTGTGGCCGGAGCCGCAGGTGCCGCCGGCTGGGCCGGCTCGGCGGGTGCGGGTGCCGGCGCTGTTTCAGCCGGGACGGCCGGCGGGGTCTTGGAAATGTCGCCGGAGCCGGCCGGCATTTCGGGCATTGCCGGCTCAACGGGCTTTGCCGGCGCAGCCTCAGCAGGTTTTGGCGGTTCGGCAGGGTTGGCAGGTTCTGCGGCCGGGGCCACGGTCGCGGCGATCTCGGTGATGCGGCCGTCGAGCTTCGGCGTATAGGGCCGGTGCGCGCCTAGGTAGTCGGCGACGACCTGTTCAAGCCCCGGGCCGTAATCATAGGCGTTCTTGGCCTTCTCGGCGAACACCTTGTAGCCGTCGCCGCCCTGGCGGACATAGTTGTTGGTGGCGACCAGGTAATCCTTGTCCGGCTTAATCGGCGTCCAGGCGCCGCCTTCCATGACCTCGACCGATTTGACGCGTCCGTTAGGCGGCGCCGATTTGTCGAACGCATATTTCAGGCCGGCAACCTGCGGGAAGCGCCCGGCGCCGTCCTCGACCTGGCTGAGGCCGCTTTCGAGGCCGGCAACCAAATCCTTGCCGGAGATATGGAAGGTCGCCAGCGTGTTCTGAAACGGCAGGACGGTGAGAACCTCGCCCATGGTGACCGTGCCCTGGTCGATGGAGGCGCGCAAGCCGCCGCCATTCGAGATGACGATCTCGACACCTTGGCCCTTGACCCGGTCGAGGACGGCGTCGGAGACCAGATTGCCCATCTCGCATTCGCGGGCACGGCAGTTTTCGCGACTGCCGTCGATCGCCTTGGTGGTCTCGGCGACTTCCTTGTTCTTCAAGGCCTCGATCGGCGCGCCGAGTTCCTTGATGCGGGCAAGCACGGCGGGGTCGGGCGTGATCGATTTGTCGAGATGGATGGGATCGCCGCTTGCCTCCTTGACGACGCCGTTGTCGTCGAACACGACCTTGAACTCGCCGAGATATTTCGAATAGGACGCCGCCTGCACGACCGGCACTTTGTAACCGTCCGGATTGTCGACCATCGTCGGATATGGGCCTTCCGCCTTGGGGTCGGTGTTGGACAGCAGCGAATGGCTGTGGCCGCCGACCACCACGTCGATGCCCGGGATCTTGGCGATCACGTCGCGCTCGCGCTTGTAGCCGATATGGGTGACCGCGATGATCTTGTTGACGCCCTCTCGCTTCAGTTTCTCGACCTCAGCGGTGATCGACTTGACGTCGTCTTCGATGGCAATGTTCGGGCCAGGGGTGGCAAGCTCCGGCGTGTCGTTGGTGACCGCGCCGACGATGCCGATCTTCTGGCCGCCGACCTCGACCACGATCGACGGCTTGACGCGGTCGCCGAGCTTGGATTGCGCATTGGCCTTCACATTGGCGCCGAGCACCGGAAACTTGATCATGTCGAGAAACGGCGCCAGCGCCGACTCGCCATCGTCGAACTCATGGTTGCCGAGAGCCTCGGCATCGAATTTCATCTGGTTGAGGAATTCGCCTTCGGTCTTGCCTTTGTAGGTCGTGTAGAAGAGCGAGCCCTGGAAATTGTCGCCGGCGCTGAGCAGCAGCACGTTCTGGCCTTCCAGCTTCTTGCGCTCCTGCGCGATCGCGGTGACCAGGCGGCCGGCGCCGCCGACGCATTCGCCCTTGGTCTCCTCCTCGGCCGAGCAGGTCGATTCGTACTTGTTGTTGCTCTCGATGCGGCTATGCCAGTCGTTGATGTGCAGGATGTTGAGCGTGTAGTCGGCAAAGGATACCCCTGCCGACAGGCCAAGCGCCGATGCCGACAGCGCGGCGATGGCAGCAATCTTCTTCATTCTCGTCTCCCGGATAACTTGACCAGAGGCGTTTAACGCTCTTGTTTGACTGGGATGTAACAGCCCTCTTGGGCTATGTTCACATCGCGTTTCAGTCGATGCAAGCGGAAATCGGCATCAGCTTTGCCGGCGCAAGAAGACGGCGGCTTGAAGCCGCCGCCCT
The DNA here is from genome assembly GCF_040321165.1 of Mesorhizobium sp. M0500. Classification (NCBI taxonomy): domain Bacteria; kingdom Pseudomonadati; phylum Pseudomonadota; class Alphaproteobacteria; order Hyphomicrobiales; family Phyllobacteriaceae; genus Mesorhizobium; species Mesorhizobium sp. M0500. The sequence goes on from NZ_JAMYRB010000006.1 coordinate 190,204, forward strand.
TGTGCAAAGTAAATTCGGAATCGGATTTCAGGTGCGCCTGGTCAGCACAAAATTCTGTCCGCTCGCGCTGGTGCAATTGAGCTGGCTGGTGGAGACCATCAAGCAGTTGAAGCTGATTGGCGTCTGGCGGATCAGCGAAGTGCCATGGATCTCGACCGAGGTGCCGCCGGTCATGGTGTAGCTGCCATCGGCAAGCTTCTGGCCGGTATCGGTGGCGACGGTCGCGAAGCTGCCGCCCTTGAAGGTCGACAAGCCCGTGCCCTGCGCGTCGATCCAGGAGCCTTCAACCCCCTTGGCCGTGATCACCGGCGGCTCGCCTGGGCCGGTTGTCGTGCAGGCCGCCAACGCGACCGTAGCGGCCGCGGCAATGCCAGCCGAAAGCAGTCTTTGCGCAATCGTCATCTTCAAGATCCTCTCCTCTCGCATCGGCCCAAAATCGATCCGATTTTCGGAAAGCACGATGCGCACATTCAAAGTGCTAGAGCGTACTTTGTGCGTCCAAATGGACGCACGTCGCTCTAGGCCGCCCCTCTTCAATCGCCCGATTTCCGGGCGATTGCAAGCTGGCGGAGTGTCGAGGCAACGCTGCTATCGAACGAGGATGTTGCGGAATTGCCACGGGTCTTTGGTGTCGAGATCCTCGGGAAACAGACCAGGCCGATTGTCGAGCGGCGTCCAGTCGGTATAATAGCTCCTGACCGGCCCGAGATATGGGTTCTGCACGTCGAGGCAGCGCTTGTAATCCATCTCGTCGGCTTCGACGATGCCGGCCTCGGGATTTTCCAGCGCCCAGACCATGCCGGCCAGCACCGCCGACGTGACCTGCATGCCGGTGGCGTTCTGATAGGGCGCCAGCTTGCGCGCCTCGGCCAGCGACAGCTGCGAGCCGTACCAGTAGGCGTTCTTGGCGTGGCCGTAGAGCAGCACGCCGAGTTCGTCGACGCCATCGACCAGTTCATTTTCGTCGAGCACGTGATGCACGGGCTGAGCCTTGCCGGCGACACCGAACATCTCGTGCAGCGACAGCACGGCGTCGTTGCAGGGATGATAGGCGTAATGGCAGGTCGGCCGGTATTGCACCTTGCCCTTCTTGCCGCGCAGCGTGAAAAAATCGGCAATCGAGATCGCTTCGTTGTGTGTCACCAGGAAACCGTATTGCGGGCCGGGCGTCGGACACCATGTGCGCACGCGTGTATTGGCGCCGGGCTGCTCCAGATAGATCGCGGCCTTCGAACCGTTCTTGTGGCTTTTGGCGTTCTTCGGCATCCACGCCTCATGCGTGCCCCAGCCGAGCTCGGCCGGCTGCAGCCCTTCCGAAATGAAGCCTTCGACCGACCAGGTGTTCCAGAACACGTTCATCGGCTTGGGCTTCTTGGTGCGCTGGGTGTCGCGCTCGGCGATATGGATGCCCTTGACGCCGGCCTTCTTCATCAGCCTGGCCCAGCCTTCGCGATCGTGCTGCGCGGGTTCCGAGAAGTCGAGGCCAAGATCTGTGGCGAGATTGACCAGTGCCTGCTTGACGAACCACGAGACCATGCCCGGATTGGCGCCGCAGCACGAGATCGCCGTGGTGCCGCCAGGGTTCTTCGCGATTTCAGTACGTACGGTCTCGCGCAGCGCATAGTTGGTGCGTGAGGCGTTGTCGGCCTTCTCGTCGAAATAAAAGCCGAGCCAGGGTTCGACCACCGTGTCGATATAGAGGACGCCAAGCTTGCGGCAGAGCTTCATCAGCTCAAGCGAGGAAGTGTCGACCGACAGGTTGACGCAAAAGCCCTGGCCGCCGCCATTGGTCAAAAGCGGTGTCAGCAGCTTCTTGTAGTTCTTTTTGGTCACCGCATCCTGCATGAAGGTGATGCCGCGCTCGTCGAGCAATTTGCGGTCGGTGTCGCGCGGGTCGATGACCGTCATGCGCGACTTGTCGAATTTGAAATGGCGCTCGATCAGCGGCAGCGTGCCCCGTCCGATCGAGCCGAAGCCGATCATCACTACAGGGCCGGTGATCTCACCGTAAACGGGCCAGTTTTCATTCGCCATTTATCGATTACTCCCTCAAAAAACGCTTCGGAACAGCGGCTTGGCCGCGGCGCGACAAACCATAGATCATTGTCACAATAAAGCGAAAAGCGGACGGCCGGCCTCACGCCGCGCCATCCCGGCTACGGCTCGACCAGTCTTGCGAATTCAGGCTTGAAGAGGTCACGTGCCCCGGAGACCGGCAGTTCCAGCAGATCGTCGGCGCAGGCCTGGATGGCATGCAATAGGGTCTGGAGCCCGAACACCAGAACCTGCTTGTCGCCCTCACGCCAGAGGCTGACCGCTAGATATTCGCCGATGAGATCGTCCATGCCGCATTCGGCTTCGTGATCGATATCGGTCTGATCGGTCGGTTTCTTGCGCCGCTGCTTGACCAAGGAGGCGAGGGAAGGACCGGGCTTGCCATCCACCGTATCCGAGAAAATGTCCTGAAGGCCAAGCAGGACGCCGCGGCGCATATCCATGATGTAGGCGTCCGAATAGTTGGTCGGATGCGCTCCGCCGCAGAAGATGCTGCCGGACTCCCGCCAGCTCATCAGCCTCGACGTCAGCGAGCTCACTTCGAATGTGCTGTCCTCATAGCCGCCGAGCGTGCCGTCGTTCATGCTGTCAATCGGCCCGCCTTCGTTGAAGCCGGCATATTGCGCCGCCACACAGCCCAGTGCGCCGATGTTTGCGCGCCAGTGCCTGTCTTGCAGCAGAGCATTCGCGGCCTCGATCAGAACGTTGGCGGACAGTTCGACAATGCGCGGCGTGGCGAATTTGGTGCGAGGGTCGACAACATAGCGGTAGGTTGCGTCCGGCCAGCCAGTCGTCTTGCCGTTATCGAGCTGAGTGTCCATCCGCAGATAGTCATAAGGGGACGTTTCCATAGTGAGCGGCGTGTCATGGCGAAGAAGTTCATGAAGCTGAAATCGTAGAGATCGAGCGGGGTGCTGGGCTCGTTCCCGGTCACTTGCCGACTTGCGACCCGTTCCAATCTGAGCGGCAGCGCCTTCTTTCCGTTCCAGCTGCCTTCAAGGGTCTTGCCGTTACTGGATGAGGCCAGGCGCCACACAGCGGCGATCGGCGCGGCCTTTCCGTCATCGCAATTATCGGCGCCGCATGCCTCCTCCTCGGCCAGTTCGAACTTGCTGCCCTTCTGCAACCTGGCCTGCAGCGGGATATCGACGCCCTTCGAGCGGTAGAAGTAGCGGCCGGCCAGCGGGCCGTCGGCGGTCGCGGGGTCGCCGGTGAATTCGACGACGATATCGCTTTTTCCAAGCTTGCCGGCATAAGTCACCGGCTCCGCCTCAGCTGCTGTCGACAGTACCAGGATCGCGGCCATGAACGTGACCGGCCTGCCAAGATGCTGGATCATTGTTCCCCCAAGCCACAAGTTACAGTTGTCTTCCGCCGACAGTCACGGTCGGCTGTCAGGCCCTTATAGTCAAGTTGTGCCCCGTTCAGTGTCAGACGCTGCTTAGCGAAAAGACGCTGCCAGCGCCGCCCCTGATGCGGATGGCGCATCCGCGCGTTTCAGCGGACTTTTGCCCTCGGCCCGGCCGTGGAGGCTCGAACCACCAGTTCTACCGGCAGAACGACCTGGCGGGGGGCCTCATTGTCAAGAACCATTCGGGCGGCCAGCCTGCCTTTTCCGATCACGTCTTGCGCCACAGTGGTCATCGGAGGCGTGGTGCGTGCGGATTCAGCGGTCCCATCGAAGCCAACGACCGATACGTGGCCCGGCACGTCGATGCCGCGGCGAACCGCCTCGTCCAGTATTGTGATCGCCTGCCAATCCGACATGGTCAGGATCGCGGTTACTTCAGGCGCCCTGTCGAACACCACTGCTCCGGCAGACGGCTCGCCTGGTATCGTCTCGATGATCGGGACATCGTCGATCGACAAATTCGCCTCCGCCAAACCCTGTTTGAAACCATCGAGCCTTTCATCGTCGAGCGGGAAGCCGGCCAGAAGCGGGCGCGTTGCCTGTCCGGGCATGTGGACAATCGGCGGGCCGGGAGTCCGGCGCACCGAAAGGATGGCAAAATGCCGGTGCCCCAGCCCGATCAAATGCCGGACGGCAGCAACCGCTCCACTCCTACCGTCGATCTTTATCGAATTGATGTCGGGACCCGCGTCGCTTTCGAGAATGACGAAGGGCAGACGCCGTCTCTGTACCGAAATTATGAGACCAATGTCGGCGCTGTGACCAAGGATAAAGCCGTCAACCAGCGCATCGCGGATGCTGGCGAAGCGCGTGTCATCGGTGCCGTTTACAAGGCTGAGCGTCGTTCCAGCCTCGTCGCAGGCGAGCGAAACGCCGAGCACCAGCTCACGGCCATAGGGGCTTCTCATCACTTCGGAGATGGCGTAGGCGCCAGGCGGCATGAACCCGATGGCATTGAACTTGCCGTCCCGCAGCAATCGTCCTTTCGGATCGGGGCCGCCAAACCCGAGCGCTCGCGCGGCCGCTTCGACGCGCTCGCGCAATTCGGGCCTGACCAGCTCCGGCCGGTTGAAGACGTTGGAGACAGTCCCCCGGGAAACTCCGGCAGCCTTGCCGACATCGGCTAGGGTTGGCATTGGCGATTCACTCGTTTTTCCTGAGGTAGACCATTTTTTGGAGCGCTCCAAGAATTTTATTGACTCAAAACCGAAATAGGCGGATCGTATTCCTTGGAGCGCTCCAAGGGCATATATTCGGATGTTTATGCGACTGCGACACCGAGAATCGTCAAATGGCGTGGCCCGCAGCGGCGGCCATGCCCAAGGAGAGGATGATGGCAGAAACCGATGCTTTTCCAGCTTCGCTCGTCGGCAAGACTTTCGACTGCGTTTTCGGCCCCTTCGTACCACGGCTGACGTTTTTCTCGCCGCAGGAATTGCATATCCAGGCGTCGATCGGGACCACCGAAATCGACGAGATGGTCAAGGTCGACCTGACCAGCGTACGCCCGAATCTCGTGCTCGCGAGTTAGACGGAGCAGAGCGGCAACTTCATCGTGCAGTTGCAGGATCACGAGAAGGGGATCGTCCATAATTATGCGCGGCTGGCCGATGGGCAGCTCTTCTGTGCCCAGGGTGCCATTCAAGTCGTTCCTGCATAAGGGAGGAAAATGCGATGGAGCTCGCTTACGATAGTCATCTGCTTGCCCGAATTCTGCTAAGCGTCGCGACCGTGGGCTACGGCGTAGCGACGATCAAAGCCGACTTCAACGCCACACATGCAACCAATCCGTTGTGGACCCCACACGCCCGGTTTCATGTCGTCTGGCAGGTGCTGAGCTACACCGGTGTGGCGCTGATTGCGCTCGGACTTATCTGGATCAAGGGACAACTCGAAGCCGAGCGGCTCTATCTCGCCGGGGGATTGGCCGCGGCTATGTATGGAGCATTCTTCGCGGCCATGCTCTCGCGGCCGATCTACGGTGGCGTGCTGTATGACGAGAACGGCTATCCGCCGTTCCGGCCGCCGTTTGGACCGGCGGGCTGGCGGTGGGATGTCAACGTCACCGTCTTTACCGCAATGTCCGCGATCCTGCTGCTGGGCCTGGCCGCGATTTAGGACAGCACTAGCGCCCTGAGCCACGCGACCAGCCGGTCACGGTCGGCGGTCATCCCCTTGTAGTCGAGTTGTGGCTCGTCCAGCGCCAGAAGTTGTTCGGCCAAGGACGCCGCGAGCGCCGCGCGGTCGGGGTGGCGTTCCAGCACGGCGAGCGGGTCGAGATGGATGCGGATGGTGAAGAGTACGTCGCCCGAAACGGGGAGCTTTCTCAGCGTCTGCCGTTCGACGCGGATAAAGGCATGGGCGTCGATGTCGCCATCCGGGAATCTCGACGGGCGACAGCTGGCGCGGTCGATGCGTTCGAGGTTGGAGAGCGGATGGTAGAGCGCGTCGCCCGCCTGGATCGACCAGTTGTAGCGCTCGACGGCTTGGCCCTGGAGGCCGTCGAACATGCGGTTGATGAGATCGGCCGGGCGTGTGCCCGGGCCGAAACCCGGTACCGGCGCGTGGATCTGCTGCAGCGGCTTGCCGAATTTTTCGATCAGCGACCATGACGAGGGGAAGCAGAGCGAGCCGGCCGCCAGACGCCAGCCGCTCTCGTCGCGGCGCATCAGGATCAAATCTTCCTGGACGAGCAACGAGGCCGCGGCAAGCGGCGCATCGCTGAAAGAAGCTGCGGTGCCCGAGCCTTCGAGATCGTCGGTGCCGCCGATCACCTCGATCCCGTCGGCGGTACGCCTGTGGGTCTCAGGAAAGTTCGCCGCCAGATGCGCACCGACCAGATCGAGCACTTCGCGCTGGGCGTCGCGCGTTGCTTGCTCCTCGACAAAAACCTTGTCGGGAATTTCCGCGTAAAGCCGGCATTTCTCGGCAAGATAGGGCAGCAGATATTGGTCGACCTCGATCCATCTATCGAGATTGAGCGGCTTCAGCCCGATGGTGAACAGTTTCGACGAGCCGTCATAGGGTGTGTGGGTCGGTGGGCGGAAACTCATGCCTCTTTGTAGGCTTCCAGTGCGGCAGCGGCCATTCTCGCCGTGAATTCGGTGATTTCGTAATCGGCGGCACCTGCCTTGGCGAAGGGATCGTCCGCCAGTCTGGCATCGAGCTCCTCGCGTGGACCGCGCGCGATGATGATGCCGCCGGTCCTTGGCCGCTTTGGCCCGGAGGCGACAAAGATACCTTGCGCATAGCAGGCCTTCAGCCACTCGACATGCGCTTGCTGCAGGCAGTCGATCTCGGTCAGCGGCACCTTGTAGTTCAGCGAAACCACGAACATTGTTGTCTCCAGATGCTTCAGCCCAGCCGCGCCGGGATCAATCCGCGCAGCGAGTTGCCGACGAACAGCGCCTTGGCCGATTGCAGTTCGTTCCACGTGTAGACCGCTTCACCGGCGCGGCCTTGATCCAGCAGTTCGCCGCGCAGGACGCCAGGCAGCAGGCCGCAATCGAGCCGCGGCGTGGCCAGCACGCCGTCGCCGAAATCGGCAAAGACGTTGGTGATCGTGCCCTCGCAGATTTCGCCGCGCTCATTGGCGAGCAGCACCTCGTTGGCGCGGCTGGCGAGATATTCGGCGCGGGCGCGCGTATAGGTTTGTCGGCCGCTGGTCTTGTGGCGCAGCAGCATGTCGCTCGAATCAAGCCGCACGCGCGCCAGCTGCAGGGTCCAGACCTTGTCTGCGGCGAGCGGCTCGTAGGGCTGCACCGACACCGCCACTTCGCCCTTGCGCGACAGGACGAGGCGAGTGCGCAATGCGATGTGCTGGCGGCCGACCGCATTCATCAGCGCTTCGCCGACCCTTTGCGGGTCGCAGGCGAAGCCGAGTTCGCTTGCCGAACCGTAAAGCCGCGCGAGATGGCGGTCGAAACGGACGAAACCCGAGCCGGGTTCCCAGCGCATTGTTTCGATCAGTTCGAAATCGGCAGTGTTCCCGTCGCGAAACGGGCTTTCAGCAGACACTCCTGGTACTCCTCTTCGGCTGTCGAATCGAAGACGACGCCACCGCCGACATTGTAGACCGCCTCGCCATTGGCAAAGAGCGAGATGGTGCGTATCGCCACCGAAAAGCGCATCCGGCCGCCGGGCGCGATCCAGCCTATGGCGCCGCAATAGACGTCACGCGGGCCACCTTCCAGCTCGCGCAGGATCTCCATGGCGCGGATCTTCGGCGCGCCGGTAATCGAACCGCAGGGGAACAGCGCGGCGAAAATCTGGCGGATGGCGAGGCCGGGCAAAAGTTTTGCCCGCACGCGGCTCACCATCTGGTGGACCGTCGGGTAGCTCTCGATGCGAAAAAGCTCCGGCACATCGAGCGTGCCAACCTCGCTGATCAGTGAGATGTCGTTGCGCAGGAGATCGACGATCATCCGGTTCTCGGCCTGGTTCTTCTCGTCGTTGCGCAAGAACGCTTTCAGGCGATCGTCCTCGGCCTTGGTGGCGCCGCGCGGCGCGGTGCCTTTCATTGGATGCGTCTCGATCATGCCTTCCGCGTCCACCTCGAAGAACAGTTCGGGCGAACGCGACAAGACGATCGGATCGCCGAGCGCGACCAGCGCGCCATACTTCACCGGCTGGCGTTCGGTCAGCGCGTTGAAGGCGGCCAGCGGATCGCCCGACCATTGCGCGCGGACCGGAAAGGTCAGATTGCCCTGGTAGCAGTCGCCCTTGCGAATATGGTCATGCAGCCTGGCAAAGCGTTTGGCGTAGTCGTCCGAAGACCAGGCTGCCTTGGCGTCGAAGATTGGGCCGTTGCTAGCCGGCAGATCGCCTGGCGCGATCGTCTCCTCGACTGGCGCGTCGAACACGCCGAGGCAGAAAAGCGGGGCGCGGCGGCCGGCCGGCAGCAGCGGAACGAGCTTGGGTTCGAGCAGGTAACCGGCCTCGTAGGAGAAATAACCGGCCAGCCATTTGCCGCCGTCATGTGCTACCTGCGCGGCTTCCAGGGCAGGCAAAAAGTCCGCCTCGCCATGCGCTGCGATTATCTCGGCCGGCCGGTCGAAAACGAGCTGCCGCGCGGTCTCGTCGTTCCTGAAAATTGCAAAGGGCAGGGGCAGGGACATAAGGCTCGGATGCTGCGGTCACCAGCGATCGATCTATATGGGGGCTCGACCGTGTGCAATCGAGGGAGCGGCGTCTCAAGACGCAAAGGCGCGGCGGCAAAAACAAATGCGGCGCCAGAGGGCGCCGCCTTGTTCCAGATGCCGCCTGCGATGGATCAGGTGTTGCTGGCTTCTCCCGCGGTCGGGAAGCGGCGCGCAAATTCCTTTTCGTCGCCGGCGGCAAGCAGTTTCGCCTGCTCGATCCAGCGTTCACGTTCGATACGGCCGTCGAAATTCAACGTCGCCTCGATCCGCTTGACATCGTCGGGCGTCCAGGCGGCGATCTGGGCATAGGTCGTGACCCCAAGCCCTTTGAGCAGCCGCTCGTTGGTGGGGCCGATGCCGATCAGGCGACGCAGATCGTTGGCTTTGCCTGCCGCGGTGGCTGTTGCCTTGCCGGTCGCGGCTTTCTTTGCCGCCGGCGCAGCCTTGCTTGCCGCTGGCGCGGTCGTCGGCGCGGCGCTCGCTTTCGATGCAGGCGGTTTCGGCGTTGCCGTTTTCGCGGCACTTGCGCGTGGCGCGGTCGCGGCCTTCGCCGTTGCAGATTTCTTCGGCGCCGGTTTAGCCGGTGCGGATGTCGACATCAGCGTTGACGGCGCCTGCATCGCGGCTTTGGTCGCGCCGGTCTTGGCGGCTGGCGCCTTGGCTGTTGCCGCCTTCGCGGTTGGCGCCTGGGTGGTTTTCGCCTCGCCCAGCCGGCGTTCGAGATCGGCGCGGGCGCGGCCGCATGCATCCAACTCACCGGTCAGACGGTCGCTATCGGCCCGCAATCTGTCGCGTTCGCTGCGCGTGCGGTCTAGATCGCCGCGCAAACTGTCGAGTTCGCCACGCAGGCGTCCCCAAATGAACCAGCCAACCAACACACCTACCAGGAACGCCAGGAGCATGTAGAAAAAAGTGCCCATTGTCTTTCTCTCTCCAGTCCGATCCGTCCGCCCTGGCCTGTGGAGCCATGACCTCGGCGAAGGACCATTCGATGGTGGTTCCGCAATTTGCAGAACAGCCGGCTTCGATCGAGCTGTCGGCGACCGGTTTGCCCCTGGCCAACAACCGTTGTCGCATCCGCCGACACGCCATGACCGGTCGGGATTTTCCGACCGGATCCATTCGTGCCCGGCTGAGCTTGAGGGCGGACGCTATCATACAGCTTACGGGAATCTAACGGAAAACTTCCATGGAAAGTTATTTAAGAACAAATATCCAAGACAAGAATAGAACCATCGCCAATATGCATTGCAGCTAAACTGTTCTGGAAAACCCGGTCATCCGGTGTTGCGCATCACCCAGTGTTGCGCATCAATTGTCCAGTGCTTCCAGCTCGTCGATCAGTCCGCTGATCACGCCAAGCCCGATCTGCCAGAAGGCAGGGTCGGCCGCGTCGAGGCCGAACGGTGCCAGAAGCTCGGAATGATGCTTGGTGCCGCCAGCGCGCAGCATGGCAAAATATTTCTCCTGAAAGCCGCGCTCGGCGTTCTGGTAGACCGCGTAGAGCGAGTTCACCAGGCAATCGCCGAATGCATAGGCATAGACGTAGAAAGGCGAGTGGATGAAATGCGGGATATAGGTCCAGAAAATCTCGTACCCTTCGCGCAGCTTGATCGCCGGCCCGAGGCTTTCCGCCTGCACTTCCAACCAGAACTGGCCGAGCTTGTCGGAGGTCAGTTCGCCGCTCCTGCGCTCGGCATGCACTTTGCGCTCGAACTCGTAGAAGGCGATCTGGCGCACGACCGTGTTGATCATGTCCTCGACCTTCTGGGCGAGCATGGCCTTGCGTTCGCGCTTGTCGGTGGTCTGCTCGAGCAGCGAGCGGAAGGTCAGCATTTCGCCGAACACCGATGCGGTTTCGGCCAGCGTCAGCGGCGTCGATGCCATCAGGGCGCCCTGGCCGCCGGCCAGCACCTGGTGCACGCCGTGGCCGAGCTCGTGCGCCAGCGTCATCACGTCGCGCGGCTTGCCCATGTAGTTGAGCAGCACATAGGGATGCGCCGAAGGCACGGTCGGATGCGCGAAGGCGCCAGGCGACTTGCCGGGTCTCACCGGTGCATCGATCCAGTTGCGGTCGAAGAAAGTTCTGGCGATCTCCGCCATGTCGGGCGAAAAGCGCTGGTAGGCGGAAAGCACGGTGTTCTTGGCCTCGTCCCAGCCGATGACTGCCTGCGGGGTCTCGGGCAATGGCGCATTGCGGTCCCAGTGGTTCATCACCTCCATGCCGAGCCAGCGCGCCTTCATCGCGTAATAGCGATGCGACAGGCGTGGATAGGCGTCGCGAACCGCGGCGGCGAGTGCATCCACCACGCTGCGTTCGACGCGGTTGGCGAGGTGGCGGGAATCGGCAATGTCCTCGAAGCCGCGCCAGCGGTCAGAAATCTCCTTGTCCTTGGCCAGCGTGTTGGTGACCAGCGTAAAGACGCGCAAATTCTTGCGGAAGGTCGTGGCCAGCGCCTCGGACGCCCGGCGGCGCACCTCGCTGTCTGCGTCCTGCAGGCGATTGAGTGCCGGCTCCAGCGTCAGCTCCTCGCCGTCGACGTCGAAGCGCAAATCGGTCATCGTCTCGTCGAACAGGCGGTTCCAGGCCCCGCGCCCGGTGATCGATTTTTCATGGAAGAGCTGCTCGATGCGGTCTTCGAGCTGATAGGGCTTGTCCTTGCGCAGATCGAGCACCCAGGGCCGGTAATGGGCGAAGGCCGGATCGGCCGCGAGTGCGTTTTCGATCGCGCCATCGTCGATGAGGTTCAGCTCGAGCGCGAAAAACAGCAGGTGCGCGCTGGCATCGGTCATCTTTTCCTGGATGTCGCCATAGAGCTTGGCGCGCTGCGGATCCGACGTGTTGCCGGCATAGACAAGCCCGGCATAGGAGACGATGCGGCCGATCAGCTCCTCCAGCGCTTCATAGGCCTGAAGCGTCTCGCCAAGCCTGCCGGCGCTGCCACGCCCGGCCTCGGCGGCGAGCGTGCCTTTCCAACGGCTCTCGAAGGCGATGGCATCGACGGCGGCCTTGGCGATGTCGCGCTTCAACTCGGGCGCTTCCATGCCCGAATAGAGATCGGCCAGATTCCATTCCGGCAGGTCGCCAAGCTCCGCCACGCCCTGACCGGGCGCCGCCGCCAGCTTTCGAGCAAAAACCATGCGCATTGCCGATCCTTCCAGACACAAAAATTCGAGGAAACGAGAAGCCGGTCAAATCCTAAGGAATTCATTCACCGGGTTTTTTGAAAGCTTATTTAGAACCCTGTGCCAAGATGATCCATAGGGCGCATTCTCGGGCGGGCACGGTCGGATCAGTCATGGCAGCTTCCATACTCATAGTCGATGACGATCCCGTGCAGCGCAGGCTTCTCGAGGCGGCGGTGACGAAATTCGGCCACACCGCGATCGTCGCCGATGGCGGCGAGGCGGGTCTCGAGTTTGTCGACGGACCCAATGCGCGCGACGTGTCGGTGGTCATCCTCGACCTTATGATGCCCGGGCTCGACGGCATCGGCGTGCTGAAGGCGATGCGCGAGCGTGGCATCCACATTCCCGTCATCGTGCAGACCGCGCAGGGCGGCATCGAAACCGTCGTTTCGGCAATGCGTCACGGCGCCTTCGACTTCGTCGTCAAGCCGGCCTCCCCCGATAGGCTGCAGGCGTCGATCGGCAACGCCCTCAAGGTCGAAGCGCTCGAAGGCGAAGTGAAGCGCTCGTCACGGCAGCGCGGCGGCCATCTGACGTTCAAGGACATGATCACCCACAGTCCGGCGATGGATCGGGTGATCCGGCTCGGCCGCAAGGCGGCGGCGTCCAACATTCCGATCCTGATCGAAGGTGAATCCGGCGTCGGCAAGGAACTGGTGGCGCGCGCCATCCAGGGCAGCGGCGACCGCCGCTCGAAACCCTTCGTCACCGTCAATTGCGGCGCCATCCCCGACAATCTGGTCGAATCGATCCTGTTCGGGCACGAGAAGGGCTCGTTCACCGGCGCCACCGAAAAACATACCGGCAAGTTCGTCGAAGCGCACACCGGCACGCTGTTCCTTGACGAAATCGGCGACCTGCCGCTCGACGTGCAGGTCAAGCTGTTGCGCGCCGTACAGGACGGCGAGGTCGATCCGGTTGGCGGGCGCTCGACCGTCAGGGTCGACATCAGGCTGATCTCGGCAACCCATCGCAACCTGCTGCAGCAGGTCAAGGACGGCAAGTTCCGCGAGGACCTGTTCTATCGGCTGAACGTCTATCCGATCTTCGTGCCGCCATTGCGCGACCGTCGCGACGACATCCCGTATCTGGTTGAGCACTTCATGGAGAAGGTGGCGCCCGCCGATCCGCGCCACCGCCTGCGAGGCATCTCGGCTGCGGCGCTTGCCATGCTGCAGGCCTATGACTGGCCGGGCAACATAAGGCAGCTCGAAAACGCCGTCTTCCGGGCTTCGGTGCTCGCCGACGGCGACATGCTGACCGAAGAAGAATTCCCGCAGATCCGGGCGCAAGTCGAGGGCACGGTCAATCTCGATTCGGGTATCGCCTTGCCAGCTCCAGGGTGGCCAGCTTCAGGGGGGCCAACTCCAGGGTGGCCAGCTTCCGGAGTGGCTTCGGGCAGCCAGCCGCGCGACAACATATCGGCCGCTGGCGGCATCGCAGCCGCCGACGCCGATGCACCAGCCAAGCCTCGTTTCGGCACGCTGCGGGCGCTCGACGAGCGCGGCAATGTGCGTGCGCTGGCCGACGTCGAACTCGAAATGATCAAGCTCGCCATCGATCACTATAACGGCCAGATGAGCGAAGTCGCCCGCCGCCTCGGCATCGGCCGGTCGACGCTCTACCGCAAGCTCAAGGAATACGGCATCGACCCGGAAACCGGCCGCGTCGAACGGCTCGCTTCCTGAGTCACAGGGCCAAGCCGGTTCTCATCCGGACATCATTCCACGCAACTGCGCCTCGAAACGAGGTGTTCGCCACAGTGTTCACGTATTAAGGCGGACGGTAACAGATCGTGTTTCGAGCTGGCGCCAAAACATGATCTAAACCAGCGGTTTACCAAGATATCCTGCGCAATATTTTTGGCGGGATATCGCCACCGTGTTACCGCATTTCGGCTTCAATAAGCGATGATTAACCATTAGGATCGATATTCGGATGCACACACCACGCATCCGTTTGGTCAAATCCGGGGACAAAACGGCAGCCTGCAAGGCCTTTTGATTTGAACAGAATCGAACGACACAAAAACGGGCGGCATTATCACATGAGCGTCTGGCCGAGATGGCTGGCAGCGGTGATTGTTGCCGTCGGGTTCCTTGCAGCAGCGGCAACCGGCGCCAGCGCCGAGACACGTTCGCTGAAGCTCTATCATCTCCACACGCATGAAAAGGCGGAGATCGTCTACAAGCGCAACGGGCGCTACGACCAGGCGGGCTTGCGAAAGATCAACATCATCCTGCGCGACTGGCGTCGCAACGAGCCGACCAAGATGGATCCGCGCCTGCTGGACCTGGTCTGGGAGGCCTATCGGGAGAGCGGCGCGACCGACTACATCCAGGTCGTCTGCGGCTATCGTTCGCCGGCCACGAATTCGATGCTGCGCAGCCGCAGCAGGGGCGTCGCCGAAAAAAGCCAGCACATGCTCGGCAGGGCGATGGATTTCTATATTCCCGGCGTGCCGCTGAAGAAGCTGCGCGACGTCGGCCTCAGGATGCAGGGCGGCGGCGTCGGCTACTATCCCAGTTCCGGCTCGCCGTTCGTGCATATGGATGTCGGCAATGTACGCCACTGGCCCGGCATCAGCCGCCAGGAACTGGCGCGCGTGTTCCCCAACGGCAAGACGCTGCATGTGCCGAGCGACGGCAAGCCGCTGCCTGGCTATCAACAGGCGCTCGCCTCCTACAAAGCCCGCAAGGGCGCCGGCGCACCGGCCATCGAACTCGCCAGCGCAAGCGGCGGTGCCAAAAAATCCCGTGGGTTCCTGGCAGCCCTCTTCGGCGGTGGCGACGACGAGGCGGACGACAGCGCCGATGTGGCGATGGCCGAGCCGGCGCCAAAGCCCCGTAACGTGAAGCCGGCGCCGTCCGCCAAGAGCAGCAACCTGCCTGGCATTGCCATCGTGGCGCCTCAGGATGCCAAGCGCGCTCAGATTCCGGAAGTCGCCGATGCTCCGGCGCCTGCGCCTGAACCGGAGAACGACACGCCGGAGACGATCATCGCGGCATTGCCTGCCCGCAGCATTCCGCTGCCGGATTTTGCTCCGCGTCCGAAGACCGACGTCGGCGCCCAGCCGCCTGAAAACGTTCCGTTCGGCGTGGCGGATGCGGCTGGATCGACTGAACAGGCGGTGGCGACCGCGCAAGCGCCGGCAAGCGTGGCGCCGGCAAATGTTCCGTTCGGCATAGCAGACCCGTCTGCTGCGGCCGGCCCGGTGCAGGTCGCGGCAAACAACATTCCCGTGCCGAGCTGGCGGCCCAATCATTCGCTGCCGGCCGATCTTTCGTCGGTGGGTCTTGCGCCGCAGGACAAGCAAGTGTTGCTGGCGCTGGCGAGTGCGGCCGAGCGGAGCAACACCGCCACCGACGCATTCTCGGTATTGCCGTCGGCGCGGCCCGACAGTTCCCAGCCCGACGAGGTCAAGGCCGTTCTGGAACGGGTCAGCGCGACCGACGAATACAAGGTCGCGTCGCTTTCCGAGCAAGCATCGGTGTTCGAGGAACCGGCGAGCGACGACGGGGCATCGAGCGACGGGGCATCGCCGCGCGAGGCCATCGTTGCCCGCCCGGCAGGCTCCGATCCGGCCGCCGTCATCGGTGCAGGCGTGAAGACCACACGCAAGGAACCCAGGGCCACCGCCCGCGACCTGAAGCCCGGCCCCAAGCCGGTGGTGGTCGCCGCCGCGCCGCAGTCCGCCCGGTGGGCGCTGCACAGCGGTGAGTATGTCGCAACTGTTTCAGATGCGACAACGGCGCCGCGCTACGCCTACGACTTCGTCCGTACGGCACCGAGCGAGGTCTATACGATAGGCTTCCAGCCGGGCAACGAGATGGCCGACGCAAACCGGTTCACCGGCAAAGCCGTCAAGTTCATGTCGGTGGCCCGCTTCAAGACCGAGTAGGCCGCGCTGGGCACCTCGCGCGGCTACCTCCACCGCCGGCACTGGCTTCCTTCATCCAGGGATGCTAACCAGCGGTCGGCATTCTCCCGCTTCGTCTAATGGTAGGACAGCGCCCTTTGAAGGCGTGAATCGTGGTTCGAGCCCATGAGCGGGAACCAGCCGGCGAACCAGATCGGCCAGATCGGCCGCGGCTTTTGATGCAGAAGATGCTAGCGCCCGAGCTTGCTTGCCGCGCGTGCCAAGGCTTCGATCTCGTCCCATTTGCCGGCCTTGACCAGATCGTCCGGCGCCACCCAGGAACCGCCGACGCAGATGACGTTGGGCAGGCTGAGGTAGTCGGCGGCGTTCTTGCCGGTGATACCGCCGGTCGGGCAGAATTTCACGTCGGCAAGCGGCGAGGCGAAAGCCTTGAGCGAGGCAGTGCCGCCCGACTGTTCGGCCGGGAAGAATTTCAGAAAGCGCAGGCCGGCTTCGCGGGCGGCCATGACCTCTCCCGGCGTGATGGCACCGGGCAGCAACGGCACGTCGCTGTCCTTGGCTGCCGCGAGAAGCTCGCGGGTGATGCCGGGGCTGACGATGAACTTCGAACCGGCGGCCGCCGCCTCGCCGAACTGGCGGGCGTCCAGGATGGTGCCGGCGCCGACGACGGCGTCTTCGACCTCGCCCGCCACCCGGCGGATCGCCTCCAGCGCGTCGGCGGTGCGCAGCGTGATCTCGATCACCGGCAGGCCACCGCTGGCCAGCGCCCGGGCCAGCGGCACCGCGTCGGCGGGATTGGCGATCTTCAGCACCGGTATGACCGGCTGGCCGTTGAGGAGCGACAGGAGCTTTTCGGTCGTGCTGGGCATTCGTCGTCTCTCCTCTGTTGATCAAGTCGACCGGTTAGCAGAAGGCGGTTTTTCTGTCCACGAAACGCGGCGTGTCGCGATGTCACGCGTGGTGTTCGAAACCTTCCGCGATCAGACCGCTCCCGGCTCTGCCTTGATCAGGCTGTCGTGAGCGTCTAGTGGCTTGGTGATGACACTTCCCAGCCAAGCCTTCCGCGTTGCCGCGCTTTACCGCTTCGCCCGGCTCGACACCTTCGAGGCGCTGCGCGCGCCGCTCGCCGCCTTCTGCTGCGCGCGCGGCGTCAAAGGCACGCTGCTGTTGGCGCGTGAGGGCATCAACGGCACGGTCGCCGGCAGTGAACCGGCAATCGCGGCGCTCATCGATCATCTCGAATCCATCGACGGTCTCGCCGGTCTCGAGATCAAATACAGCAGCGCCGCAACGATGCCGTTCCACCGCATGAAGGTGCGGTTGAAGCGCGAGATCGTCACCATGGGCGTGGACAATATCGATCCGGCGGCAGGTGCAGGCACCTATGTTGCGCCGGCCGACTGGAATGCACTGATCTCGGATACGGGCACCATCGTCATCGACACGCGCAACGCCTACGAGGTGTCGCTCGGAACGTTCAAAGGTGCTGTCGATCCCGCCACCACCAGCTTCCGCGAATTCCCGGCCTGGGTCGAGCAGCATCGGCACGAGCTCGAGGGGCGCAAGGTCGCCATGTTCTGCACCGGCGGCATACGCTGCGAGAAGGCGACCGCCTATGTGAAGTCGCTCGGCTTCGAGGATGTGTTCCACCTCAAGGGCGGCATTCTGAAATATCTCGAGGACGTGCCCGGCGAACAGAGCCTGTGGCAAGGCGAATGCTTCGTCTTCGACGAGCGCGTTTCGGTATCGCACGGGCTGCTCGAAGGCGAGGCCGAACTCTGCCGCGCCTGCCGGCATCCGCTGGCTGCAGAAGACCGGCTGTCGCCGAAATATGCTGCCGGCATCTCATGCCCGCATTGCTTCGATGCCCGCTCGAACGAAGATCGCGCCCGCTACGCCGAGCGCCAGCACCAGGTCGAGCTGGCGCAAGCGCGCGGCGATCGCCATATCGGAAGTTAGCTTCACGTTAAGCAACTTCACGTCAAGCAACAGAGAAGCGATCGATGACCCACAGCCATGTCCCGTCGTTCTGCCGGCGCGCGACCTCGGTGGTGATGGTGCCATCGGGAAGCCGGGTCGAGGTGAGCGCCAGGTCGCCATTGACGACAGCCGGGCGCTGATCTCCGGACTGAAATTTTCGGCCGGTTGCGGTGATCTCCGCGAACAGCCCCCGGATGGCTTCGCGGCCGAACGTCAGTTGTCCGCTACCGCTGTCGATGACGGCATGCTGCTCGAAAAGCGCTGCCATGCCGTCAATGTCTCCGACCCATTGCCGTGAAATCAGCAGGCGCTCCAGCTCCTGAGGATCGCGTGCCGGCTGGCGGGCTGTCTCATTGGTCATGCCAGGCTCCTCCCAAGCGACGTGCCGCGACATTACTCGAAGTCGAAGCTGGTTTCGACACGCGTTTTTTGGCGCGGAAGGAGGCTGCAGCACTTTAATTTCCGCGTGAAATCCCAGCAGACCTCCATTCGAGGTCATGCGTGGCAGCGGGCAAAACGATGCACCGCGTCATTGTAATGTCAAACTGCGGGACCTAGGTCTTCGACGTGCAAACCTGCCCGCGCACCTTCGGCCGGGCCAATTCTGGAGGCATAGATGTTCGATCCCAAGAAGCTCCTCGACGATCTGCTCGGCTCGCAAATTCCCGGCACCGGATCGACCGTCCGCGACAAGGCCGGGCAGGCGGTGCAGATGGCCAAGGACAATCCGCTTGCCGCCGGTGCGCTGGCCGCGGTGCTGCTCGGAACCGGCCCAGGCCGCCAGGTCACCGGTGCGGCGGTGAAGCTTGGTGGGTTGGCTGCGATCGGCGGCCTCGCCTACAAGGCCTACCAGAACTACAAGAACGGCAACGTGCCGGCCGAGACGCAAGCTGCAGGCGAACCGGAATTGCGGCCGCCGCCGGCCGATACCGCCTTCCATCCGTCGCAAGCGCCGCAGGGCGAAGACGAATTCACGCTGACGCTGGTCAGGGCGATGATCTCGGCGGCGAAGGCCGACGGTCACGTCGATGACGAAGAGCGGCAGAAGATCGCCGGCAAGCTCAGCCTAGCGGGCGTCGGCGCCGAAGCGGAGAAATTCCTGATGTCGGAACTGGAGGCGCCGCTCGATCTGGATGTGCTGATCGCCGGGGCCAAGACCGATGCGCAAAAGCTGGAACTCTACACCGCCTCGCGTCTTGCCATCGATCCGGACACGCGGGCCGAACGCGGCTATCTCGACCTGCTTGCCGGCCGTCTCGGCTTGCCGGATGCGCTGGTCGACCATGTCGAGGCGACGGTGACGGCGGCGAAGGTGCCGGCAGCGGGCAGCACGGCCAAACCGGTCGCAGGCTCGCGCTGGTAGCTCGAAGAGGAAGCCTCGGAGCTCGGCGCCGTTGGCGTTAGCTTCTCGTTAATCCGGTGAGCGCATGATTTCAGGCAGTCGGATCGGCTTTCCTCCTCCCATGCCCGGTTCGGATCAGGGGCGGTCGCCAACGGCCGCCCTTTTTGTGAGCACAGGCTTTGGGCCGGCTTGCCATGGTTCCCGTCATTTGCGATGGCTCATCCCTTTCAGGGAGTACAGCCATGACCGACTATAAAACCGCCATCGTCACCGGCGCCGGCACGGGCATCGGCAAAAGCGTCGCCACGGCGCTGCTCAAGGCCGGCTGGAATACGGTCTTCTGCGGCCGGCGCAAGCCGGTGCTGGAGGATGCGATCGCCGCGGCCGGGCCGACGCAGGCCAAGGCATTGGCCTTCGCCTGCGACATCAGCAAGGCCGATCAGGTCGACGATCTGTTCGAGACGGTGGCTGCGGCTTTCGGGCGCGTCGACCTGCTCTTCAACAATGCCGGCACGAGCTACAAATCGACGTTGATCGACGACATCCCGGTCGACGTGTGGAACGACATCGTCGGGGTCAATCTCACCGGCTCGTTCCTGTGTGCTCGCGCCGCGTTCGGCGCCATGCGCAGGCAGCAGCCGATGGGCGGCCGCATCATCAACAACGGCTCGGTATCGGCCTATGCGCCACGGCCGGGCTCGGTGCCCTATACGGCGACCAAGCACGCCATCACCGGGCTGACCAAGACGCTGGCGCTGGACGGCAGGCCCTACGACATTGCTTGCGGCCAGATCGACATCGGCAACGCGCTGACCGACATGGCGCAAGCGATGACGGTCGGCGTGCCGCAAGCCAACGGCACCATTGCCGCCGAAGCGGTGATGGATGTCGAGCGCGTCGCCGATGCCGTCCTCCATATGGCCAGCCTGCCGCTCGACGCGAACGTCCTGTTCATGACCGTGATGGCGACGAAGATGCCATTTGTCGGGCGAGGCTAAATTAGTCTCAACCCGGTCTAAATCAGGGCCGGGTGACCGGAAGCGGCACGCCGGGTAAATATAGCGAAATCGGGCGGATTTCGTAGACGGCGGTCGGATTGACGCGGCGAAGGTCGCGCGCAATGTCGATGGCGGCGTCACGGTTGGCGCAGTCGACGACATAGAGCCCCAGCAATTGTTCCTTGGTCTCGGCGAAGGGGCCGTCGATAACCATTCCGGTGCCTGGCCCGCGCAAGGTGCAGGCGTCTTGTGTCGCGCCGAGCCGGGCCGCCGGCCCAAGGGTGCCTTGCTGGTAGAGCCGATCGTTGATCTGGAGAAGATCGGTCATCAGCGCCGCATCCTGCTCAGGCGTCAGTGCCGTAATCGCTTCTTCCTCGTGATAGGCAAGAATGGCATAGAACATCTGGCTTCTCCTTTCGCCGTCCTCACTTCGCCAGGAACGCCTCGATCCGCTCCAGCGCGCGCAGGATGTTCTCCTCGGAATTGGCGTAGGACAGCCTGACATAGCCTTCGCCGAGAATGCCGAAATCGGGGCCGCCGATCAGCGCCACGCCGGCATCCTCGAGCAGCGCCGAGGCGAGCTTCTTGGCCTTCCAGCCGGTCTTGGAAACATTGGGGAAGGCATAGAAGGCGCCTTTCGGCGTAATGCAGGAAACGCCGGGCAAGGCATTCAACCCCTCGACCACGACCTTCCTGCGGCGGTCGAAGGCGCGCATCATCTTGTCGACATCGTCCTGCGGGCCGTCGATGGCGGCAATGCCGGCATACTGGCTCGGCGCGTTGACGCAGGACCAGCAATTGACCGCCAGCTTGCGCACCTTGTCGTAGAGATGCGCGCCCTTGTCGCCATTCGGCCAGATCGACCAGCCCATGCGCCAGCCGGTCATCGCCCAGGTCTTCGACCAGCCGTTGAGCACGATCAGCCGGTCGCGGATTTCGGGGAAGGCGAGCAGCGAGCAGTGCGTCTCGCCGTCATAGGTCATCACGTCGTAGATCTCGTCGGAGAGGATGGCGACGTCCGGGTGCGCTTCCAGCCCCTTGACCAGCTTCTCAATCTCGGCGCGCGGCGTGACGCCGCCGGTCGGATTGGCCGGCGAGTTGAGAATCAGCAGCCTGGTCTTCGGCGTGATCAGCGCCAAGGTCTCCGCAGCCGAAAAGGCAAAGCCGTTCTCCTCGCGCATCGGCACCGGGATGGGGGCAGCACCGGTGAACTCGATCATCGAGCGGTAGATCGGAAAGCCGGGATCGGGATAGAGAATTTCGGCGCCCGGCTCGCCGAACATCAGGATGGCCGCGAACATGGTCGGCTTGCCGCCGGGCAGGATCATCACCGCTTCGGGCGAGACTTCGACGCCGGTAGTGGCCAGCGTGCGGCGGACCACCGCTTCGCGCGTCGCCAGCAGGCCGTTGGCCGGCGTATAGCCGTGATGGCCGTCGCGCAGCGCCTTGATCGCGGCCTCGACGATGTGCTGCGGCGTCTTGAAGTCGGGCTGGCCGATGCCGAGATTGACAATGTCGCGGCCCTGGTGGGCAAGTGCCGTGGCACGCGCCAGCACTGCGAACGCATTTTCCTCGCCGAGGCGGTCGAAGGCCGAAATCGTGTGGAGCATTTTTCCTGTCCGTGTGGTTCTTTCAGCGAGCGTGCGTTTTTGTGAGCGTCCGCCCGCAAAAGTCAAACGGATTGGAGTTTTCGGTGTCGGAAAATCTCAAGAATTGGCAACCGCGCCCGCGGCCCGAACGCAAGGTGCTGGAGGGGCGAACTGTCAGGCTGGAGCCGCTCAACGCCGAAAAGCACGGCGACGGCCTGTTTGAGGCCTCGTCGGTGGCCGATGTCGACGGCCGCTTTGCCTGGCTGCCAGACTACCCGCCGGAGAGCCGCGCCGCCTTCCAGCCATGGCTGGACAAGGCGGAAGCCAGCGAAGACCCGCTGTTCTTCACGGTCATCGACAAGGCCAGCGGCAAGGTCGCCGGGCGCCAGACGCTGATGCGCATCGACGCCACCTACGGCGTCATTGAGATCGGCAACATCTATTGGGGCCCGCTGATCTCGCGTAAGCCGGCCGCGACGGAAGCGCAGTTCCTGTTCATGAAGTATGTCTTCGACGAGCTTGGCTATCGCCGCTACGAATGGAAATGCAACAATCGCAACGAGCCGTCGAAGCGCGCGGCGGAACGTTTCGGCTTCAAGTTCGAGGGCATTTTCCGTCAGCATCTTGTGGTCAAGGGCGAAAACCGCGATACCGCGTGGTATTCGATCATCGACAGGGAATGGCCTGATCTGCGCAGAGCCTATGAGGCGTGGCTCGATCCGGCTAATTTCGACAGCGATGGCCAGCAGAAGCGGCGGCTCGAGGATTTCCGCGCCGAGTTCGGCGCCTGACCATGCTCCCGAAAAGTGGTATCCGGTTTTTCGGGTAAGATCATGGTCAAATAGAAAGATAGAGCCTCCATCCCGAGTCTGCCGGGATGGATCAGGCTCTAGCAGGGGCTATAGATGGCGCATACCCACGACCACGCTTCGCAGGTCCACGACCACAGCCATCGCGCAGGTCATGTGCACGGCTCGACCGACAAGAAGCGCGTGCTGATCGCTGCCTGCCTGACCGCCGGCTTCATGGTCGTCGAAGCGCTTGGCGGTCTCTTGACGGGATCGCTGGCGCTGCTGGCGGATGCCGGCCACATGCTTGCCGATTGCGTCGCGCTCGGCCTTGCCTGGTATGCCTTTCACCTTGCGAGCCGGCCGGCGACCGTGCGCCTCACCTACGGCTTCGGCCGGGTCAAGACGCTGGTCGCCTACACCAACGGCATCGCCATCTTCGCCATCGCGCTGTGGATCGTCTACGAGGCTTGGGGCCGCTTGCAAGCGCCGGCTCCGGTGCTCGGCGGGCCGATGCTGGTCGTCGCGATCGCCGGCCTGCTGGTCAATCTCGGCTCGTTCTACGTGCTGCATGGCGGCGACCGCGGCAGCCTGAACATGCGCGGCGCCATCCTGCACGTGCTCGGCGACCTGCTAGGCTCGGCCGCGGCGATCGTGGCGGCGCTGGTGATCCTGGCGACGGGCTGGACGCCCATCGATCCGATCCTGTCGGTGCTTGTCGCGCTGCTGATCCTGTCCACGGCCTGGTCGCTGATGCGCGAGGCCGCCCACGTCCTGCTCGAAGGCGTGCCGGCAAGCCTCGACCGCGACCTGATCGCCAGGGACATCGAAGGCTCGATCAAGGGCGTGCGCGAGGTGCATCACATGCATGTCTGGTCGATCGACGGTTCCAGCAACATGGCGACGTTGCATGCCTGCCTCAATGACGGCGTCGACGCGCATATGGCGGTCAGCGCGATCAAGAAGCGGCTTGCGGCGGAACATGGCATAGCCCATGCCACGGTCGAACCGGAATTCGGCCGATGTGCCGACAGCCATGAGCATGATGACGAGCACGATCATGCGCATGATACGGCACCGCACCGCGGCCATTATCACTGACTTCGGGAGTTCTGGGCATTGGCAACGATTGACATGAACTCTCGCCACCCTGGCGCCGCGTGATGGACCGCGACACCCGCAATGCGGCGATCGGCGCCGCCTGGGTTTTGCTGCTGTTCGGCATCGCAGCCTATTATCTTCCAACAGTGATGCTGGCGGTCGGCAAGGTCTCGACGGTGCTTGCCGGCGTCGTCGCGGCGATCTTCATGGTGGCAATCTTCGTCGTGTTCTGGCTGCGTAGCCGCAGCCAGCGCAAAAAGGGAAAGTGACATGCGCATTCTGATTACCGGCGCGGCAGGCATGGTCGGCCACAAGCTCATCGCCAGGTTGGCCAAGGACGGGACGCTCGGCGGCCGCAAGATCGCCGCGCTCGACCTTCACGACATCGTGCCGCCGCAGGCGCCGGTCCTCGACAGCGTCGGCATTAGCGTCCACACCGGCGACCTTGCAGCGCCGGGCGCGACGGCAAATCTGGTCGCGCCGCGCCCCGACGTGATCTTCCATCTCGCCGGCGTGGTGTCGGGCGAGGCGGAGGCCAATTTCGATCTCGGCTATCGCGTCAATCTCGACGGCACAAGGGCGCTGTTCGATGCCATCCGCTTGGCGGCCTATACACCGCGCGTCGTCTTCACCTCGTCGATCGCCGTGTTCGGCGCACCGTTTCCCGACATCATTCCGGACGAGTTCCACCCGACGCCGCTGACCTCCTACGGCACGCAGAAGCTGATCGGCGAGGCGCTGCTTGCCGACTATACGCGCCGCGGTTTCTTCGACGGCATCGGCATTAGGCTGCCGACCATCTGCGTCAGGCCGGGAAAGCCGAACAAGGCGGCCTCAGGGTTCTTCTCCGGTATCATCCGCGAGCCGCTGAGCGGCCATGAAGCGATCCTGCCGGTGCCGCGCTCGGTCGTCCACACACACGCCAGCCCGCGTTCGGCGGTGAATTTCCTGATCCATGCGGCTCAGATCGACGGCAGTGCCGTCGGCCCGCGCCGCAACCTGACGATGCCGGGCGTCGCCGTCACCGTCGGCGAACAGATCGAAGCGCTGGAACGTGTCGCCGGCGCCAAGGCGGTGAAACTGATCCGCGAGGAGCCCGACGAGACGATCTGGGCGATCGTCAAGGGCTGGCCGACGCGCTTCGAGGCGCGGCGCTCGAGGGAGCTTGGCTTTGCGGCGGAGACGAGTTTTGATGAGATTATACGCGTCCATATTGAGGATGAGCTGGGCGGCAGGATTTAACGTGGCGCCGTCTTCCTTCTCCCCTTGTGGGAGAAGGTGGATTGGCGCGCAGCGCCAAGACGGTTGAGGGGTGCTGGACAGAGCGCTGTTGGCGCCAAGCTGGAACACCCCTCATCCGTCGCCTTCGGCGACACCTTCTCCCACAAGGGGAGAAGGGAGAGTCGCGCCTGGACGTCACCCGCCGGTCGTCAGGCTGGCCGAGAGCAGCAGCAGGCCGAACAGGAAGACGAAGGCGGCGCCGCCGATCTCGACGAAGGAATGGATGCGGTTGCCCATGCGGCCGTCGCCGGCGAAATACACCGCCCAGTTCTTCGCGGTCACCGCAAGCGTCGCCAGGGCCGAGACGGTGATTGCGGTGCCGAGTGCCATGGCCAGCACCGAAAGGATGCCGCCGAACCACAGCCCGTTCAGCAAGGCGAAGCTCAGCACGATCAGCGCGCCTGAACAGGGGCGGATACCGACGGCAGCCACCGCCGACCAGGCCGTGCGCCAATCGAAGCGATCACCGGAAAGCAGCGCCGGGTCGGGCGCATGCGAGTGTCCGCAGGTCTCGCAGACCTCGCCCGCCGCATGGCTGTGGTGATCGTGCGCAGCATGGGCGTGGTCGTGGGCGCCGTGATCGTGATGGTCATGCGCATGATCGTGGTGGTCATGCGCATCAAGCGCGTGGGAATGTGCCGCATGGGCATGTGAATGGGCGGCATGTGAATGGCCGGAATGTGAATGGCCGGCATGGGCAGCCGAGAGGCTGTAGCCCGGATTTGCGCCGAACAGGCGAAGGATGGCCGGGCCGGCCTTGCGCCACAGCAGCCAGGCGCCGAACAGAGTGACGAAGACATAGCTCATGATTTCGAGGAACCATGCGGCGTCTGTCATCGAGACAGCAGTGCCGCGCAGCAAGAAATAGGCGACCAGCATCACCACGATCGCGGTCAGCGCCTGCAGCAGGGCCGAGACGAAGGACAGCATGATGCCGCGCCGGAGCGCCACTTCATTGGCCACCATGTAGGAAGAGATCACCGCCTTGCCGTGACCGGGGCCGGCGGCGTGGAAAATGCCATAGGCAAAGGACAGGCCGATGAGCAGCCACAACTTGCTGCCGTCCTGGCGCATCGCCTTCATCGCGCCGGCAAGCGCATGATAGAATTCCTGCTGGCGCAGATTGATCCACATCAGGATGTGGGCGAACGGGCCGGTGGCGGTTGGAGCCATGCCGTCATTGGTGCCGATGCCGAGTGAACTCTGGGCGTGGGCGGTGCCGAGAAAGTGCGTCATCACAAAGGCGACGGCCAGAAGACCGAATGCCAAACGCAGGGACGGCTTGGTCACTGGATCTATCCTTCCGGCTGACAGGTCAGTTCAAGCTTGGTGGCAAAGATCTTGCTCATGTCGGTGCCTGTCGGATCGTTGAAGAAGGCCTCGGTCAGGGTCTTCTGGTTCTGGGCGATCGCCTCGTCCGGGTTCGGGCGGACAACCTTGCTGGTGCAGGTCGGCGGCAACCCATCGACCTGCAGATTGGCATCCTCGGTGAAATCGATCGCGGTGTAGAAGGTCGGGTCGTAGACGCCGATATCTATCTTGCCGCTCAGTTTGATCGGCACCTTCGGTTCAGATTCAAACAGGATGATCAACTGGTCATTGTCGAAATTGGCCATCAAATGAGGCGGCGGGGTCATTGCCACGTCCTTGCCGTCGACGGTGACGAGCTGGAAATAGTTGAACTCGGCAAGCGAGGCATGGACGGTGTCGGCGACATCCTTCAGCTCTTTGTCGTCGAGTTTCAGGTCGGAATTCTTGTCGAACTCCATCATCACCGTGCTCGAAAACAAATCATCGAAGCGCCAGACATGGCGCAATGCCTTCACAGTTTGGTGATCCGGGCCGAGGACCACTTCGAGGCGGGCTTCAGCGAAGACGTGGGGATGCACCTCAGCCGGTCCGACGGCGGCAAACGTCGCGGTCAAGGCCGAAGCCAGCATCATTGCTTGCCGTTTCAGGTGCATTCTCGGTCGCGATTCAATCGGCTTCGGTGAATTGCCGACAGTTACCAGAAAGCGGGCGAAAATGGGACCGCAACGCGGCTGAAAGCTCATGCGTTGTCCAGCGTCTTGAACCACTGCACCAGGAAGTCGACGAAAACGCGAACTTTTGCAGGCAGATAGCGCCGGTGCGGATAGACAGCAAAAATGCCGCCGCCGGGCAGAATGCGGTCATCCAGCGCAGTCACCAGCTTGCCGCTTTCGATGTCGGGCGCGGCGATAAAATCCGGCAGGATGGAAAACCCCAGTCCAGCCACGGCGGCCGCCCTCGCCGCCATCGGGCTGTTGACCTCGATCGGGCCGGAGACCGAAACACTCACCGTATCGGCACCGTCGCCCTTGAACGGCCAGTTGGTGAGCCAGCGGCCATTGGTGTCGATGATGCAAGGCACGCGGGCAAGGTCTTGCGCCCTGACCGGCATGCCGTGCTTGGCGATCAGTTCGGGAGACGCGCAAAGCCGTACCGAAAACGGCGCCAGGCGCCTGGCGATCAGTGAGGAATTTTCCAGCCGCGAAATGCGCACTGCCAGATCGAAACCCTCTTCGACCAGATCGACGAAGCGGTCGTCGAGATGAATGTCGAGCACGATGTCGGGATGCTGCTTGGCGAAGTCGATCAGCGATTGGCCGATCGGCGCGTCGGCAAAGGTGCGCGGCGCCGACAGCTTGATCCTGCCGCGCACGTCGCCGGAGGATTCGCGCACCGCATCGGCAAGGCTGTCGACCTCGCGCACGATCTCCGAGGCGCGCCGGTAATAGGTGTGGCCGGCTTCGGTCATCGAGAACTGCCTGGTGGTGCGGTTGAGCAGTAGCGCGCCGAGCTCGTCCTCCAGCTCGCGCACATATTTCGACAGCAGCGCCTTCGAGCGGCCGATCTTGCGTGCCGCCGCCGAAAAGCCTTCGGCCTCGACGACATCGATGAAGGCGCGCATGCGGGTCAGCGTATCCATGTCATGCGCCTCCTTGGTGGGCTGAAAGGATGCGGGCGGCGAGCGTAATCAACTGCCGGTCGCTGTTCTTCGGGCCGAGCAGCGAAAGACCGAACGGCGCCCCGCCGGTCTTGCCGAGCGGCAGCGTGATCTGCGGAAATCCAGACAGGCCGGAAAGACACAGCAATCTCAGCGCGCGCTCGCGATAGATCTGCAAATCATCAAATAATTCGGCCTTGAGCGGCGCGGCACCCGGAGCGGTCGGAAGCACAAGAACGCCGTCCTCGCCAAGCAGGTCGGTAAGCTCGAGGCGAAACGAAACGCGACGTTCCGTTTCGTGCTGCGCGGTTGCCGGGCCGACGGTCGCGCCATGCTCGAAGCGCTCCTTGACGCCGGGTCCCAGCATGCGGTCGCCGCCAGCGATCCAGGCGCCGTGGCTTTGCCAGGCTTCATAGCCTTGCAGCTTGCGGAAGCACCAATAAAGATCGTCGGTGGAATGCGACAGCGGGCCAACGCTGCGCGGCGCGCCCAGCACCGAAGCGACACTGCGGACCATGGCGCGATATTCCTCGGCCTCCAGCGGGCCGAGCACGAGGCTGTCCAGCGCGTCGAGGGCAAGAGGGCGTACCAGTTCGTGGCGGTGCGGATCGTCGCCGAGCAGCACCGTGCCGACCTTTTCGTAGGTGACGATATCCCTGGCAAACCAGCCGAACGTGTCCAGCGAAGGCGCCAGCGGCATCGCGCCGTCGAGCGAAATGCGGCCATGCGTGGTCCTGAGGCCGATCAGGCCGCAGAAGCTTGCCGGCGCACGGATCGAGCCGCCGGTGTCGGAGCCGGTGGCGATATCGGCCAGCCCGCCGGCGACTGCAGAAGCAGAACCCGAGGACGAGCCGCCGGTGACGCGGTCGGGTGCCGCCGGATTGATCGGCGATGGGAAATGCGCGTTCAGCCCCAGCAGGGAAAAGGCGAGTTCGTCGGTCTGCGTCTTGCCGACGAAGCGGGCGCCCGAATCAAGCAGCGTCTGGACGGCCGGCGCGGTGGCCGTGGCCGGCGAGGCTTCGCGGTATTTCTGCGGATTGCCGCAACCGGTGCGGTACCCGGCGACGTCGAAGATATCCTTGACGGCCAACCGCAAGCCGGCAAGCGGGCCGGATTGCGCATTGGTAACAGGGACTTGATCAAGATCGAGAAAAGCGTTCAGCGGGCCGCGAGTGCCTGTCATGCGTTCGATATCCGGGTGTGCTTGCCGCAGCATTGTTCTTCTGGTCCCGCAGCATTGTTCGATGCCACAAATTTTACAACCTGCGATACGATTTTTATTGATTGTGAAATCTTTCGATCTTATATCGCGCTTGCCCAAAGTCGCACGTGCCTGTGGGTGTCCGCCGATCCTCGAATGGTGAGGGCAATCGGTAAGGTAACTGGAGCCAACCCCTCCAGTCGGTTTAGCGGCCAACCGCCAACCGAGGACACCTTGAAGCAACGACGGTGCGGGCCTTTCTGGTGTTCTGCCGGTCGTCCAAAGACCGGGGTTACTGAAGAGGCACACCTTCATTGCCGGCAGTGCGGACGGGTCTCCCATCCAAGCCAAGGCAGACAAAGCGAACCGAGGCCGGGCAAGGCCAAGGTTCACCGCCGCGAGACGGCGCTTCATGGTTCCGGGGTCTCCACCGGCTGGTTCCATGGATTTCCGTCCCGCCTTTGTCCACCGCGTGTTCGCGAGGCCGAGAGCCCGCGTCCGCAAGCCTTTGTGCGCGCCGAAAGGCGCTGATGGAGAGACCCGATGGCTACTCAGCGCATCCTTGACTTTCTCGCCACCCGACGTCCGAACGGCCCGTGCCTCGTCGTCGACCTCGATGTCGTGCGCGACAATTTCCGCGCCTTCGAGAAGGCGCTTCCCGATTCCAAGATCTACTATGCGGTGAAAGCAAATCCGGCGCCGGAAATCCTGCGCCTGCTTGCTGCGATGGGCTCGTCCTTCGACACCGCTTCCGTTGCCGAAGTCGAGATGGCGATGGACGCCGGTGCGCCGGCGGACCGCATCTCCTTCGGCAACACCATCAAGAAGGAGCGCGACATCCAGCGCGCCTACCAGCTCGGCATCAAGCTGTTTGCGGTGGACTGCGTCGAGGAGGTCGAGAAGATCGCGCGCGTCGCTCCCGGCGCCCGCGTGTTCTGCCGCGTCCTGACCGACGGCGAGGGTGCCGAATGGCCGCTGTCGCGCAAGTTCGGCTGTGTGCCGGCGATGGCGGTCGACGTGCTGCGCCATGCCAGGGCGCTCGGCCTCGACGCCCATGGCGTGTCATTCCATGTCGGCTCGCAGCAGACCGACCTGACCGCCTGGGACCGCGCGCTGGCCGACGCCAAGAAGGTGTTCGCGACGCTCGCCGACGAAGGCATCGTGCTGAAGATGGTCAATATGGGCGGCGGTTTCCCGACCCGCTATCTCAGGGATGTGCCGGTGGCGCAGGCCTATGGCCAGGCGATCTTCTCGGCGCTCAGGAAGCATTTCGGCAACGCCATCCCCGAGACGATCATCGAGCCGGGCCGCGGCATGGTCGGCAATGCCGGGGTGATCAAGTCGGAGGTCGTGCTGATCTCGAAGAAGGCCGACAACGACAATGTGCGATGGGTGTTCCTCGACATCGGCAAGTTCGGCGGTCTCGCCGAGACGATGGACGAGGCGATCCGCTACCCGATCGTCACCGCACATGACGGCAGCGAGACCGCGCCTTGCGTGCTCGCCGGCCCGACCTGCGATTCGGCCGACGTGATGTACGAAAAGACGCCGTACCCGCTGCCCTTGTCGCTGACCATCGGCGACGAGGTGCTGATCGAGGGCACCGGCGCCTACACGACGACCTATGCATCGGTCGCCTTCAACGGCTTCGAGCCTCTCCGATCCTACGTGATCTGAGGGCTCGCAAGAGTTGCTCAGATCATCCCCGGTGGGCGCCTGTCGCCCGCCCGGGCTCGCCTGTGGAACAATCCGCTTGTGAAGGATCGCGGAAATGAACATTGCAGATCTCATCGTTGAAGGCGTGGGAATCTCCCCCCTCGAGGGGGAGATGGCCGCGAAGCGGCCAGAGGGGGTCGGTTCGACTGGACTCGGCCTCCTGCCGCAGATGGAGGCCGGCGCTTCACGCGCGACAACCCCCTCTGTCGCCTTCGGCGACATCTCCCCCTCGAGGGGGGAGATTGCGGTCGTCGCCGAAACCGCCGCCGACGTCCCGGCGCGCGAGGCTTTGCTCGATCGCGCGATGGGGCCGAAGCGCCGGAAGAAGTCGTCGGAAAAGCTGCGGCGCGGCCGCCGGCCTGCGGAGGGCCTGGCCTTTGTCGCGCGCGATGCGTCGGGCACTGTTGCCGGCACGGTGCGGCTGTGGGACGTGGTCCTGGGCGAGGGCGGCACGGCAGCGCTGCTGCTCGGCCCGCTTGCGGTCGACCCGGCGCTGAAAAATGCCGGCATCGGCTCGGCGCTGATGCGCCATGCGGTCACTGAGGCCGAGCGGCTTGGCCATGCGGCGATCCTGCTGGTCGGCGACGCGCCCTATTACGAGCGCTTCGGGTTTTCGGCCGCAAAGACCGGCTCGCTGGCCATGCCGGGGCCTTACGAGCGGCACCGCCTGCTGGCGCGGGAACTGGTTGTCGGCGCGCTCGACGGCGCGCAAGGCACGCTGAAGGCGGCCGGGCGCAAGCTGAAGGCGCAGCGGCTGCCGCTCGCTGCCTGATGGTTCGAAGCAAGCCGCCCGCCATCGTGCGGCGGCTTGTTTCACCTCAAGCGATCAGCCGATCAACTGGCTGAGCGCCATGGCGACGCTCATGTCGCCTTCGACCTTTATCTTGCCGGACATGAAGGCCATGGTCGGGTTGAGGTCGCCTGATATCAGCGAGTCCAGATCGTCGAGCGACAGCTT
Source organism: Mesorhizobium sp. M0500 (assembly GCF_040321165.1). Taxonomy (NCBI): domain Bacteria; kingdom Pseudomonadati; phylum Pseudomonadota; class Alphaproteobacteria; order Hyphomicrobiales; family Phyllobacteriaceae; genus Mesorhizobium; species Mesorhizobium sp. M0500. The sequence continues at coordinate 221,802 of NZ_JAMYRB010000006.1, forward strand.
TATGGTGCAATCGGCCGGCGCATCGGTGGTCGAGACATCGGCGCCGTCGATGACGATGACGCCGTCGCTGCCGGTGTCGAATTTCACCGAGCGATCGAACCCGGCACTCGCCACGCGCGACCTGATCTTGTCGGCAATCTCCTGAACGCTCATGGCGGTTCTCCTCGTCTCGTTACGTTTGTCGCGCCTTGGCGCGTCCACCTGGCCGAAGTCGCATGGCTGGTTTTACAGCCACGGTCGCTGGCGCATATAGCTTTGGGTTGACGTTTACGTCAACGCGGTTCCCCGAGCTGAGGATGGGCTTTATCGCCGCAGCATCACGCGGGCATGACACCTCGGCGGCCTGCATGTTGCCATGCGATGTTGCCGAGGGTATCAGGCACCCACGAATATCGGCGAGCCGCCCCGGTGCTTTCCAGAAACGAACCGCCCAGAAACGAACCGCAAGTCTATGCCCGCCGGTTGCGCGCGGTGCTGATCAGATCGATCCCGCTGCTCGAGGCGCGCGGTATTGCCGTCGTCATTCTGGCTGCCCTGGTCGGGGTGATGGCGGGTGCGCTGGTCACCGGCATGAGCGGACTGGTGCAGGTCCTGCATGGGCTTATGTTCGGCGTTCAGCCCGGCGGTCGGCTTTCGGCGATGTTTTCGCTGCAAAGGCCGGAGCAGGCGCTGATACCGGCGATCGGCGGCATCCTGCTCGGGCTGACGGTGATCTGGCTGAGAAAGCGGAAGTTCCGCACGCCGGTCGATCCGATCGAAGCCAACGCGCTGTACGGCGGCCACATGTCGCTGACCGACACCTTCATCATCGCCGGGCAGACGATGATCTCGAGCGGCTTCGGCGCTTCGGTCGGGCTCGAGGCCGGCTATACGCAGGTGGGTTCGGGCCTGGCGTCGCGGCTGGCGCGCTTGTTCAGGCTGCGCCGCAACGATGTCCGCATCCTGGTCGGCTGCGGTGCCGCCGGCGCGATCGCCGCCGCCTTCGACGCGCCGCTGACCGGCGCCTTCTACGGTTTCGAGCTGGTCATCGGCATCTACTCGGTCGCCAATGTCGCGCCGGTAATGGCCGCCGCGATCTCGGCCTCGCTGACCGCAGAGGTGTTCGGCGGCGTGCCGTTTCCGCTGGAGCTCGCCGGTCTGCCGCAGCTCACCGTCAGCCAGTATTTGCCGTTCATGCTGCTCGGGCTTCTGGGCGGCGGTGCTTCCATCGCCATCATGCATCTGGTGAGCCTGATCGAGCGCCTCTTTGCCCGGCTGTCGATCGACGCCTCGCTGCGCCCCGCCATCGGCGGCGTGATGGTCGGGCTGCTGGGGCTGGTCACGCCGCAAGTCCTGTCCAGCGGCCATGGCGCGCTGCACCGCGAATTCGCGATGAATTACGGGCTGGCCGTGGTGGCCAGCGTCTTCGTGCTGAAGCTGGCGGCCTCGGCGATCTCGCTCGGCTCCGGCTTCCGCGGCGGCTTGTTCTTTGCCTCGCTGTTTCTCGGCGCGCTGCTCGGCAAGATGTTTGCCGGCGCGATGGCATTCGTCTCGCCGGCGACCGGCATCGACCCTGCCGTCGCCGCCGTCGTCGGCATGACCTCGCTCGCCGTCGGCGTCGTCGGCGGCCCGTTGACGATGACCTTCCTGGCGCTGGAATCGACCCGCGACCTGACGCTGACCGGCGTGGTGCTGGCTGCCTCGCTCATGGCGGCGATCCTGGTGCGCGAAACGTTCGGCTATTCCTTCTCGACATGGCGCCTTCACCTGCGCGGCGAAACGATCCGCAGCGCGCATGATGTCGGCTGGATGCGGAGCCTGACTGTCGGCTCGATGATGCGAAAGGATGTCCGCACCATCGACGCCTCGACGACGCTTGCGGAATTCCGCAAGCAGGTGCCGCTCGGTGCCTCGCAGCGCGTCATCGCGGTTGACGCCGACCTGCATTATGTCGGCGTGCTGATCGTCGCCGAATTGCACAGCCATTTGTCGGATGACGAGATGCCGGTGCTGTCCTTCGCCAAATTCAGGGATGCGGTGCTGGTGCCGAGCATGAACGTGCAATCGGCGGCCGAGACCTTCCAGCGCGCCGGCGCCGAGGAATTGGCGGTGGTCGAGGATTTCACCGATCGCAAGGTGGTCGGTCTGCTGACCGAAGGCCACCTGATGCGGCGCTATGCCGAAGAACTCGACAAGGCGCGGCGCGATCTGTCGGGCGAGGGGTAGCCGCGTCCTTTCGCGATAGCGATGCGACAAACATGTCGGCTGCTGCGTAAGGAGGGCTCACGTCAACGGCCCGCTAATCGCCGGCTCCGAAATCTGATTGCGCGGACTGTCTTCTTCCTTGTGGAAGAGTGTCTTGAAGAAAAGAGCGTCGGGAACCGCCTTGATTAGTTTTGCGATCACGGCGGTCGCGAGCACGGCAAACGCTAGGCGATCGAGAAGCACGCTGGTAACATCAGCGCCAAGTGTGACAACGACCAACGTATCCTCAATGAGGCTGTGGGCAAAACCCATGAACACGCAGGCAAGGAATATCTGACGCGGCTCCGCGCTAGGCGTGCGCGCCTCGCGGATCAGCAGTCCTGCGCCATAGGAAATCCCGAGAAACAGGCCAACAGCGGCGAAAGGTACCGTCTGCTTTTCGATGCCGGCGAGCCGAAAGAGCGGTGCAAGCCCTCTGTTCATCCACTCCAAAATGCCCGACATCTTGAGAAGCTCGATCACCCAGCTCAGCGCAAGCAGAACAACGAGCATGATGCCCAGGGTTTTGAGCGTACCCAGGAGAAAGCCGCCCCAGTCGGTGCTTTCATTCGTCGGCATCCACGCCGGCTTCACCGGTCCTGACAGCCATCCGGTCACGGCGAATATCTGATGCAGAAGGACAGCAAAGACCAAACCCCCGCCAATACGAAGCGCCGCGGTGACCAGGAAGCTCGGCCCAGCCCTCTGAATGATCCGTTGCTCGATCGGAATGGCATGTGCAAACAGCAAGAGAGCCGAAAGAACCGTCATGTCGGCAGTGCTGAGCGCCGAAACCGGAACCAAGGTGAATACGATCACAAGCGCGCCCCAGATCCCGACCAGCAATCCCGTCAGCCAGGCAAAGGCGAGTTCAGGTGGCAACCCCACCTGCAACATGAGCGGGGAGAAGAACGGAGAAATCGCCTGGATGACGCCAAGGTCCTGCAGCAGCCGCGTGGCAATCGCAACCGGAACGATGACGCGAACCAGTTCCCAATAGATTTCAAGCGTCTCCAATGTCTTGCGATAGAAGGCGGCGCAAATTGCCATCATGCTGCTCCATCATCCCTGGAGCCATCTGAGTAGCGTGAGACGCTTCGCATTTGTGGTCAAAGTTTGCGATTCCGTGCAATAAAATTGCAACGCACCGACGATGAGCGCGACCGACATGGACAAGATCGACAGAAGGCTTCTCAACCTGCTCCAGGATGATGCCTCACGAACTAACGCCAAACTGGCGGGGTTAGTCGGGCTTTCCCCTTCGAGCTGCCTGCGCCGCATACGACGACTGAAGAAGAGCGGTGTCATCAGCCGCGTTGTCGCGCTTCTCGCACCGGCAAAGGCTGGCCGGGGCTTGAAGGCGATCGTCGCCGTCGAACTGGAGCGTCATGGCGAGCAGTTTATGCGGGACTTTCTCGAGTTGGCCGCTCAGGAACCGGCCGTCACTCAGGCCTACAGTGTAAGCGGCGAAACCGACGCCGTCCTCATGCTCCGCCTGACGGATATGGAAGAGTTCGATGCGCTGTGCGAGCGACTGTTCCGAGACCGAAGCAACGTCGCGCGATACCACACGATGTTCGTGATCCGAACGGCCAAGGAAGTGACCGCAATTCCACTGTAGTGTTCGGGTTGCGATAGACCTGCCAGGCCGTGAATTCAGCGGCCCGGCGGAGAAACTCTACGAACATTTCTATATGCCGAAAGGGGGTAGTGAAGGCAGCTTGGAGGCAACGCCTCGCGCACGCGAGGACAATCGCCAGCGCCGAATGTCGGAATTGGGCGCCAGCTCGACGCATTTCATGGCGCCTCCCTCACGCCCAGGCATGAAGCTGTCCTTGTTGGCTCAAGGAGAATTTGCATGCGTGGTCATTGCTTATGTGGCGCTATTGCCTTTGAAGTCGATGGCCCGGCACAGGCCTGCGTGGTCTGTCATTGTGAAAGTTGTCGGCGGCAATGTTCTGCGCCGATGACCTCCTATATTGGAGTCTTGGACGGCCAATGGCGATGGCTGGGCAAGCTACCGAAGGTATTCAACTCTTCTCCCGGTGTGGAAAGAACATTTTGCAATCACTGTGGCACGCCGCTGTCCTTCCGCTCAAAAAACATGTCTGATGTCATGCATTTTTTTGCGGCAGCGATGGAGGAGCCAGAAAAATTTGCACCTACGCTGCATGTCGCTTTTGAGGAGAAGCTTCCTTGGTTGAAACTCGCCGACAACCTGCCGACTCGTTTTGGGCCTGACTATACGAAAGACTAGGATCTGCTCGCATCGAGACAAACGGTGGAAGCTGCGGACAGCATCCGGAAGCGAGATGATGCCTCCGTCCGTTCAAACGGCGGTCGAACATTATCGATCGCGGCTGCTCTCGACCTGCTTGAGCGGCAGCAGGTAGGCGATGATCTGCTGATCGCCGAGTGCTGGATCAAAGCCAATAATGTCGGAGGCGAAAAGGTCGTGGGCGGGGCGTCTCTCGAAGCCGAGACTTTCATACAACTTGTATGCAGACGTCATGGACGAGGCAGTGTGAAGCGCAAGGCCGCCTGAGCCCTGCAGACGCGCTTGCATGACGCACCATTCGCAAAGCGCGCGGCCATATCCGCGGCCCTGTGCCGAGGGAACAACCGCGAGAGTCCTGAGGCCTGCCAGCCCGGGCGGCCAGCCCATGCCGTCAAAGGCGGCATCGGCGTAGTAGGTGACCGTCCCGACGAGGCGTCCCTCGGCTTCGAGCACCGCGACGCTGGCTTTCGCCCAACGCCCCGCGACATCCCGCGCATCCTTGACGTAGGGCTCGAAGATGTGCGGTGCCAGAACGGGCCGTAACGATGCGAAAGCCTCTGAGACGAGCAACCCAATTCCATCCAGTTCCTGACGGCTTGCCAGGCGGACGCGTGGCTTGGATGCGATCTGCATGCATGTCCTCACTGCTCCAGTAATTCGACCGTATGTAGGGCTCCCTCCGGCTGGCTGGACTTCGCCCGGCTTCGGCCGTCGGCCGTATCCCGCAGCGCGATTCACCCGGAGAGGTTCGCCTGCCACAATAATGACCGGCAGCAAGATTCCAATGGACCTGAGCCGTCGAGCCGCGACGACGAGTTAATCGGCGGAGCACCTCAAACTTTCGGTAACAGTTTGCTCATGCTTATGCGCTCCTCGACCTCGTATCCGCACTTTCGGTAGAACCCAAGAACCGTCGAATTGGAAGCGACAATTTGGAGGTTGATCTTTATGCAACCAAGGCCGGCGAGCCGCCTTTCGGCCTCATGGATGAGGGCCTCGCCGATCCCTTTTTGGCGATGGGACTGCAAGGTAGCGATGCGCGATATCCAACCTCGATGGCCGTCATACCCGGCGATGATCGATCCGACGACCTGATCGGCCTCTATCGCCACCAAAAGCAGGTTCGGCTGATGCCTCAGCTTCCCGCGAAGCGGGAGCGATCGTAGTTGCGCGACATCTCGAGCCCAGACTATCCGGCTCTATAGTGGAGCGTTACGGCGACCCAGCAGCAGAGCGATGCCCAACGCCGGAAGCGTCGCCGTCGCGACGGCGAAGAAGACGAATTGCAGCCCGGCCGACCCAGCGACCAAGCCGAGCGCCGGACTGCCGAAGCCGAGCGCCACGTCGAGGAAGACGGTGTAGAGTCCCATGGCCAGGCCGCGGCTGCTTGGTGGAAGATGGCTTACGGCCTCGGCACCGAAACCGGGATAGACCAGCGAGTAGCCGAGGCCAGTCAGGCCCGCTCCGATGGCGGCGAGAACGGGCCCGGGCGCAAGCCAGATCAGCATCAGCCCTGCCGCCTCGACCGCCACGAAGATCACGGCGACGCGCGCGCCCCCTAACCTGTCAGGCAGGTGGCCGAAGCACAGCCTTGCCGCGATCAGCGACGCGGCATAAGTGGTGAAGGGAAGCCAGACCGGCTGCCAGCCGCGTTCGGCAAAGAGCAGCGCGCCAAAGGCCAGGATTGCGCCATAGCCAAGGCTGCTGAAAGCAGCTCCGACGCCGGGAAGCCAGACCGCTTGCGCCACGCTCGTCCATGACTGTCGCGCGGCGCTCGCGGCGAGGCTGGTGCCACGCATAGGCAGGATGGCAAGCAGCGTCGCAAGTGGCAGGCCGACCGTCGCGAGTGCGATCGCGGCGAAGCCGCTCGCCGTGTAAAGCGCAGATCCGATCGGCGCGCCTAGCGCGAGTGCTGCGAACATCGCCGTGCCCACCCAGGCTATGACCTTTCCGGAGTTCTGTCCGCCCGCAAGGGAGAGGCCCCAGGCGACGCCGCCTGTGATGATGAAGCTCTCAGACGCGCCCAGTACCGCCCGGCCGGCGAAGAGCGCCGATGCGGACGCTGCCGGCCGGTCGAGCAATGCCAGCGAGCCGAGGTAAATGAACCCCGCCAGGGCAGCGGCAATGAGGCCGACGACGACGGCCCGCTTGCCGCCGCGCCCATCGGCATAATTTCCGGCTCCAATGCGCGACAGCATCGAGGCGACGAACTGGCTGCCCGTCACCAGCCCGACTGCGAAGGGGCCGAAGCCGAGTTGCTGGTGAAGATGCAGCGGCAGGACGGGTAGCGCCAAGCCGATCAGGAGGAAGCCGGCGAAGACAGCCGCCATGATTGGCACCAGTTCCGCCATCGCGCCATTTCGGTCCGAAGTCCGCGCCATTGTGGCCACCGATAACACGTTGACAGCCGGGCTGTTCCGATCAGTAACGTTCGTAGGTCACGCGCCAGCCTTCGGCCGGATTGTCCGGCGTCAGGACCAGTTTGTTGTCCGAGACTTCGAATTTGCGTTTCATGCTCTTCCCGACAAGGTTGCGGACCAGGGAGGACTCGATCGTGATGACGAAGGTCTTGTCCTGGTCGTTGATGGCGACCGGCCCGTAATAGGCTTCGTAGCCATTCGCCGTGTAAGGCGTGTCCGGCGCCTTAGCGTCGGGGTTCTGGGCCTGCACCGAGAGGGTGCGGGCCTCGGTGAAGATGACCTGGCCGGAATATGGCACGGGCTTGAGGTTTCCCTCGGCACCGGCCTCGAGCGACCTCATGCGCCATGCGCCGATGATCGGGGACTCTTGGGAGAAAGCCGGCGTGGCGACCGAAAGCGCAAGCGCAAGGGCAGCGATCTTCAATCTCATCGTCATATGTCGTTGTTCTTTTTCTCGTTTGTGGGTGCGGACAGGCCGTCCGCCCAATCTTCGCTTACACCGAAAGCATGACCTTGATGGCGCGCCGCTCGTCCATGGCGCGGTAGCCTTCAGCGACCTCGGCCAACGGCAGCTTGAGGTCGAAGACCTTGCCGGGCTTGATCCTGCCCTTGAGCACACGGTCCATGAGGTCGGGCAGGAAGCGGCGCACCGGCGCGGGGCCGCCCAGCATGCGCTTCTGGCCGAAGAAGAGATTCTGGCCATCGAAGCTCACGCCATGCGGTACGCCGACATAGCCGATGGTGCCGCCGGGGCGAGAGCAGGCCAGCGCCTGGTCGAAGGATTCCGCCGTGCCAACGCATTCCAGCACCGAGTCCGCGCCGACGTCCTTAGTGAGCCCTTTGATCCGGGCCACACCTTCCTCGCCGCGCTCAGCGACGATGTCGGTCGCGCCGAATTCGCGGGCGAGTTTTTGGCGGCTGGCGTGCCGGCTCATGGCGATGATGCGCTCGGCGCCCATCTCCTTGGCCGCAAGCACGCCCATCAGGCCGACCGCACCGTCGCCGACCACCACCACCGTCGATCCTTCTCGGACCTCGGCTGCGTCGGCCGCATACCAGCCGGTGCCGAGCACATCGGACACAGCCAGCAGGTCAGGGATGAGTTCGGCCGGCGGCACCTCGGCGGTGGCGACCAGTGTGCCATCCGCCAACGGCACGCGGGCGTAAGGCGCCTGCGCGCCCGACATGAACTCGCGCTGCACACAGGACGACTGGAAGCCGAAGCGGCAATGCGGGCAGGTATTGTCGGAGAGGCAGAACGAGCCGACGACGAACTGGCCGGGACGGACCGTGCCCACCTCTGCGCCGACCTCGACGACGATGCCACAATATTCGTGGCCCATATGCATCGGGCCGTTGACCGGCTGCAGCCCGCGATAGGGCCACAGGTCCGAGCCGCAGATGCAGCTCGCCGAGAGCTTGATGATAGCATCCGTCGGGCGAAGGATCCTTGGGTCTTCGACTTCCTCGCAGCGGATGTCGCCGGGCTTATGAAGAACGGTTGCGAGCATTTTGCTTTCCTTTCGTTCAATCGATGTCAGGCGCCGTAGTCGGCGTCGCTGACGTGTTCCAGCCAGTCCACCACCTTGCCGTCTTTGACCTCCTGGAGGGCAATGTGGATCATGGCCGTCTCGGGTGAGGCACCGTGCCAATGCTTCTCGCCGGGTGCGAACCAGACAACGTCACCGAGACGGATCTCCTCGACCGGCCCGCCCTCGCTCTGAACGAGGCCGAGGCCGGAGACGACGATCAACGTCTGTCCAAGCGGATGCGTGTGCCAGGCGGTGCGGGCGCCCGGCTCGAACGTCACCTGCGCGCCCTGCACGCGCGCGGCGTCGAACGGGTTGAACAGCGGATCGATGCGGACCGTGCCGGTGAACCAGTCGGAAGGCCCCTCGCCAGACGGCCTGGTGCCTGCGCGAAGAATATCCATGGTGATCTCCTGTCAGATGCGTTCGATGCGAAGCGGGAACTTGCCGCTTACGTGTAGGGCCTCTTCGCCCGCGTCGAAGCGGCCGAGCCTGATCAGCCCGGGATGGCGGTAGTCGGCGTAGAACATGGCCAGATTGCCCCAGGGCATGAAGTAGCAAAGGTCGTATGGCCGCTCGTTGCCGAACGGGCCGCTGCCCTCCTCCGTCAGCTTGCGCGGCAGATAGGCAATCTTCTCGTTATGCGCGTAGTCGTCGATGGTGAGATCGAGCGGCAGCATGGTGAAGAAGTCGCGCGCCGACGGATTGTCGTAGAGCGTGGCGGTCATGGTCCGGCCATTGAAAATCATCTTGATCCTCATGTCGGTGGGCTCCTGGCTGCCTGGGTCGCTGCCCTGCTGGCTGCGGGCGGCCCGCGGCAGGACCGTTGCCGCGAGCGCGCCGCCGAGCAACGCGCGGCGGCTGAGGTCCGGACGGTCGATCGTCATGGCTGCCGTCATGGCTGCGACCTCCGGGCCAAATGCGATGCTGCAAAGGCGGCGAGCGCCGATCCACAGAGCAGCACCGCGCCGAAAGTGAATGCACCCCACCAGCCGACCGTATCGAAGAGCGTGCCACCGATGGCGGCGCCGCCGGTGATGGCGAGCTGGATGACGGCTACCTGCAACCCGCCGCCGGCCTCCGCGTCGTCCGGCAACGTCCGGCTGAGCCACGTGCCCCAGCCAACGGGCGCGGCCGTGCCGAAGAAGCCCCAGGCAACGAGCAGCGGCGCTGTAGGAATCGGCAGCGTACCGAAGGCGATGAGCGCTACGGCCAACGCGGCCATGACCAGCGGGATGACGATGAGGATGCTGAACAGGCGCGTGCGCAAAAGCGGGCCTATGCAGAGGGTGCCGAGCACCCCGGCCAGCCCCATCGCCAGCAGGATCGCCGAAAGCGCGGCGATGTCGAGCCTAGTGACGCTCTCGAGGAAGGGCCGCAGATAGGTGAAGAGCGCGAACTGGCCCATGAACAGCATCATGATCGACGCCATGCCGGTGGCGACAGGAAGACGGCCGAGGAGCGCCAGCGGATTGCCTGGACGCTTCCTCCGGCGCGGGGGCAGCGCCGGCAGGCTTGTCCACTGCCAGACCAGCGCCAGGAGCCCAAGCGGCACGACGAGGAAGAAAGCGCCGCGCCAGCCGACATAGGCGCCAAGAAAACTGCCCAGCGGCGCGGCGATGGTGGCCGCAATGGCATTGCCAGCGTTTAGCATGGCGAGACCCTTCGGAACCATGTCTTGCGGCACGAGGCGCATGACGATCGCGGTCGACATCGACCAGAACCCGCCGATCGCGATGCCGAGCAGCGCTCGGCCGACCATGAGGAACGCGTAGTTCGGCGCGAAGGTGACAGTGAGCCCGGACACGATGAGGAGAAGGGTGAAGCCGGTCACGACCAGTCGGCGGTCGATCCGGCGCGTGAGGCCGGCGACCAGCAGGCTGGTCACGACGGCGAAAGCGCCCGAAATCGAGATCGCCTGTCCCGTGCGGCCCTCGGTGATGCCGAGATCGGCCGCTAACGGCGACAGCAGGCTGACCGGCATGAATTCCGACGCGATGAGCACGGAAACACACAGAGCCATCGACAGCACCGCGCCCCATGCGGCGCGGTCTTCGACAAGCCTTGTGTCGTACGTCGTTTCCATAATTGGCATCCTTGCAAGGCGACGGGGGTGGATCAGCCGCCCATCCCCGTCACCATGCTGGAAGATATTGCAGAGGAACCCATTCTATTAGACTGAGTAATTCGCATGGACTTATCTGCTTATGATATAAATGTCCGACGGGAGGTGCCCTATGCAGCGCGATGGCATGAAGGATTTGCTCTGGTTCGTGGCGGTCGCCCGGGAGCGCAGCTTCACCAAGGCGGCGGCCAAGCTCGGAACCTCGCAGTCGACTCTGAGCTCGACAATCAAGGAGCTTGAAGCTCGTCTTGGCGTCCGCCTGCTGACGCGTACGACGCGGAGCGTCGCTCCGACCGAGGCCGGCGAGCGACTTTTCCAATCTCTTGTTCCCCGCTTCGAGGAAATCGAAGCCGACCTTGCAAGTCTGGTGGCCTTTCGCGACAAGCCCTCCGGAACGGTCCGCATCACGCTGTCCGACCATGCGCTCCAGACGACCGTCTGGCCGAAGCTGCAGCCCTTGCTCAGCGACTATCCTGACGTGTGCGTCGAACTCTACAGCGACAACGGCATGAAGAACATTGTGGAGGAGCGCTTCGACGCAGGCGTGCGGCTTGGTGAGAGCATCGACAGGGATATGATCGCAGTGCGCATCGGGCCGGATTGGAGGCTCGTGGCCGTGGCTTCGCCGGAGTACTTTTCCCGCCATCCGGTTCCGACCGCACCGCAGGATCTGGTCGATCATGACTGCATCAATATGCGGCAGGCGACGTTCGGCGGATTATATGCCTGGGAATTCGCCAGGGATGGCCGCGACCTTCGTGTGCGGGTGGAAGGCCAACTCACCTTCAATTCGTCCATTCCCATGATCGAGGCTGCGATAAGCGGTTTCGGGATCGCCTATGTCCCGGAAAACCTCGTCAGCCACCACATCGCCAAGGGATACCTTAGGCTCGTGCTTGACGACTGGAGTCCGCCATTTGCGGGCTATCACCTCTACTACCCGAGCAGGCGACAGCTCTCGCCTGCGATGGCGGTGATCATTGAGACGCTCCGCCATCGCATCTGACTCCCAAGACTGTGCCTATGAATCATGAAGCTGACATTGGTAAATGGTAGGTTCTGACCCAAGCCATTTGACTTCTACGCTGCGGGCGGCTGCTTCCGGCCCCAAAGCAGACGTGTAGCTCGCTCGCCTCTATGTCTGTGATTGACACAGAAGCCAGTCATCGAAAAGGAGCCAAACTCGCAGGCTGAACTGGCCAAGAATTCTCGTGGATAGCCGAGGTTTTTCTCGAGCCTAGGCCATGTCTTGGTCGTCAATGGGTAGGACAGGGTTGTCCAGTTATCCCCCGGCAAGACGCGGCAGCAGGAATATCTCCGCCCCTTCCGGCAGTTCCTTCGACCACGTGTCGCGATAGATCGTCCCGTCGATGGCGACGGCGATGCCGCGATCGATGTATGGCTCGAGGCCGGGATACTGTTCAGCCAGCTTCCTGAACAGCTCCCTTATGTCCTTCGCCTCGATCTCGACCTTGCTCTTGCCTCCGGCGATCGCGCCGAGCGACCCCCAGAGCGTTACTTCGACCATCAGCCTCCCCGTTCCGCCTCGATCGCCGCCAGGATGCGCGGCGGCGACATCGGGATATGCGTCATCCGCACGCCCGCGGCGTTCGACACCGCATTGGCGATCGCCGCCAGCGGCGGCACGATCGAGGTCTCGCCGACGCCGCGCACCCCGTAAGGATGGTTAGGGTTGGGGATCTCGAGGATCTGCGTGTCGATCATCGGCAGGTCCGAGCAGACCGGGATCCGGTAATCCAGGAAGCCAGGGTTCTGCAGCCGCCCGTCCTTGCCGTAAATATACTCCTCGTTGAGCGCCCAGCCGATGCCTTGCGCGGCACCCCCCTGGTATTGCCCCTCGACATAGGTCGGATGCACCGCCTTGCCGGCGTCCTGGACGACGGTGTAGCGCAGCACCCTGGTGGCGCCGGTCTCGGGATCCACCTCGATATCGCAGATATGGGTGGCGAAGGAGACGCCGGCGCCGTCGGCGACGAGCTCACTGTGCCCTGCAATGGGTCCGCCCGTCTTTCCGGAAGCGGCCGCGATCTCCTTCAGCGACAATGCTGCAAGGTTGCCGTATTTCTCGCCCTTGGCAATCGCGTGACCTTTTTCCCAGACCACGTCGTCGACGGGTATGTCCCACATCTGCGCGGCGCGATCCCGCAACACCTTGATGGCGTTGCGAGCGGCGGAGATCGTCGCCATCGAAGACGAGAAGGTGCCGCGGCTGCCGTCCGTCATATCGTTGTAGCCGAGGCTGGAGGTATCGGCGACCACCGCTTTGATTTGCTCATAGGGGATACCGAGCTCCTCCGCCGCCACCAGCGACAGCGACGCGCGGGAACCACCCACATCGACAGTGCCGACGGCAAGCGAGACCGAGCCGTCCATGCCGATGTTGAGGTCGGTGCAGGTCTGGCCACCGAAATTGAACCAGAAGCCGCAGGCCATTCCGCGGCCCTGATTCTTGCCGAGCGGCGCCTTCATATGCGGGTGGTTCTTCACCGCCTCCAGCGTCGGCCCGATGCCGATCGGGCCGTATACCGGTCCATAGGACGATCTGGTGCCTTCCTGCGCCGCGTTCCTGATCCGGAACTCGACGGGGTCCATGCCGATCTCCTTGGCCAGCTCGTCGACCGCACTTTCCACCGCAAACGCCGCCATCGGAGCCGACGGCGCGCGATAGGCCGCGGTCTTGGGCCGGTTGACAAGCACTTCGTAGCCGACCGTCCTGACGTTCTCGAGCTTGTAGCAGGCAAAGGCCGTCATGGCGCCGATCTCGGCCCACGTGCCGGCATAGGGGCCGCAGCTATAGCGCAGCGTCGCCTCGGCCGCCGTGATCGTGCCGTCCTTGCGGGCGCCGATCCGAACATCGATCGAGGTGGCGCTGGTCGGGCCGGAGGCGCGGAACACCTCGTCGCGCGTCATGACCAGCTTGACCGGCCGCCCGGCCTTGCGTGACAGCGCCAGTGCCACCGGCTCGGCCCAGACATGGGTCTTGCCGCCGAAACCGCCGCCGATCTCCGAGGAGGTGACGCGCAGCTTCGAGGCCTCCATGCCAAGCAGTTGGGCGCAGTGTTGGCGGTAGACAAAATGGCCTTGCGTACAGACCCACAGGTCGGCGGTGCCGTCGGAGCTGACATTGGCCACGCAGGCATGCGGCTCGATATAACCCTGGTGCGTCTGCTCGGTCTTGAAGGAGCGTTCGACAACGAAGTCGGCCTGGCCGAAACCTACATGGATGTCGCCATGGCCGTACTGGGTGCGCTTGGTGACATTGGAAGGCTTGACGGGCTTTTGCTCGAGGCCCTCGGTGAAGATGGCGTCGTTGACCAGAGGTGCGGAGTGCTTCATCGCCTCGTCGACGTCGGTGACATGCGGCAGCACCTCGTAGTCGACCTCGATCAGCTTCAGTGCCTGCCTCGCCGTGCGGGCATCGACCGCAGCCACCGCGGCCACGGCATGGCCGTCATAGAGCGCTTTCTTGCGCGCCATGCAGTTGTCGAGGATGTCGTACATGGCGGCATCGCCGTCGGTGAGGTCGGGCAGGTCGGCCGCGGTGATCACGGCCTTGACGCCGGCGAGCTTCTCCGCCTTCGACGTGTCGATCTTCCTGATCGTGGCATGCGCGTGCGGGCTTCTCAGAACACGCCCGACCAGTTGCCCGGCCATGTTGAAGTCGGCGCCATAGCGTGCGCGGCCCGTCACCTTGTCGACGCCGTCGGGACGGATGGGACGCGTGCCGACAGCGGTGAAATTGCGTCCGGAGTAACGCGGATCGAAATTCATCGTCATGCTCCCTTCATCACGCTGGCGGCGTCCTGAACGGCACGCACGATCTTGTCATAGCCGGTGCAGCGGCAGAGGTTCCCGGCGAGGCCGAAGCGGATCTCCTCCTCGGTCGGATCGGGATTCTTGGCCAAAAGGTCCTTGGCAGCCATGAGGAAGCCCGGCGTGCAGACGCCGCATTGGAGTGCGGCGTGTTCCAGAAATTTCTGCTGCAGCGGATGCAGCCTGTCGCCATGCGCCATGCCCTCGATGGTCTCGACGTGCCGACCCTCGGCCTCCGCGCCGAGCACCAGGCACGAGCACACCAGCCGATCGTCGAGGATGATGCTGCAGGCCCCGCAGTCGCCGGTGCCGCAGCCTTCCTTGGCGCCCGTCAGCCCCAGGCGATCGCGCAGGACATCAAGCAGCGTCTCGTCCGGCTGGCAAAGAAACTCGACATTGTCGCCGTTGATTGTCGTTGATACTGCCACACCAGCCATCATTTGCCTCCTGCGCGTGCATAGGCGGTCGTGGCGGCCCGCTTGGCCAGCACACCCGCGACTTTCCGTCTGAATTCGATAGTGCCCCGCTTGTCGTCGATCGGGCGGCAGGCGCCCGAGCAGACCTTGGCGAGCCTCTCCAGCGTGTCTTCGTCCAGCTTGGAGCCGATGAGAACCTCGGCGGCCTCCTCGACCAGAATCACCGTCGGCGCCACGGCGCCCAACGCCAGACGGGCGGATTTGACGCGACCTTGCTCATCGAGCGTCAAGTTCACGCCGGCGCTTACCACCGCGATGTCCATCTCGGTGCGCGGAATGAAACGCAGATAGGCATCGCCCGAACGCGGCAGACGGCTGTCGAGCAGGATTGCCTCGATGATCTCGCCCTTGGCCAGCGACGTCTTGCCCGGCCCAGTCGGCACCGCTTCCACGGCAATCGTGCGCCTGGTTCCCGGGCCGACGACCACAGCCTTGGCGCCAGCGGCCACCAGCGCCGGGACGCTGTCGGCGGCCGGCGAGGCGTTGCACAGATTGCCGACGATGGTGCAGCGTCCCTGCACCTGCTTCGAGCCGATCAGCTTGGCCGCTTCGACGACGCCAGGCCATGCCTTCTGCAGGGCCGTGTTCTCGCCCAGCAATGCGCAGGGGACCGCCGCGCCGATGCTGAAGCCCTCGGCTGTTTCCCTGATCTCGCCAAGCCCGTCGATCGCCTTGATGTCGACGATCAGGTCGGGTTCGATAAAGCCGCCTTTCATTCGCACCAAGAGGTCGCTGCCTCCGGCGAGGATGGCGGCCGTGCCGGCTGAACCGGCCAACAGGCCGGCGGCGTCTTCCATTGAAAGCGGACGTATGTAACGCATCGTCTCCCCTTGATCTCGAAATCCTGTCGAGCTGTTATAGAGCCTCGGATCGGAATGGCTATCCAGTTCTGCATGGGTGGCGATTAGGCCAGGCGCTGCAAAATGGACTCCCAAATCTACCTGATCTACCTGAATTGGCGTGCGCCCCTGGGCGCATTCTGCCAATCCCTCGGATCAGTTGTTGTCATTCCATAGAGGTTATGTTCCGTCAATTATGAGCGTCGCGACCGATGGCCCCTAATGCTCGATCGGTCCCTTCGGCATGACCAGCGCCGTGCCAGCAGTCGTCGGGCGCTCGATCATGCGGCGGACGCGCGCGCAGTCTAGCACCGCGCCGACCCATCCGTAAGTCATCCGTAAGTGCGGTCCCTCTACGTCCTGTTTCGAACCAGGCGACATGTCTGCGCCGTACAGAGAGGGAAACGAACATGAGCACGCTCCTTGCACCAATTGTGATTGGCCCCGTGTCGGTCTTGAGTACGTCGGTCCGTATCGATGGGCCGCTTCCCGGCTCGAGCATTTCCCTCCTGGTAAATGGCGTACCCGTCCCTGCGGTAAATGCCGGCGCCACAACCACTACCTTTGTGCCGGTCGCCGCAGGCTCCCTCAACGTGGGGGATGCATTGACCGCACGCTGGACGCTCGGCGCCGAAACCAGTGATCCAAGCCCGGTCCCGATCGTCGTGCTCGGGTATCCCTCGACGCTAAGCCCATTGGTGTATTTGAGTCAGGTGCACGAGTGCGTCGACTGGGTGCTGATAGGCGCAGCCTATCCTGGCGCCACGGTCGAGATTTTCAACGGCGGCGCATTGATTGGCAGCGATACTGCACGCGGAAATGTCATACCAGTGCGCATTCGCGGGGCGATCCAGGCCAACGATGTGCTTAGCGCAGTGCAGTCCGTTCAGACGCCTGCCGGACAGGTGAAGAGCAGTCAGACCCCGAGCTTGCCCGCCGAACAGACGCCGTATCGGGAAAATACCATGCCGGCACCAGCAGTCGGCCCGGTTCCTGGGTGCGCGCAAGCAGTACCCGTCAGGGGGTTGGCTCAAGGCGCCACCACGAAGGTCCACTTCAATGGCGACGTGCTGGAATATCCTTTCGTCGGTGCCAACCTCCTGGCGCTGCTTGGCCGTGCCGCGCACAATCCGGATGTCTTCAGCGCCACGCAGCACTTCGAGCGCTGCAATGCATCAAGTCCGTCATCTGCCCCTCCGGTGATCGTCGACGAAACCTTGCCGGTTAGAAAGCCCGTAATCGACGCCTCACAGTACTCCTGCCCGGCAGCCCGTGCTTTGCCTATCTCCAATCTCGAGCCCGGCGCGACATTGACGATCCAACTTGTCGATCCGACTTCGGGTGCAGCTACCGTGCTCGGGAGAATCGGAGTCGGCGAGGATGTGAGTTCCGGCCAATACTGGATTCCCGACGTGTCGGCCCTGATCCCGGCCTCGCCGCCGTTTCCATCGCTCGTCGTCATCCAGGAGCTATGCGGCAAGACAGCCACATCGGATAAGTTGCTGGTGGTAGGGTCTTACCAGGGCAGCGTATTTCCGCCGACCGTCATGGAGCCTGCATTTGAATGTGCAAGCGGCGCTTTCGTCAACAGCGTCGACAACGCGGTCGTACGTTTGTACTCGGATGCGCCAGATTCTCCTGTAATCAGCAAGCCCGTATTCAGTTTTGGCGGCCTCGTCTGGGTCGAGACATTTCGGCCGTTGCGCGCCGGCGAGCACATTCACGCCGAGCTGGAGCTTACTTGTCAGCCCCTCGCGCTTCGGGTCGGGGGCCCGATCAAAGTGTCCGACCTGACCCCACTCAAGACCCCGGATATTCAACAGCCCGTCCGGGTCTTCCAGCGGTTAATTTACGTATCAGGCGTGATTCCCGGGGCGCGCGTGCATGTATTCGTGAACGGGAAGTGGCGCGCCAGCGATACGCCACTTGGTTGGACGACGCTCTTCTTCGGGATTTACGTGGGCGAGCTCAAGGTAGAAGACCAAATTACGGTGATGCAGACATTGTGCACGAAGATGTCTCCGCTCACCAGAGTTCCCGTCAATGTCACCCTCGGGGAAATGCTGCTCTCCGCGGCTCCCCCGTCCCTGATAGCGGGCCAGCCGGCGACGATAACCATCAAAGCAGTCGACGCCGATAACAAGTCCCAATCGGTTGGAGGGACCATATCGCAAGGGGGCGCGGTGGTCGGGGCCACCAACACAGCGTTCACGCTATCTCCGCCGACCGGCCAAGCATCGGTCAGCTTGCAAGTTGCAGCCGTTGGCTACAAGACCGAGACCATCAGTATTCCCCTTACTGCGGCGCCGGTCGTCAAGCCGGCGATGCTGACGATAGCAACGGGTCTCTGGTTCAACGCCACCAAGAAAGAAATCACTGAAATCACCTGGCACCTGCAGGGGCCATCCGGCAGCTTTTCAAAGACCGAAAAGCCGAACGCAGAGCCGGCGTTGGTTCAGTTCGCGTTGCCCAAGCCGGCCGGCGGCGGGTTCACGCCGTTCACTCTCAGCTGCGAGGTCACATTCCAGTTCCAGGATTTCAATTTCATCTCAGGCGTATCTGGGACGAGGTCGAGTGACTTTATCGAGGGAGGCCTCATAAAGCCGTCTCCATCAACCGTCGAGATGTATTGGAGCGGTACCGACCTGACGATCAACTTCCTGGTAAAGTGGATACAGCAGGGCGATTATTTCGTCATAGAGCTCATGTAGTCGAATCGCCAGCGGAAGGGCGTCAGGGTGGCTGGAGCGGTTCATCGTTTCACGGAAACGGCGAACCGCTCTGTCTCTTCCGGACGGAAAACCGTATCACACTTTTCTTGGAATTGCGCTGGAGCGGGATGCGTTCAAATTGAACGGTGCATCCCGCTTTATCTATTTGTTTTAACCGCATTTCTGCGACGTCAAGTGATTCCCTTGGGTGCAAAATGCTTTAATGCTCGATCGGTCCCTTCGGCATGACCAGCGCCGTGCCGGCAGTCGTCGGGCGCTCGATCATGCGGCGGACGCGCGGTGGCTCGTTGCCGCTGTGCAGCGCCCTTATACGCTCGCCGATGACCGCGTCGGCGTAGGTGGCGCGCCGATTGTGGCGGATATATTCGACCCAGGTCGGCGTGTGGTAGTGCTCGATCCATATCGACGGATTTTCGAGATCGCGCGCCAATGTCCAGTTGCGGGCGCCGTCACGTCGGCGGATGCGGCCGCGCTCGGCCATGGTGGCGAGGAATTCCGGTACGTCCTCGTTGCGGATGACATATTCGATCATGATGGCGATGGGACCGCTGCGCGGCTTGAGATCAAGCGCCAGATGCGGCTCCCGGAAGCGGTTGAGCGGGTCGAGGTTGAGCACCGCCTGCTGCGGCAGCGGCAGCAGCAGGCCGATGGCGCCTCCGGCCAGCATGGCGACGCTGGCCGCCATCAGGGCGACTTCGGCGCCATGCGCGTCGGCAACGACACCCCAGACCCAGCTGCCGAGCGCGATGCCGCCGAAGGTCGCGGTCTGATAGACCGAAAGCACGCGGCCAACCACCCAGCGCGGCGTCGACATCTGCACGGTGACGTTGAAATGCGACAGCGCCGTCACCCAGCAGGCGCCGCCGAGCAGCAGGCCGAGCGACGTCTGCCAGGCATGATTGCTGACGGCGGCGTTGAAGGCGCAGACGGCGAAACCGGCGAATGCCATGCGCACCATGGTTTCGCTGGACAGCAGCTGCCGCAGCCTGACGCTGGTCAGCGCGCCGCCGACGGCGCCGATGCCGAAGGCGCCGAGCATGATGCCGTAGCTCAAGGCATCACCCTTGACGACGTCGCGCGCGACCAGCGGCAGCAATGCCAGGACCGCGCCGGCGCTGAAGCCGAAAGCGGAGCTCCTGACCAGCACCTTGCCGATGTTAGGCGACATGGCGACATAGCGCAGGCCGGCGCCCATTGCGGCGCCCAGTGTCTCGCGCGGCAAGGTCGATGCCGGCAGTTCCGGCTTCCAGCGGGCCAGCACGACGATGAGGCCGACATAGCTCAGCGTGTTGACGGCGAAGGCCGCGGCGGCACCTGCCGCGGCAACGATGATACCACCGATCGCCGGGCCGACGCTGCGCGTCAGGTTGAAGCCCATCGAGTTGAGCGCGATCGCCGCCGGCACCTTGGTGCGAGGCACCATGTCGCCGACCGAAGCCTGCCAGGACGGGCTATTGAGCGCGGTGCCGCTGTCGATCAGGAAGGTGAAGGCGAGCAGCGTCCACGGTGTCATCAGGTCGAGATAGGTGAAGACGGTCAGAAGAGCCGAGACGACGAGCATGAAGATCTGCGCGATCAGCATGACCTTGCGCCGGTTGAAGCTGTCGGCGATGGCGCCGGCCAGCAGCGCAAACAGCATGATCGGCAAGGTGGTCGAGGCCTGGACCAATGCCACCTGGTAGGACGAGGTGGCGATCGTCGTCATCATCCAGGCGGCGCCAACGCCCTGGATGAGGCCACCGAAATTGGAGACGAGGCTGGCGGACCACACCGCCCGGAAGATGCCGTGCCGGAACGGCGCCAGCGCCGAGGCGCTTTCGCTTTCCGGTGTGTCGTCGTTCATAAATGCTGTCCCGGACTCAAATGCGTTTGTTCTTCCGATCAATCGGCCCCGCAAGCCGTGGGTTCAAAAAATAGAACATCATTTCGCAAAGGGCGAACGCATTCTGGAAAAACATCATGGTCCAACAACAGGATAGCGGGCGGGTCAGCGCGTGCCGCCGCAGGCTGAACGATCGGTCAGGCAGGCGGTACCGCTTGCCGAGCGCTGCCATGTGATTGGCAGGCACCGGCGGCACTTCTAGCGGTCTTCGAAGCCGGTCAGCACGCCGACGGCGTTGATGCCGATCTCCTCGACGGCGTAGCCGCCTTCCATGACGAACAGCGTCGGCAGGCCGAGCCTGGCGATGCGGCGGCCGATCCTGGGATAGTCGGGGGTCTTCAGCTTGAACTGGCTGATCGGGTCCTTCTCGAAAGTGTCGACGCCGAGTGAAACCACGACGACGTCGGGAGCATAAGCCGAAAGCCTCGTGCAAGCGTCCTCGAGTGAGGCGTTCCACACGTCCCAGCCGGTGCCGAAGGGCATCGGGTAATTGTCGTTGAAGCCTTCGCCGTCGCCCTCGCCGCGTTCGTCGGCATGGCCGAGGAAGAAGGGATATTCGGTCATCGGATCGCCATGCAGGTTCAGCACCTGAACGTCACCGCGGCGATAGAATATCTCCTGGGTGCCGTTGCCGTGGTGATAATCGACGTCGAGGATCGAAACGCGCCCGGCGCCACGGTCGCGGAACCATTGCGCGGCGACGGCGGCGTTGTTGATGAAGCAATAGCCGCCCATGAAGGCCGCCCCTGCATGGTGCCCTGGCGGGCGGCAGAGGGCGAAGGCGGAAGGCTCACCGGCCTTGACCAGCGCGGCGGCGGTCAGCGCGACGTCATAGGACGACTTGATCGCATCCCATGTGCCTTTGACGAACGTCGCGCCACCGTCGAAGGAGTAGAAGCCGAGCAGCGCATCGATGCCTTTCGGGCGCACGTCGCCGCGCAGTCCGCGCGTCGGCCAGGTGAAGGGAATGGCCGAACCGCTGCGGCCCGACGCTTCCCAGAGCGGCCACACGGTCGGCAGGAAATCGATGTAGTCGCTGGCATGCACCTTCCTGGCGGCGGCAAGGTCGCGGCTTTCCGGCGGCAGGATCGGACCGAGTTTTTCGCTCTCCACCCGCGCCCTGATGAACTCGGCGCGCGAAGGCTTTTCAAAAGCCGGCACGATGGCGCCGGCGATCAATTCGACATTGCCGGAATGGCCGGCATGGAAAGGCGAAAAAACAGTCTTCATGAAATTGTTCCGTGGTGAGACGCGGCGACCCTAGCCGTCCTGCATGGCCCTTCACAAGGCGCTGGGCCAACCAGCTATGGCTTGCTGGCCCGGCAGCCGGTCGTCTAGCCTGCCGGCAACGCAACCGAACCGCGGGTAATCATGAGTTCAAATGCCGACCTGATCGTCACCAATGCCCGTGTGCTGACCATGGACGAAGGCAATCCGACGGCCGAGGCGGTGGCGATAAAGGACGGCAACATCCTGGCGGTTGGCGATCGCCGGACGATCGAGACGCTGAAAGGGCCGGCCACGAAGATCATCGATGCGCAAGGCGGTTCGGTGGTGCCGGGCTTCATCGAAGCGCATATGCACCTTTTCGGCGGCGCGGCCGAGCTCGACAATCTGCACCTTCAGGGCGTGCATGGCTTCGATGCACTGAGCGACGCGATCCGCGCCTACGCTGCGGCACGGCCGAACGCCAAATTGCTGCTTGGGGCCGGCGTCGACTACACTATCCTTTCCAAGGAAGAGCCGGTCACCCGCCATCATCTCGACCGCATTATCGCCGACCGGCCGTTCGCCATGTCGGCTTCCGATCACCACACGATGTGGGCCAACACCAAGGCGCTTGAGCTGGCTGGCATCCTGCACGGCAAGCAACTCGGCCCCGGCAACGAGATCGTCATGGGCGCCGACGGCCTCGCGGCCGGCGAATTGCGTGAGGGCGAGGCCTTTGGGCCGATCCTCGAGCTTTCCGGGCAGAACCGCGTGTGGCTCGGCCTTGCGACAGGCGGCGAGCCCGAGCCGTACCCTTCCGCCGCTGAAATCGCGGCCGACCGTGCCCTGATGCATCGCGGGCTGGAATGGTGCGCCCGCCACGGCATCACCTCAATCCAGAACATGGACGGCAATCTCTACCAGCTCGAACTGCTTGCCGGGTTGGAGCAGGAAGGCCGGCTGCTCTGCCGCACCAAGATACCTTTTCATTTCAAGAACTTCATGACGCTCGACAGGCTGGAAAAAGCGTCGAGGATGGCTTCCGCCTACCGATCGGAATGGCTGTCGTCCGGCATGGTCAAGATGTTTTGCGACGGCGTGCTGGAAGGCTGGACCGCGGTCATGGTCGACGACTATGCCGACCGGCCGGGCTGGCGCGGTGAGCCGCTGTTCACGCCAGAGCATTTCGCCGAGGTGGCGCTGGAGGCCGACCGGCGCGGCCTGCAGATCGCCGTGCATTCGATAGGCGACGGCGCTGTGCGCGCGGTTCTGGACGGTTACGAGGCGGCGCGGCGGAAGAACGGCAGGCGCGACAGCCGTCACCGGGTCGAGCACATCGAGGTGACCACTGCCGCCGACGTGCCGCGCTTTGCCGAACTCGGCGTCATCGCCTCGATGCAGCCGCCGCACCCGCCCGGCGCCATGGACTTCCCGCTGGAGCCGACGCTTTCGCGCATCGGCCGCGAAAGATGGCCGCTGAGCTATGCCTGGCGGACGCTGAAGCAGGCGGGTGCGCATGTCGTCTTCGCTTCCGACTGGCCGGTGTCGCGGGTCGACCCGATCCTGGGCATTCAGGCGGCGGTGTTGCGCAAACCTTGGGCAGACGGCGTTCCCGACCAGAGCTTCTCGCTGTTGGAAGCGCTTGCGGGCTATACAGTCGAAGGCGCTTATGCCGAATTCATGGAGCACCGCAAGGGCCGGCTGAAAACCGGCTATCTGGCCGATCTGGTGGTGCTGTCGGCCGATATCGAGACAACTGAACCGGGTTTGTTACACAAGGTGCATCCGGTGACTACCATCTGCGGCGGCAAGATCAGTCATCAGGTTGATGATGGGGCTGACGATGGCACGGAGCTTGCGTTCTGAACCGAGATTCAGATGCATGGTTGCCAAGCCGACCGGCATATGCTGACAATCGAATGGGAACTGGATCCGCCAACAAGAGCGGACATGACAATGGGGTAATGCGTGCCGGATCAGCCGGGTAAGAGTGCAATCGAGGTCCGCGGCGTCCGCAAGGTGTTCGGTACCGGGGACGCACAAGTCGCCGCTCTCGACACGGTTTCGGTGTCGATCCGCGAGAACGAGTTCTTCACGCTGCTGGGGCCGTCGGGGTGCGGAAAGACGACGCTGCTGCGGCTGATCGCCGGCTTCGATTTCCCCAGCGAAGGCGAAATCCTGCTGCACGGCCACGACATTGCGCCGCTGCCGCCGTTCAAGCGGCCGGTCAACACCGTCTTCCAGTCCTATGCGCTGTTCCCGCACATGACGGTGGCCGAGAATATCGGCTTCGGCCTGGAGATGCTGGGCAAGCCGAAAGCCGAAATCAAGGCACGCGTCGCCGAGATGCTGAAGCTGGTCAAAATGGAGGCGCTCAGCGGCCGCCGCACCAGCCAGATCTCCGGCGGCCAGCAGCAGCGCGTCGCACTGGCCCGCGCGCTGGCGCCGCAGCCAAAAGTGCTGTTGCTCGACGAGCCGTTGTCGGCGCTCGACTACAAGCTGCGCAAGGAGATGCAGATCGAACTGAAACGGCTGCAGCACCAGACCGGCATCACCTTCATCTTCGTCACCCACGACCAGGAGGAAGCGCTGACCATGTCGGACCGCATCGCTGTGATGTCGGCCGGTAAGATCCTGCAGGTCGGCACGCCCTGGGACATCTACGACAAGCCGGCGGAGCGCTTCGTTGCCGACTTCATCGGCGAAACCAATTTCCTGACCGCAGCCATCACCGACATCGGCAACGGCAAGGCGCGCGCGACCCTCAAATCCGGCGCAACGATCGACGCGACGGTGGCTGAAGGCTTCCAGCCGAAGGATAATGCTACCGTGGTGGTCAGGCCGGAACACGCCAAGCTGACCAGCGGCAAGGGCGATCTTTCCGGAACCGTCGAAAACATCGTCTATTTCGGCACCGACACGCATATTCATGTCCAACTGGACAGCGGCGAAGCCTTCACCGTGCGCCAGCAGAACACGCGCAGCGCAGGCTGCGGTTTCGAGCGGGGCGACAAGGTCGGTATCTCGATCGGCAACGACGCCGCGCAAGTGCTGAGGGATTGATGGCGAGCGCGTTTTCCCAAGCTGCATTGTTCGAAGCAGAGGCGGAGAAGGCCAGTGCCAGGCGCCACCGCCTGCTTTCGTTGCCAGCTTTGATAATCATCGGCATTTTCGGCGTGCTGCCGCTTCTCATCATCGTCATCTATTCATTTCTTGCCGCAGCACCCTATGGCGGCGTGCAGTGGCAATTCTCGACCGACGCCTATCTGAACTTCCTGTTCCAGCGCGACATCTTCGACGACACGCTGCAGTTCACGCCGGATTTCCTGATCATCTATCTGCGCTCGTTCGTCTTCGCCGTGGTGACGACGGTCATCTGCCTGCTGCTCGGCTTTCCGACAGCCTATTTCATGGCCACGCGACCGCCGGCGCAGCGCAACTGGTGGGTGCTGCTGATCACCATCCCGTTCTGGTCGAACCTGCTGGTGCGCACTCTTGCCATCATGTTCATCATCCGCGACGAGGGCCTCATCAACAACGCACTGATGGCTCTGGGGGTGATCGAGAAACCGATCACCATGCTCTACACCAACTTCGCCATCCAGCTCGGCCTGTTATACTCGTTCCTGCCGTTCATGGTGCTGCCGCTCTATTCCAGCCTGGAGAAGCTGGATTTCCGGCTGGTCGAGGCCGCCTACGATCTCTATGCGACCCGTCGGCAGGTGCTATGGCGGGTGATCATCCCGCTGTCGCTGCCCGGCATCATCGCCGGCTGCCTGCTTGTGTTCATTCCGGCCCTCGGCGCCTATGTGACGCCGCTGATCCTCGGCGGCGGTATCCACCTGATGATCGGCGATCTCATCGCCCAGCAATTCGGCTCCGGGCGCAACTGGCCGCTCGGCTGCGCGCAGGCGCTGATCCTGATGGCAGCGGTGCTGGTGGCGCTCTACTTCTATGTCCGTAACACGTCGGGGAAGATGAGGCATGGCTGACCCCCGCAGCGCCGATATCAAGGACCAACCGGGCTTCCGCTCGATCGCCATCATCTGCCTCTGCGTGCTCTACGCGCCGATCCTGATCCTGATGATCTTCTCGCTGAACACCGGGTCTCTGGTCACGCGTTGGGAAGGCATCGGGCTCGGTTGGTATGGCAGTGCGCTGCTCAACCAGGAATTCCACAACGCCGCCAAGAACACGCTGATCATCTCTGTCACCGCCACGATCATTTCGACGATCGCCGCGACGCTGGCGGCGATCGGCATGACCCGGGTCAAGCCGTGGCGCGGGCTGTCGGCCGCCTTCATGGTCATCAACCTGCCGCTGATGGTTCCGGAGATCATCACGGCGGTGGCGACGCTCTCGTTCTTTGCGCTGATCGCGGGCACTCTCGGGCTCAATTTCGGCATCGGCAATCTGATCCTCGCCCACACCGTCTTTTGCATTCCTTTCGCCTATATGCCCATCCGGGCGCGTCTCGAGGACATGGATCTGACGCTCGAAGCTGCCGCGGCCGATCTCTATGCCACGCCCTGGCATGCTTTCCGGCGCATAACGCTGCCATTGCTGGTTCCCGGCATCCTGTCGGGTGGGGCGCTCGCCTTCATCGTCTCCTTCGACGATTTCACCATCACGCAGCTGGTCGCCGGCCCCGGGCAGACGACGCTGCCCCTCTACATCTGGAACCAGATCAGGCGGCCGATGACGCCGGAGATCAATGCCATCTCCACCATCCTGCTGCTGGTGTCGATCCTGTTCGTCTCGATATCGTTCCTGATCGCGCGCCGCCGCGCCAAGTGAGTCAATGGGAAGGCAAAGGAGACTGTGATGTCTAGGAAACTGATGGCTGCCGTTTCGACGGCAGCACTTTTATGGGCAGTACCTGCACTCGCCGATGGTGAGCTGCACATCTACAATTGGGGTGATTACACCAACCCCAAGCTGATCGAGAAATTCGAAAAACAATACAACGTCAAGGTGACGCTGGACGACTACGATTCCAACGAGACCATGCTGTCGAAGGTGCGCGCCGGCAATTCCGGCTACGACATCGTCGTCCCATCCGACTACACCGTGAAGATCATGATCGATGAGGGCCTGCTCGAAAAGACCGAGCCCAATGCGATGCCGAACGGCAAGAACCTCGACCCGCGCTTCGTCGACATCTACTGGGACAAAGGCCGTCACTACACCGTGCCGTGGCAGTTCGGCACCACCGCGTTCGAAGTCAACACCGACAAATACAAGGGCGACATCGACACGCTGGCAATCCTGTTCGACCCGCCGGACGAGTTGAAAGGCCAGATCAACATGCTCGACGATGTCAACACCGTGATGCACGCGGCCGAGCGCTATGCCGGTGTGCCGCGTTGCGGCGCCGACAAGGCCAATCTGAAGAAGGTCAACGACATTCTCATGGCCGCCAAGCCGTCATGGAAGACCTTCAGCTACGACACCATCACCAAGATCACCTCGGGCGATGTGATCGTCACGGAGGCGTGGAACGGCGCAACCTATCGTGCGCGCCAGAAAATTCCGGCGATCAAATACGCCTATCCCAAGGAAGGCATCGAAGGCTGGATGGACAATGTGGCCGTGCTGAAAGGCGCGAAGAACCTTGAAAATGCGAAGCTGTTTCAGGATTTCGTCATGGCCCCGGAAAACGCCGCGCTGATTTCGGAATTCGCCGGTTACGACAACGGCATTACCGGGAGCCACAAATTCCTGCCGCCGGACTTCGCCAGCGCGCCGGAAATCAATCCGCCGGCCGGTGCGCCGACTGCGGAATTTGTGCCACCTTGCCCACCGGAAGTGGTCGAGATCTACAACAAGATCTGGACCAATCTGCGCAAATAGGCTCGACGTGGGATCGATCGAAGGGAGGCTTCGGCCTCCCTTCTTTGCGACAAGGGGATTGGATGAAATCTTATCGCAACAGCGAACCGGCGCCGCCGATCATGCAGGGTTCGCCGCCGCGGATGGTGCCGCCGAAGCTCGACTGGGACCGGCCGCCATGGAACCGCTGGGCGTTTCAGCACATCCGCGAATTTCTGCCGACCGTCGAAGTCTGGCGCGGCAATGGCCATCGGCATCGCTTCGAGCGCGCCGAGGTCGATCTCGACGCGCTGCCGGTGAGCGACAGCATGGGGCAGCCGACGACGCTCGCCGGGCTGCTCGACGAGACCTATACCGACGGGTTTCTCGTGCTCAAGGACAGCAAGGTCGCCTATGAGCGCTACTTCAACGGCATGACCGAGCGCACGCTGCATTTGTCGCAGTCAATGGCGAAGTCGGTCACGGGCTCGGTGTTCGGCATATTGGTCGGGCACGGGGTGATCGATCCGGACTTGCCGGTGACGGCCTATCTGCCGGAGCTGGAAGCGACCGGCTGGGCAGGCGCCAGCGTGCAGCATGTGCTCGACATGACGAGCGGCGTGCGCTTTTCCGAGGAATACGCCGATCCCTATTCCGACATCGGCCAGGTCGATGTCGCCACCGGCTGGAAGCCGGTGCCGCCGGGCAGCGATCCGGTCTTCCGCTGGCCATCGCATATGTTCGAACTGATCCTGGGGCTCAAGGAAAAGAGCCGGCCGCACGGCGCCGCCTTCGAATACCGCTCGATCGAGACCGACGTGCTTGCCTTCATCATGGAGCGGGTGAGCGGCAAAAGGCTGGCGCAGCTGATTTCGGAAGAGCTCTGGCAAAAGCTCGGCGCCGATGAAAGCGCCTGCTTCACTGTCGACAGCGCCGGTTATGCGGTCGCCGACGGCGGTTTCAACGCCACGCTGCGCGATTATGGCCGCTTCGGCCAGCTGATCCTCGACAATGGAGGCGGCATCGTACCGGCCGACTGGATCGAGGCGACGCGCCATGGCAGGCATGGACCGGATTTCAGTCCCAGCCTGCCGGAAGGCAGCTACCGCAACCAGTTCTGGATCGAGGACCCGCGCTCGCGGGCGTTGTTGTGCCGGGGCGTGTTCGGGCAGCTGATCCATATCGACTGGGATACGAAAATGGTCATGGTGAAGCTTTCGAGCTATCCGGATTTCACCAACATCGGCTATTCGGTGGCGACGCTGAAGGCAGTGCATGCCATTGCCGCCGCGCTTGGCTGAACCTCAAAGAAAATCCGCAAGGACCACCATGGCTGGCAAGACCGCGTTCGAGACCAGGTATGGCTTTGCCCGCAAGGAGGTGCTGCTCGGCAATTGGCGGGAAAGCCCGTTCAGCCGGTGGTCGTTCCAGAATGTCGGCGAGCTGGTGCCGAGCGCTGCCGTGACGGCACAGCCGGGCAGCAGCGAGGCGCCGGCGCAGGATTTCGGCGGGCTACTTGGCGAAAAGGTCGCTCTTGCAGGCGGCGCGGAGACGGTCGCGGCTTTTCTCAGGCGCTCCGATACCGACGCGCTGACGATCATGAAACGCGGCAAATTCGTCGGCGACTGGTTCGCGCCGCATATGGAGTTTGGGGCGCGCCACATCGTCTTTTCGATCAGCAAGTCGCTGACCGCCATTGTTGCCGGCATATTGGAAGGCGAGGGGATTTTCGATCCGCAGGCACCGGTAAGCCTCTATCTGCCCGAAGCCGCCGGCTCGGCCTATGGCGATGCGCGTGTGCGGCACGTGCTCGACATGAGTGTCAGCCTCGATTTCGAAGAGGCCTATCTCGATCCGGAAAGTGCCTTCGCCCGCTATCGCCGCGCCATGCTGTGGAATCCGGGCGGGGGCACCGAGAGCCTG
Source organism: Mesorhizobium sp. M0500 (assembly GCF_040321165.1). Lineage (NCBI taxonomy): Bacteria > Pseudomonadati > Pseudomonadota > Alphaproteobacteria > Hyphomicrobiales > Phyllobacteriaceae > Mesorhizobium > Mesorhizobium sp. M0500. The sequence goes on from NZ_JAMYRB010000006.1 coordinate 251,083, forward strand.
GCCACTTTCCTCATGACGCTGCAAGGTCTGGCCGAGCCGCATGGCCGGACGTTCCGCTACCGTTCGCCCAATTCCGACCTGCTCGGCATCCTGCTCGAACGTGCGTCTGGCCGGCGTTTCGACGATCTGATGCGCGAGAAATTATGGGCGCCGCTCGGCGCCGTCAGCGACGCCTCGGTGACAGTCGACACGGAAGGTACGGCGCGCACCGCCGGCGGCATTTCGGTGACGCCGCGCGACCTTGCACGCGTCGGCGAGATGATGCGGCAAGGCGGCGCAGCCAATGGCCGCCGCGTCGTGCCGGAAGCCTGGGTGCGCGACACGACCGAAACTGGCGGTGACGCCGAGGCCTGGCGGCGCGGCACGATGGCGTTCCTGTTTCCGCGTGGCCGCTACCGCAACAAATGGTACCAGACGGGCGCCGCAAGCGGCGCCTTCTGCGGCATCGGCATCCACGGCCAGTGGCTTTACGTCAATCCGAAGGCCGAAATGGTAATCGCAAAAATGTCGTCGCAGCCGCAGCCGGTCGACGATCCGCTCGATCTGGATATGGTTTCCTTCTTCGAGGCGCTGAGCCGGATGGTCTGATCCGTCCAGAAAGCCCGACCTTTCCTGTGGACCTCTCGCCGGGTTGAAAATGGCGCAGTTGGCGCGGCAGTGCTCTGCGCCTATGGTCGCTGCTCGTTTCGACTAGCGACAGGTACGACATGGCAGCCGACATCAAGCGCATCGCATCCATCATAGCCGCCGAAATCGCCGCCCGGCCCGAACAGGCTGCGGCGGCGATCGGCTTGCTCGATGACGGCGCGACCGTGCCGTTCGTGGCGCGCTACCGCAAGGAGGTCACCGGCGGCCTCGACGACACGCAGCTGCGCGACCTCGCCGAGCGGCTCGCCTATCTGCGCGAACTCGACGCGCGCCGCGACACCATCCTTGGTTCGATCCGCGAGCAGGGCAAGCTGACCGAGGAGCTCGAGGCAAAGATCGCTGCGGCCGGCACCAAGGCCGAACTCGAAGACATCTATCTGCCTTACAAGCCGAAGCGCCGGACCAAGGCCGAGATCGCACGCGAGCGCGGGCTCGGGCCTCTGGCGGAAGCTATTCTCGCCGACCGTACGGCTGTACCCGCCGAGTTGGCGCTGGCCTACATCAGCAAAGACGTCGTCGATACCAAGGCGGCGCTCGAGGGTGCGCGCGACATCCTGTCCGAACAGTTCGCCGAGAATGCCGATCTGGTCGGCAGATTGCGGACCTACATGAAGGAACGCGCCTTCCTGCGGTCGCGCGTCGTCGACGGCAAGCAGGAGGCGGGCGCGAAATTCTCCGACTATTTCGACCATGTCGAGCGCTGGGCCAACGTGCCGAGCCATCGCGCGCTGGCCATGCTGCGCGGCCGCAACGAGGAGGTTCTGTCGCTCGACGTCGAAGTCGATGCCGATGACGCCTCTCCGGTGAAACCGGTTGAGCGGATGATCGCCGACGCCTACGCCATCGGCCGCCAGTTGCCGGGAGACCGCTGGCTGATGGAGGTCGCCGGCTGGACCTGGCGCATAAAGCTGTCGCTGCACCTGACGCTCGATCTGATGCGCGATCTGCGCGAGCGGGCCGAAGAAGAAGCCATCCATGTCTTCGCCCGCAATCTCAAGGATTTGCTGCTTGCCGCGCCTGCCGGCTCGCGGCCGACGATGGGGCTCGATCCGGGCATTCGCACCGGCGTCAAGGTGGCGGTGGTGGACGGCACCGGCAAGCTGCTGGCGACGACAACGGTCTATCCGTTCCCGCCGAAGAACGATGTCCGCGGCACGCAGGCCGAACTGGCCAAGCTCATCCGGCTGCACAAGGTCGAGCTGATTTCGATCGGCAACGGCACCGGCAGCCGCGAGACCGAAAGGCTGGTGGCCGACATGCTGGCTGACATGCCTGCCGGGTCCGGGCCGAAGCCGCTCAAGGTGATCGTCAGTGAAGCCGGCGCCTCGGTCTATTCCGCCTCGGCAACGGCGGCGGCGGAATTTCCCGGCCTTGACGTGTCGCTGCGCGGGGCAGTGTCGATCGCGCGGCGCCTGCAGGATCCGCTCGCCGAACTGGTCAAGATCGAGCCGAAGTCGATCGGCGTCGGCCAGTACCAGCACGACGTCGATCAGTACCGCCTCGGCCGCTCGCTGGAAGCGGTGGTCGAGGATGCGGTCAACGCCGTCGGCGTCGATCTCAACACGGCCTCAGCGCCGCTTCTGGGGCGGGTTTCGGGTCTCGGCGCATCGCTGGCCGAGGCGATCGTTGCGCATCGCGATGCCTCCGGCCCGTTCGCCAGCCGTCGCGAACTGTTGAAGGTCTCCCGCCTTGGACCCCGCGCGTTCGAGCAATGCGCCGGCTTCCTGCGCATTCCAAACGGCAGCGAACCGCTCGATGCGTCAGCGGTGCATCCGGAAGCCTATGGCGTGGCCAAGAAGATTGTTGCGGCCTGCGGGCGCGACGTCCGCTCGCTGATGGGCGACAGCGCCGCACTCAAGGCGCTCGATCCGCGCGTCTTCGTCGATGAGCGCTTCGGCCTGCCGACGGTGCGCGACATCCTGGCGGAGCTGGAAAAGCCCGGCCGCGACCCGCGCCCCGGCTTCAAGACCGCGACTTTTGCCGATGGCATCGACGACATCAAAGATCTGAAGCCCGGCATGCAGCTTGAAGGCACTGTCACCAATGTCGCCGCCTTCGGCGCCTTCGTCGATATCGGCGTGCACCAGGACGGACTGGTGCACGTCTCGCAACTAGCCGACCGTTTCGTCAAGGACGCGCATGAGGTGGTCAAGGCCGGCGACGTGGTCAAGGTGCGTGTCGTCGACGTCGATATCAAGCGCAAGCGCATCGGTCTGTCGATGCGCAAGGATGGCGACGCTGGCGCACCGAAGCCGCGCGACAATGGCAGCAGGCCGGTGCCGCGCGCGCCCGCGCCCCAACGCCAGCCGGAGCGGCCGGTGCAGCAGGGCGCGTTCGGCGCCGCTTTGGCCGATGCGTTGAAGCGGAAGTAATTTCGCGAGCCGGGCTGCGCCGCCAGGTCAGACGGCGGCGCTCGACATTGATCATCCATCACCAATGCTCATGGATCGGCGAAGCTATTTCGTTTGATTTTTTCAGGACGGGAGCCGATAAGCCGCGCGTTTCAAGATTTCTGTTTCGATGCATGTCGTTATCTCCAAGCTGCCGAACACCCTCGGGTCAGGCCCGCGGGCAAGCTTTGGGCGACATGCATGAGTTTGGGAGACCGAGAGCCATGGCCGCCGACAAGAACGCATTCGTCTGGGATGATCCTTTCCTGATCGAGGACCAGCTTTCGGAGGACGAGCGCATGGTGCGCGATGGCGCCGCGGCGTTTGCCGCCGACAAGCTCGCTCCGAAGATCGAGGAAGCCTATCTCGAGGAGAAGACCGACGCCGGGATCTTTCGCGAAATGGGCGAGGCCGGTCTGCTCGGCATCACCATCCCGGAAGAATATGGCGGGCTCGGCGCCAACTACGTCACCTACGGGCTGGTCGCGCGGGAAGTGGAGCGGATCGACTCGGGCTATCGCTCGATGATGAGCGTGCAGTCGTCGCTGGTAATGTATCCGATCCACGCCTATGGCTCGGAAGAACAGCGCAAGAAATACCTGCCGAAGCTGGCGTCGGGCGAATGGATCGGCTGCTTTGGCCTGACCGAACCTGACGCCGGTTCCGACCCGGGCGGCATGAAGACGCGGGCCGAGAAGACCGCGAGCGGCTACAGGATCTCCGGCTCGAAGATGTGGATTTCCAACGCGCCGATCGCCGACGTGTTCGTCGTCTGGGCAAAATCGGCCGCGCATGACAACGAGATTCGCGGCTTTGTCCTGGAAAAGGGCATGAACGGGCTGTCGGCGCCGAAGATCGGCGGCAAGCTGTCGCTGCGAGCCTCGATCACCGGCGAAGTGGTGATGGAGGGCGTCGAGGTCGGCGAGGACGCGCTGCTGCCCAACGTCTCGGGTCTCAAGGGACCGTTCGGCTGCCTCAACCGGGCGCGCTACGGAATTTCCTGGGGCGCCATGGGCGCGGCTGAGGATTGCTGGCACCGCGCCCGCCAGTATGGCCTCGACCGTAAGCAGTTCGGCAAGCCGCTGGCCGGCACGCAGCTTTTCCAGAAGAAGCTCGCCGACATGCAGACCGAGATCGCGCTCGGCCTGCAGGGCAGCCTGCGCGTCGGGCGGCTGATGGATGAAGGCAAGATGGCGCCGGAGATGATCTCGCTCGTCAAGCGCAACAATTGCGGCAAGGCGCTCGACATCGCCCGCCAGGCCCGCGACATGCATGGCGGCAATGGCATCCAGATAGGCTACCACGTCATGCGCCACGCCCAGAACCTGGAAACCGTCAACACCTATGAGGGCACGCATGACGTGCATGCGCTGATCCTCGGGCGGGCGCAGACCGGGTTGCAGGCGTTCTTTTAGCATTGGCAGGTGTCCTCCGCTTCCAGCGCCACTGCTTGGCATCTCCCCTCGCAAGGCGGGAGATCGGCAATTTTCGCCAACGGCGCCACATTTTGTTCTTGCTTTGTGCCGGCAGCTATGCTACTAATTTCGCTATGGTGCTAATTCGCACCGACGACCCGCTCACCGAGGCGGGTTTTTCTTTTCAGCTCTTTTCGACCAAGCATCGCGCGTGCTGCTGACATCAATGTCGGCGGGAAGCGCCCGGTGCTGACTCGCCGGCCTTCGGCTCTGCACCGTTGCAACGTCTTGCCGCCACGCCACGGAATCCCAGGTCGGCGCTCCGTTTCGTGAAGCTGTGAAAGCTGCTTAATTTAGGTGCAGCGCAACATCTCTGCTTGGAGAATGGTCAGCATTCGTGTCAGGGTTCAGCGAACTCCTTTTGAAACGCCGACTTCAGGGGCACCATGGCAATTCTGGCAGCCGTCTATCACCTGACCCACTACAAATACGACCGGCCGGTCGTCTTGGGCCCGCAAGTCATAAGGTTGCAGCCTGCGCCGCATTCCCGCACCAAAGTGCTCAGCCATTCGCTGAAGGTCGGGCCGGCAAACCACTTCGTCAATTTGCAGCAGGACCCCTACGGCAATTTCCTTGCCCGTTTCGTCTTTCCCGAGCCGGTGACGGAGTTGAAGATCGAGGTCGATCTCGTTGCCGACATGACGGTCTACAATCCGTTCGATTTCTTCGTCGAACCGTCGGCCGAGACGTTTCCGTTCGAATACCCCGAAGAGATCCGGGACGATCTGACCATCTACCGAACGCCGGAACCGGCGGGGCCGCTGTTGGAGGCATTCCTGAAAACCCTCGCGCGCCACCCGACCAACACCGTCAATTTTGTCGTCGACCTCAATGCGCGGCTGCAGCGCGAGATCGCCTACATCGTGCGCATGGAAACCGGCGTCTTCTCGCCCGAGGAAACGCTGGCCGCCGGCAAGGGGTCGTGCCGGGATTCGAGCTGGCTCCTGGTGCAGATACTGAGGAACCTCGGCATCGCCGCGCGCTTCGTCTCGGGCTATCTGATCCAGCTGAAGCCCGACCTCGTTGCGCTTGACGGGCCGCCCGGCACGGCGACCGATTTCACCGATCTTCATGCCTGGTGCGAGGTGTATCTGCCGGGCGCCGGCTGGATCGGCTTCGACCCGACTTCCGGCCTGCTCACCGGCGAAAGCCATGTGCCGCTCGCGGCAACGCCGCATTTCCGCAATGCCGCGCCGATCTCCGGCATGGCGAGCTTCGCCAATGTCGAGTTCGGCTTCGACATGCGGGTAGACCGCATCGCCGAGCATCCGCGCATTACCAAGCCGTTCTCCGACGAGAGCTGGCAGGCGCTGGACGCGCTGGGGGTCCAGGTCGATGCTGCGCTCCAGGCCGGCGATGTGCGGCTGACCATGGGCGGCGAGCCGACCTTCGTCTCGATCGACGATTTCGAGGCTGCAGAGTGGAACACCGCCGCCGTCGGGCCGACCAAACGCGAAAAGGCCGACGCGCTGATCCGCCGGCTGCGCGAACGCTTCGCGCCGGGCGGCTTCCTGCATTACGGGCAAGGCAAATGGTACCCCGGCGAAAGCCTGCCGCGCTGGACCTTCTCGCTCTACTGGCGCACCGACGGCGAGCCGGTGTGGAGCGACCCGTCGCTGATCGCGCATGAAAAGAGCGAGGCGGATGTCGGACCGAAGCAGGCCGAAGGCCTGCTGACGGCGATCGCCGACGAACTCGGCATCGACAAGACGATGGTCAGCGAAGCCTATGAGGATCCGGCCGAGTGGCTGCTCAAGGAAGGCAAGCTGCCTGACAACGTCGATCCTTCCAATTCGAAGCTGGAGGATCCGGAGGAGCGCAGCCGCATGGCGCGGGTGTTCGAACGCGGGCTGACCAAGCCGTCGGGCTATGTGCTGCCCGTCCAGCGCTGGAACAGCCAGGCTTCCGGACCGCGCTGGCGCTCGGAGAAATGGAAGACGCGGCGCGGCAGGCTGTTCCTGGTGCCCGGCGATTCGCCGGTCGGCTACCGCCTGCCGCTCGGCACGCTGCCCTATGTGCCGCCGGCGCAGTTCCCCTACATAGTCCCGGTCGATCCATCGCTGCCGCGCGGACCACTGCCGGCGCGTGAGGCGATCTTGCCCGGTTCTGCTTCGTCGCCCGCTGCGGCCGAACTGGAGGGCGCCGACGAGATGGCGCGACGCCAGCAGGCGGTCTCCTTTACGGCCGTTACTGGCCAGCAGGACCGCGTTGAACAGGAGATTACCGAGATCGGCGGCGCCGTGCGCACGGCCCTTTCGGTCGAGCCGCGCGACGGACGGCTTTGTGTGTTCATGCCGCCGGTCGAGGCGCTGGAGGACTATCTCGAACTGGTGGCGGCGGCGGAGAAGGCGGCAAGGGCGATCGGCCTGCCGGTGCACATCGAGGGCTACGGCCCGCCGCACGATCCGCGCCTCAATGTCATCCGTGTCGCACCCGATCCCGGCGTCATCGAGGTCAATATCCACCCCGCCGCGAATTGGCAGGATTGCGTGGCGACGACCACGGCGATCTACGAAGAGGCGCGGCAGACGCGGCTTGGCGCCGACAAGTTCATGATCGACGGCCGCCACACCGGCACCGGCGGCGGCAACCACGTCGTCGTCGGCGGCGCCACGCCCAATGACAGTCCGTTCCTGCGCCGCCCCGACCTGTTGAAGAGCCTGGTGCTGCAATGGCAGCGACATCCGTCGCTGTCCTACCTTTTCTCCGGCCTGTTCATCGGCCCGACCAGCCAGGCGCCGCGCTTCGACGAGGCACGCCACGATTCGCTCTACGAACTCGAAATCGCGATGGCGCAGGTGCCACATCCGGACAAGGGCGCGGCACCCCTGCCGTGGCTGGTCGACCGGCTGTTCCGCAACCTTCTGACCGACGTGACGGGCAATACGCATCGCTCGGAAATCTGCATCGACAAATTGTTTTCGCCGGACGGGCCGACCGGCCGGCTCGGGCTGGTCGAATTCCGCGGCTTCGAGATGCCGCCCAACGCGCGCATGAGCCTGGCGCAGCAATTGCTGGTGCGCGCCATCATCGCCCGGGCCTGGAAGAACCCGCTCGACGGCCGCTTCGTGCGCTGGGGCACCTCGCTGCACGACCGTTTCATGCTGCCGCATTATGTCTGGGGGGATTTTCTCGACGTGCTGGACGACCTCAAGCTGAACGGCTTTGCGTTCCGTCCGGAATGGTTCGACGCCCAGCTCGAATTCCGCTTCCCGTTCTGCGGCGAGGTCCAGCATGCCGGCGTCAAGCTGGAGCTCAGGCAGGCGCTCGAGCCGTGGCACGTGATGGGCGAGCAAGGCGCGATCGGCGGCACCGTACGCTTTGTCGATTCCTCCGTCGAAAGGCTGCAGGTGAAGACCGATGGGCTCAACCCGGAGCGTCACGCCGTCGTCTGCAACGGCCGCGTAGTGCCGATGAAGGTGACCGACAACCGCGAGATCGCAGTGGCCGGCGTGCGCTTCAAGGCCTGGCAGCCGGCGTCGGGCCTGCATCCGGCGCTACCGGTCAACACCCCGCTGGTCTTCGACATCTATGACCGCTGGTCGGGCCGCGCGGTCGGCGGCTGCGTCTACCATGTGGCACATCCCGGCGGGCGCAGCTACGACACCTTCCCGGTCAACGGCAACGAAGCGGAGGCGCGGCGGCTCGCCCGCTTCGAACCACGTGGCCATACGCCGTCCAGCTATGTGCTGCGCAACGAAGAAGCCTCTGAAGATTTCCCGATGACCCTTGACCTTCGGCGGCCGCAAAGACTCTGATCAGCCATGGCGAAGGGGAATCACAAAAGGCTGCGCAGCAAGCCGCAAACCCACAGTCTGCTGGAGCACTATCAGCCGATCGAAGGCGTCGTCGACGAGATGGTCGATGCGTCGGGCAATCCGCGGCCGGCGTGGCGGCACTTCATCGAGGCGCTGGAGGACCTGGGTCCGGAAAAGCTTGCCCAGCGCTTCGCCCGCGCCGACCAGTACCTGCGCGATGCCGGCGTCTATTACCGCGTCTACGACAAGGCCGGCGCCAACGAGCGGGAATGGCCGCTGGCGCATGTGCCGCTGCTGATCGAGGAGCAGGAATGGGCTGGTATCAGCGCCGGCCTGGTCCAGCGCGCCGATCTGTTCGAGGAGACCATCGCCGACATTTACGGTCCGAACCGGCTGGTCGAGAAAGGCATTCTACCGGCCGGATTGATCGCGGCCAGCCCCGAATATTTGCGGCCGGTCGTCGGCACCAGGCCGGCCAGCGGCCATTTCCTGCATTTCTGCGCCTTCGAGCTCGGTCGTGGCCCGGACGGCCGCTGGTGGGTGCTTGGCGACCGCACACAGGCGCCGTCGGGCGCCGGCTTCGCGCTGGAGAACCGCGTCGCCACTACGAGGGCGCTGTCCGACATCTACGGCGAGATGCATGTGCACCGCCTGGCCGGCTTCTTCCGTCGCTTCCGCGACGCGCTGATCGGCATGGCCAAGCAAGCCGGCGGCCGTGTCGCCATCCTGACGCCGGGACCGCTGAACGAAACCTATTACGAACATGCCTATATCGCCCGCTATCTCGGCATCATGCTGCTCGAGGGCGAGGACCTGACCGTCTCGGGCGGCAGGCTGATGGTGCGCACGGTTTCGGGGCTGATGCCGGTGAGCGTCTTGTGGCGGCGGCTCGACGCCGCCTTCGCCGATCCGCTTGAATTGCGGCCGGACTCGCAGATCGGCACGCCGGGGCTGGTCGAAGCGGTCCGGCAAGGGGCGGTTTCGGCCGTCAATGCACTGGGTTCCGGCCTGATGGAGACGCGCGCGCTGCTCGCCTTCCTGCCGAAGATTTCGCGCGCCCTGCGCAATGAGGAACTGCTGCTGCCGACGGTCGCGACATGGTGGTGCGGGCAGGAGACGGAGCGTGAGCATGTGCTCGCCAATATCGATAGCATGGTGATCGGCCCGGCGCTGTCGACGCGGCTTGCCTTCGAGGACGACGGCTCGACCAAGCTCGGGTCAGCGCTGTCGGTCGAGGAACGGGCCGAACTCGTCGCCAGGATCGAACGGGACGGCGGCGACTTCGTCGGCCAGGAAGCGGTGACGCTGTCGACCACGCCTGTCTATGTCGGCGGCTGGCTGGAGCCGCGGCCGGCAAGCCTGCGCGTCTATCTGGCGCGGACGCCGGAAGGCTGGACGGTGATGCCGGGCGGCTTTGCCCGTGTCGGCTTCTCGCTCGACCCGACCGCCATCGCCATGCAGCGCGGCGGCCAGGCGGCGGATGTCTGGGTGGTCAGCGACAGGCCGGTCGAGCGCGAGACGCTGCTGCCGCAGGAGCACGACAGCTTCACCCGAACCTTGCCCGGCAGCCTGCCCAGCCGCGCGGCTGAGAACCTGACATGGCTCGGCCGCTATATCGAGCGGTCGGAAGACACGGTGCGCATCCTGCGCGCCTACCATGTGCGGCTGGCCGAGACATCCGATCCCGAGATGCCGCTGCTCGCCGATATCAGCGACTATCTCGCGCCGTTCGGCATCGACGTCGAGACGGCAATCCCATTGGGGCTCATCGGCACGCTGGACAGCGCCGTTTACAGCGCCGGGCAGATCCGTGACCGCTTCTCGCCCGATGGCTGGCTGGCATTGAAGGATCTGTCGAAGACCATCCATCAATTTGCCGCGACAGTGGCGCCGGGCGACGACGCGACAAGGGCAATGACGGTCATCCTGCGCAAGCTGGCCGGGTTTTCCGGCCTGCTGCACGAGAACATGTACCGCTTTGCCGGCTGGCGTTTCCTGGAAATCGGCCGCAGGCTCGAACGCGGCATCCAGATCGCCCGCACGCTCGCCCGGCTGACCGGAGCCCAGGCGCCGGAAGGCGCGCTCGACATGATGCTGGAGATCGGCGACAGCGTCATGACGCACCGTCGGCAATATCCGGTGCAGGCGGGGCGGCGCACGGTGGTCGACCTTCTGGCGCTCGATCCGCTCAACCCGCGCTCAATCCTTTTCCAGCTCGAACGGCTGAAAGCCGAAATCGCGCTGCTGCCCGCTGTCGGCGCTGAAGGCCATATGTCGCCGGCGGCCAAGGAAATCCTGCAGCTCAACACGTCGATCGCCATCAAGGAGCCCTCGGACATGACGGCCAAGGCCCTCGGCGATCTCGCCAATGAAATCGGCGGGCTCTACAACAGCCTCGCCAAAGCCTATTTCGGGTAGAGACAGCATGCTCTACGACATCAGGCTTCACCTGCGTTACGACTATGATGCGGCGGCCGGCGGCGGCCGCCATCAAGTGCGCGTGCTGCCGCCGACCATCCCTGGCGTGCAGCGCGTCATCGCCGCTTCACTGTCTTTTGTGCCGGCGCCCAGCGAACGTTCCGACTTTTCCGACTTTTTCGGCAACAGTGTCACCTCGATCGCCTTTCGTGACGCGCATGATGCGCTCGACATCAGGATGAGCGCGCGTGTTTCAGTGTCGCGGCCCGAACCCGGGCTCGACGTATCGCCGGACATACGCCGGCTGAGGGAAGAACTCGGCGCAGTGCACTCGCTGGCGCCGGCTTCGCCGCATCACTTTCTGGCCGCCAGCGATCATGCCGGCATCGACGCGGCAATCACTGCCTATGCGAAAGGCAGTGCCGGCAGTTCGACAGTCGGCACGGCCATGGCTCTGTGCAACCGCATTCACCGCGATTTCACCTATGACGGCGAGGCGACCACCGTGCAGACGCGGGCCAGCGACGCCTTCGGGCTGAAGCGCGGCGTCTGCCAGGATTTTTCCCACATCATGATCGCCGGCCTGCGCGGCCTCGGTATTCCCGCGGGCTATGTCAGCGGGTTCCTGCGCACCATCCCGCCGCGCGGGAAGCCGCGGCTCGAAGGCGCCGACGCCATGCACGCCTGGGTCAAGGTGTGGTGCGGGCGCGATGCCGGCTGGCAGGAATTCGATCCGACCAATGGCATGCGGGCAAGCAACGACCATATCACGGTCGGCTACGGCCGCGATTACTCCGATGTGGCGCCGATCGTCGGCGTGCTGAAAACCACTGGTGGACAGGTCGGCGAGCAGGCGGTCGACGTCATTCCGGTCGTGCTCGAAAAGGCGTGACGACGCACGTCTTCGTTGCACGGCGACGTCGATAGGCTGTTCTGGAACCAAGAGATCAAGAGGCGTTGGAACCCGCAGCCGGCAAGCGGCTTATCTACGGAAATTCCGTGGAGAGGACATGCTGGACAAATCCGGGTCGTCGTCTGGCCAATTGGCTGTGAGGAAAGCTGCACCAAAAAACGGGGTGCCGCAGAACGGAGCGCTGGAGAACGGCGCGCAAGCCTCGGCCGTTCGGGCCTCGCTCAACTATGTCACCGACACTGAACCCGGTATTCGCCGGCTGCGTTCGGGCAAGGGGTTCTCGTACAAAGGACCCGACGGGCGGATTGTCGACGGGGAGGCGCTGGCACGCATCAAGGCGCTCGCCATTCCACCGGCCTGGACGGATGTGTGGATCTCGCCGGATGCCGACGGTCACATCCAGGCGACCGGTCGGGACCAGCGCGGCCGCAAACAATACCGCTATCACCCGCACTGGGCGGAGGAGCGTGACGGCGTCAAATATTCGAGCCTGATCGCCTTCGCCGAAAGCCTGCCCGAACTGCGGCGGCAGATCGACGTCGATTTGCGCCGTCACGGCCTGCCGCTGGAACGCGTCGTTGCGGCTATCGTCTGGCTGCTCGACAACACGATGATCCGTGTCGGCAATGCCGCCTATGCCCGTGACAACAAGAGTTTTGGGCTGACCACGCTGCGCGACCGCCATGTCGACATCAAGGGCTCGAGCCTGCGTTTTGCTTTCATCGGCAAATCCGGCAAGGAATGGAGATTGAAGCTTGTCGATCGCCGGATTGCCAAGGTCGTGCGTGGAGCGCAGGACCTGCCGGGGCAGAAGTTGTTCCAGTATCTCGACGAGGACGGTAACAGGCGTCCGGTGCGCTCAGACGACGTCAACCGCTATATCAGGGAAAAAGCCGGAGCGGAGTTCAGCTCCAAGCACTTCAGAACCTGGGGCGGCACCATCCATGCGGCGTCGCTGTTTGCGCAAACCGAACGTCCGGAAAGCCAGGCGCAGCAAAAGCGGGTGATGAACAATGTCATCGACAAGGTTGCCGAGCGGCTCGGCAATACGCGCGCGGTTTGTCGCCAATGCTACATCCATCCGGAAGTGTTCCGCGCCTGGTCCGAAGGACGGCTGCTGGACGAAATGGCGGATGCCAACAAAGGCAAGCGCTCGATCGCCGCGCTCGACGACGAGGAGGCCTTGGTCTTGAGATGGCTGAAGGCGAGGGAATGACGCCAGACCGGGGGCGTATTTTTTTTGTCGACGCCATGTCGGCATCGGTCCTAGTGTTTCGTCCTTTGATAGAGAAAAGGACGACCCATGCTCTACGCGATCCTCTGCTATGCCTCGGAAGACGTCGTCTGCTCCTGGAGCAAGGAGCAGGACGACGCAGTCATGGAAAAGCTTATCGGTGTGCAGGAAAAATATGCCCAGGCAGGCCGGCTTGGCCCGGTGGCGCGGCTCTTGCCGACGACCGCGGCGACGACGCTGAGGAAGGTCAAGGGCGAATCGATCGTCATCGACGGCCCGTTTGCCGAAACCAAGGAACAGTTCCTCGGCTTCTACACGCTCGAATGCGCCGACCTCGATGAGGCCGTCGACTTCGCGCGCGAGCTTTCCGAAGTCAACCCGAGCGGCGGCTCCTATGAAATCCGGCCGGTCTCGCTCTTCAATCCCGCCAAGGTTTCCGCATGACCGAACTCGCCTGGATCAGCACGGCAATCAGCACCGCTCGCCCGCAGGTGATGGGGGCATTGCTGCGCTACTTCCGCGACCTCGACGCGGCGGAGGAAGCATTCCAGGACGCCTGCCTGAGGGCACTGAACAACTGGCCGAAAAACGGTCCTCCGCGCGATCCGGCAGCTTGGCTGATTTTCGTCGGCCGCAACAGCGGCATCGATGCGGTGCGCAAGCGGGCCAAGCAGGCGCCGCTGCCGGAGGAGGACCAGATCTCCGATCTGGAGGATGCCGAGAGCGACGTCGCCGAGCGGCTGGACGGGGCGCATTACCGCGACGATATTTTGCGGCTGCTGTTTATCTGCTGCCATCCCGACCTGCCGGCCACACAGCAGATCGCGGTGGCGTTACGCATCGTCTCCGGCCTGACGGTCAAGCAGATCGCCCGCGCCTTCCTCGTCGGTGAAAGCGCCATGGAGCAGCGTATCACGCGCGCCAAGGCGCGTATCGCCGACGCCGGGGTGCCGTTCGAGACGCCGGGAGCGGTCGAGCGCTCCGAACGGCTCGCCGCCGTCGCCGCCATGGTCTACTTGATCTTCAACGAAGGCTATTCCAGCAACAGCGGCGAGGCTTCGGCGCGTGCGCCGCTTTGCGAAGAGGCGATCCGGCTGGCCCGGCTGCTGCTCAGGCTATTCCAGACCGAGCCGGAGATCATGGGGCTGACGGCGCTGTTGCTGCTGCAGCATGCACGCTCGCCGGCTCGCTTCGACGAGAACGGCGAGATCGTGCTGCTCGAAGACCAGGACCGCAGCCTGTGGAGCCGCAAGATGATCGATGAAGGCCTGGCGCTGGTCGACAAGGCGTTGCGCCATCGCAAGCCCGGTCCCTACCAGGTGCAAGCGGCGATCGCCGCACTGCATGCGCGGGCGGAAAAGCCCGAGGACACGGACTGGAACGAGATCGACCTGCTCTACGGGCTGCTCGAGCAGATGCAGCCGTCGCCGGTGGTGACGCTCAACCGCGCCGTCGCGGTCTCCAAGGTGCGTGGACCGGAAGCCGCACTCGCCATGATCGAGCCGCTGGAGGGAAGGCTTTCCGGCTATTTCCATTTCTTCGGCCTCAAGGGCGGACTGCTGATGCAGCTTGGCCGCGGCGAGGAGGCGCGTGTCGCTTTCGACCGCGCCATCGCGCTCGCCAATACGGCCGCCGAGGCAGCGCATATCCGCATGCATATCGACCGGCTGATGAAAGAAAGCGCCGTGCGGGAAACCGCCAAGACGGCACACTGATTCGCTCTATCTGGCTGGTTCAACAGTCGGACGCCGGCTTGGACCATGCCGGGGTGGCGATTTTTCCCTGAAACGCGTAATGCCACGCCATGACAGCGCCTGGTGTGCCGACCGGCAGGGAGCGGGTATGGCGCAAGGCTTGGACCGACGCCATATGAGCGACGGGATCTGAAAGGGATGAAAATGACGATTGCGAAGGAAACGGCCGGGCTTCTGGCGAAACTGGGCGTTGCCGAGCGCGCGCTTACGGGCGGCGATCTTATCGTGCGCAGCCCGGTGACCGGCGAGCAGATCGCCGCGCTGAAGACCATCTCGCCGGCCGATGCGGCAACGACCATCGACAATGCCCACAAGGCTTTCCTGGCGTGGCGGCAGGTACCAGCTCCCAAGCGTGGCGAGCTGGTACGGCTGCTCGGCGAGGAATTGCGCACACACAAGGCCGAGCTTGGCCGGTTGGTATCGATCGAAGTCGGCAAGATCCCATCCGAAGGTCTTGGCGAAGTGCAGGAGATGATCGACATCTGCGATTTCGCCGTCGGTCTTTCCCGGCAATTGTACGGCCTGACCATCGCCACCGAGCGTCCCGGCCATCGCATGATGGAGACCTGGCATCCGCTCGGTGTCGTCGGCGTCATTTCCGCCTTCAATTTCCCGGTCGCGGTGTGGTCGTGGAACGCAGCACTTGCGCTGGTCTGCGGCGACGCGGTGGTGTGGAAGCCGTCGGAGAAGACGCCGCTGACGGCGCTCGCCTGCGAAGCGATTTTTGCACGCGCGGTAAAGCGTTTCGGTGCTGACGCGCCGCAGGGACTGGCGCCCGTGCTGATCGGCGATCGCGCCGTCGGCGAGATCCTGGTCGATCATCCCAGGGTGCCGCTGGTCTCGGCCACCGGCTCGACGCGCATGGGCAGGGATGTCGGCCCACGGCTGGCGAAGCGCTTTGCCCGTGCGGTGCTGGAGCTCGGCGGCAACAATGCCGGCATCGTCTGCCCGACGGCCGATCTGGACATGGCGCTCCGCGCTATCGCCTTCGGCGCCATGGGCACGGCCGGCCAGCGCTGCACGACGCTCAGGCGCCTGTTCGTGCATGAGAGCGTCTATGACCAGCTCGTTCCGCGCCTGAAGAAGGCTTATGAGAGCGTCTCGGTCGGCAATCCGCTGGAGACAAGCGCTCTGGTTGGCCCTCTGATCGACAAGGCTGCCTACGAGAATATGCAGAAGGCGCTGGAGGAGGCGGCTTCGCATGGCGGTAAGATAACCGGCGGAATGCGGGTCGAGAACGGTCACCCCGACGCCTACTATGTGCGTCCGGCGCTGGTCGAAATGCCGCGGCAGGTTTCGCCGGTGACGGAGGAAACCTTCGCGCCCATCCTCTATGTGATGAAATATTCGGACTTCGACACCGTGCTAGAAGAACACAATGCGGTGGGAGCGGGGCTGTCATCCTCGATCTTTACCCGCGACCTGCAGGAATCCGAGCGCTTTCTTAGCGTCGACGGATCGGACTGCGGCATCGCCAACGTCAATATAGGCACGTCAGGGGCCGAGATCGGCGGTGCCTTCGGTGGCGAGAAGGAGACCGGCGGCGGCCGCGAGTCGGGGTCCGATGCCTGGAAGGCCTATATGCGGCGCGCCACCAATACGGTGAATTATTCCAAGGCGCTGCCGCTTGCGCAGGGCGTGTCGTTCGACATCGATTGAAATGCCAGACCTCCGTCGCGGCGGCGCCAAGGCTGCCACGAGGGCGGTCGGCTCGCGGTTCAGCTGGTTTCGGAAGTTACAACACAGTTGTCGAAGGCTGCATCGATGATGGCGAGCTTGACCGCCTGGGCGGTCATGTATTCCTGATAGAACTCGCTCGACACCCACATGACCGAGTGACCGCGCTGGCCCAACCAGCCGATGCTGCCGAGTTCCTCGGCATCGCGCAATTTGCGTGACAGGTGAGTGCGGGAAAGCTTGAGCCAGTTCGCGAAATCCCCGATTGAGACGACACCGGTCGGGATTCGGTCCAGGTCGGCATAATCGGGATCGACGCCGGACATCAGCCAATCCATGACGATGCCGCCATTGTCGAGCCAGGTGAACAAGGAAAAAGTCTGTTTTGGCTGCCGCACGGCATGCGACGAAAGCAGGCCGTCGGCCACCAGCGGCTGCAGTTTGGCGAGCACATCCGGTTGTACGACGAATGCAGCCAGTCGAGATCCACCGTCCAGGCTGTCCAGCGTTTTGAGATGAGCCATGACCCAGCCGGCAACCGTCTCCAGAGTGCCCGCGGTCGGCTGAAACGGGCGGATGCGCCCATATTTAATCGGCAGATGCCGGATGAAACCGTAATGCAGCATCTCCTTCAGGAAGGCATCGGCGGTGTTGCGGCTGGCCACCGAATGCCGGCAGATGTCGTCCATGAACCGTGCGGACGTAAGTCCCTTGCGATGATCGTCCGGCTCTCGATTGAAATACAAGCCAAGGCCGATATGGGCCATCAGCCAACGCTGTTGCGTGGCGAATACGGAAGCCAGCCGCGGGTTCGCTTCATAGGTCTGGAGAAGCGTCCGCGACTGAGCCTGGACATGGCGACGCAGTGCCGGATGGCTGGCAATGTCTTCAGAAACCAGCGCCATCCCCGCCGAGCCCAACCAAATTTGCAACTGGAAAATGCCGATCACAATTTCAGCCTTCGCGGGTCGTGTCCAGAGCCGGCGCATTAGGATACGAGCTGAATCCCGCCGGCTAGTGGGCTGAATTCCGCGACTTGATCGCCGAGGCCACTGATTTCGCTGCAGAGGGCTAGCCCGCTCGAACCCACCAACGATGACTTCGCCTGTCCAGCCCGTGCTCCCGCCGATGGCGACGCGGAACCAACACAAGCTTTGCTCGTTGAAGAACGCTGATTGGACTGAGACAGTGAGGGACTACAAAATGGAGAATGGCCTTTTCGCCACGCCGCCTGCAGCTTTCCGGCAAACAGAGTCGGTCTGGCCACGGGCGCTCAAGTGGCTGTTGCGCCGAGTGCGCAGCGCCTCCGACAGTTCGGGAACCATGTTGAAGCCAATCCTTTCCGAACCCGAGGACGATAGCGGGCCCACTCCGCCTCGACGTGCTTGAGGCTGACCGCGCTGCGATCTTGACGTCAAAAATGACCGCTCACATATCATTTTAGGGCCGCGCCGCAGCCGACAACCATGACCGCTTCGAAGGCCTGCCACGGCGGCATGTCCGCCTGATGCAGCAGGCGAGAGCGGCAGTGCCGCGTAACGGCGGGAACCATCGGGCATGCTTGGCTATTAGATACAGGCGGCTGCTGGTCTGCCGGGCCAGGAGCCATTGCCATGATCATTAATCCCCCACCGGAAAGCGCCATCCCGGCATCCGTTCCGTCGGTCGACCCAAAAGCCGCCCCGACGCTTCGCAATGCCGAAGCGGAGGTCTTTTATATCGAAGCGATCCGCGAACTTGTCGCGACCGGCATCCCCTTTCTCGTCGCCGGCACCTATGCCGTAAGCGCCTATACCGGGATCATCCGTCAGACCAAGGATCTCGACATTTTCTGCAAGGCCGGCGACTGCCCGCGCATCCTCGCCCATTTTAAGCAGATCGGCTACGCCGTCGTGGTCGAGGACGACCGGTGGCTCGGCAAAGTGTTCAAGGGCACCCATTTTTTCGACGTCATTTTCGCCTCGATGAACGGCACAATGCCTGTCGACGACCAGTGGCTGGAGCACGCCCGTCAGGGCGAATTGCTGGGCAGCCAGGTGCGGATCATCGGGC
Source organism: Mesorhizobium sp. M0500 (assembly GCF_040321165.1). Taxonomy (NCBI): domain Bacteria; kingdom Pseudomonadati; phylum Pseudomonadota; class Alphaproteobacteria; order Hyphomicrobiales; family Phyllobacteriaceae; genus Mesorhizobium; species Mesorhizobium sp. M0500. The sequence continues at coordinate 269,402 of NZ_JAMYRB010000006.1, forward strand.
CCACCGAGCTTATCTGGTCCAAAAGTTTCATCCAGGACCGCGGTCGCCACGATGGTGCCGACGTCGCGCACACCATCCTCAAGGCCCACGACCAGATCGACTGGCAAAGGCTGCTTTCCTACATGGAAGTTCATTGGGAAGTTCTGCTGATGCATCTCTTGAACTTCCGATGGATCTATCCGACGGAGCGGGGCCGCGTGCCCGCCTGGCTGCTCGACGAGCTGCTTGACCGGCTGGCCAAGCAGCGCGAATTGCCACCTTCCCGGATGAAAATCTGCCGTGGGCGCATGCTTTCACGAACTGACTATGAGATCGACGTCAACGACTGGGGTTTTGCCGACGTCGGCGGTGAAGGAGAACATAGCAATGGCTGACGAGCTCGAAACCGCTTCGCCGAAGGCGGAAAACGGCAGCGCACTCAAAGTCGCCGCCATTGGCGATCTGCATGTCGGCAAGGAGGACCAGGCCTCGTACCGCGATCTTTTCGGCGAGATGTCGCGTGCAGCCCAGGTTCTCGTGCTGACCGGCGACCTTACCAACCTCGGCAAGCCTCGGGAGGCCGAAATCCTTGCCGAGGAACTGCGTGCCTGCACGATCCCGGTCGTCGCCGTACTTGGCAACCACGACTATGAGTCAGGCGCCGTCGAGCAGGTCACCGACATTCTGCGCCAGGCGGGCGTTCACCTGCTCGACGGCGAGGCGACGGAGATTCACGAGGTCGGGTTCGTCGGGGTCAAGGGTTTCGTTGGCGGTTTTGGATCGCGCATGCTCGGCTCCTTCGGCGAACCGGCGATCAAGTCAATGGTGGCGGAAAGCGTGAACGAAGCGATGCGGCTTGAAAACGCAATGCGGCAGGTCCGCGCCAAACGCACGCTTGTCGTTCTGCACTACGCGCCTGTCGTCGAGACGGTCGAAGGCGAGCCGCTGGAGATCTTCCCGTTTCTCGGTTCGTCACGCCTGGCCGAGACAATAGACCGGTTCCAGGTCAGCGCGGTGGTGCATGGCCATGCGCATCGCGGCGCCTACGAGGGCCGCACACCGGGCGGGGCGTCGGTCTATAACGTTGCCATGCATGTCGCCAAGCCGACCGGCCGCCCCTACGCTGTGCTCGAAATCTGATAGGCTAGATGTTGAACGCCCGCTTCGGCGGAATATCGTTTTCATCCGGATTGGGAATGGGGTCCTCGTCGGGGAGCCTGTCGGGGTCCGGCTCACGCACGGGCTTGGGATCGGGGATGGGAGGCGGCGGCACCGGGGTCGGCATTGGCTCGGGTGTGGGAATAGTGGCCATCGTGATCATCTCCTCTTGGCGCAGAACAACGCAATGGGTCAGCTGGTTCCCGCCTTCTGGTCAGCCCATCTCCGGATTCGCCTGTCTGCTGCCCGACTTGCTTGATCGCAGCAGCAGAGCAAGCGGAACGAGCAGGGCGGTTGCCACCGCGCAGTAGCGGAAGACATCGACATAGGCGAGCAGCGTGGCCTGGCGGGCGATCAACTGGCCAAGCCAGCCGATCGCCTGCTGCTTCGCCTCGACCATCGGCGAACCCTGGGCGACGAAATGCTCGGTCGCCTGCCGAAGCGCCTGCTGATAGGCGGGCGACGACTGCACGGTGTGGCCGACCAGATTCGATTGATGGATCTGGGAGCTTTGCGCAATGACGGTGTTGGACAGCGAGACGCCGATGCTGCCGCCGATATTGCGCGCAACGTTGATCAGCGCCGATGCCTGGTTGGTCTTCTGCGGGGGCAGGCCGACATAGGCCGCGGTCGAGATGGGAATGAACAGGAACGGCAGTCCGACCATCAGGAAAACACGGGCAAAGGCAAAGAAGCGGAAGCTGGCGTCCGGGGTGAGCGAGGTCATATGCCAAAGGGCCACTGCGACCACCGACATGCCCATCATGATCAGGTATTTGGGCTGCACGATGGTGCCTACAAATCCGGATACCGGCATCAAGATCAGCATGGCGATGCCGCCCGGCATCATCGAAAGGCCCGAGAGCGTCGCGGTGTAGGCAAATGTCGTCTGCTGCAGCTGCGGCACGATCTGGGTGGTGCTGAACAGGATAGCACCGACCGCCATCATGACCAGGAAGGCCGTGCCGAATTGGCGCGTGAACAATAGACGCATGTCGACGACCGGATCGCTGCGACTGAGTTCCCATGGGATAAGCAGCAGGAACGCGATCGCGGAAATCACTGCGAAAGTGGTGATGAAATCCGAGGCGAACCAATCGTAGCGCTGGCCCCGGTCGAGAAAAATCTCCAGGCACCCCAAGGCAATCGCCACCAGGACGAACCCGACCCCGTCGATCTTCAGGCCGCCCTTCAGTCGTTCCTTGCGTTCGCGTTCGAGTACGTCCGGCTCGACCAACAGCCATTGCACCAGGGCCAGCGACAGGATGCCGAACGGCACGTTGATAAAGAAGATCCAGTGCCAGGAGAAATGGTCCGTCAGCCAGCCGCCGATCGTCGGCCCGACCGTCGGTGCGACGATGACGGCAATGCCGTAAAGCGCGAAGGCCTGCGAGCGCTTTTCAGGCGGAAAGGTGTCGGCAAGGATCGATTGCTCGCTTGGCGCCATGCCGCCGCCGCCGAGGCCCTGAAGGACCCTGAACAGGATGAGCAGTTCCAGGTTGGGCGCCAGTCCGCACAGCAGCGACGCGACGGTGAAGGTCGCAACGCAGAGCATGTAGTAGCGCTTTCGGCCGATGACGCTTGCCAGCCAGCCGCTGACCGGAATGATCACCGAGTTGGCAACGAGATAGGTGGTGATCACCCAGGTGCTTTCATCCATTCCGGCCGCCAGGCTGCCGGCGATGTTGCGCAGGGCGACATTGGCGATCGAGGTGTCCAGCACCAGCATGAAAGTGGCGATGGAGACGACGACGGCGATGAGCCACGGATTGTGTGTCCCGGCGGCGGATCGGCTTTCGCCCTGATTTCTGGCGGTTTCGCCGTTCATCGCACCTTGACCGTCGGCACCACCGACAGGCCTGGCCCGAGAAGCACATCCGGCGGCTTGTCGAAGACGATCTTGACCGGCACGCGCTGCACCACCTTGACGTAATTGCCGGTGGCATTTTCGGCCGGCAGGAGGCTGAAGGCGGTGCCGCTGCCGGCCTGGATGCTGTCGACGCGGCCATGAAAGGACTTGTCCGGGTAGGCGTCGATGTCGATGTCGACCGGCTGTCCCTGCCGCATCAGATCGAGCTGCGTCTCCTTGAAATTGGCCTTCACCCAGACCTCGTCGGGAACGAACATCATCAATACCTGGCCGGGTTGGGCGTAGGTGCCCTTAGCGGCGGAAATGCTCGTTGCGCGCCCGGCTGCGGGTGCTGTGATAGTCGTGCGCGACAGCGTCATGCGGGCTTGCTCCTGGCTGGCCTTTGCCTGCTCGAGCTGCGCCTCGGCGCTCCTGGCCTGTGCCTGCAAGACCGAAACCTGGCTTTTTGCGGAGGCGACATTGGCCTCGGCGCTGTCCAGCGCGGCCTGGTCCTGACGCAACGTCGATGCCGCCTGCTGCGCCTGCTGCTGCGTTGCTGTGCCCCTGGCCAGGAGTTCGCGATTGCGTTGATCCTCGGCCTTGGCGAAATCCAGCGCTGCCTTGGCCTGTGCAACCTGCCTCTGGGCAGCGTTCACCTTTGCCTTTTGAGCCTCGATCTGGGCGGCGACATTGACGATTTCGGCCTCGGCCGCGGCGACACCGGCATCGGCCTGCTTCAGGTTTGCCTGATAGTCGCTGTCGTCGATACGCAGGAGGACATCGCCCGCCTGTACATGCTGATTGTCGGTAACCGCCAGCTCGGTAATGCGGCCGGCTATTTGCGCACCGATCGTCACTGTGCGCGCATCTATGAAGGCGTCGTCGGTCGATTCGTACTGGCGAGCGTTCAGCCACCAGATCGCGATGCCTGCCGCGACGAGCAACAGCGCAAGCGCGATGGCTGCGGCCGCATAGGGATGGCGCCTGGGAAAGCCGAGCAGACCGGCCTTTCGTTGCGAGGCATTCCCGTCGAGCTTCTCCTGCCGGGGCTCTGCCGATCGCTCACGAGATTCTCGAACCGGGGCCGGTTGCTCCCGGGTTTCATTTACAGGCTCGACGTCTTGCTCGACGCGTTGAGGCTTCGTGTCCAACGGAATTGCTTTCAAGACTGATATTGCAGCCGCCGAAGCGGACGCAAAGCCAAACGGCAAGCTTCCGCAAAAGTTCCTGTCCGGAAACGGGTTCGGTTAACGGGTCGACATCGAACACAGGCGGGGGCGCGTCGGAATTCGAGCGCCGCTTCACCGGGCAGGTGATCCGTACGCCTCATGTTACGGCGGTCCGGCCTTGTCAGCGCTCCATGGCGCGATAATTGCTCATGTAGGCGTGGGCGAATTCACCTGTCGACAGGAGCCGACCATGAAACATCAAACACTCGACCAACTGCAGGCCGTCGCGGAAGTTGAGTCCTTCGCGGCGTACCCGGCGATGACTCGAACCCAGCGGATTGAACGTTGGGCGGAACTTCTCGAACAAAACCCGACCCGATGCCTTGGGGCGCTTCCAGGCACCGAATATATGAACAGGGAAGCGCGTGACAGATCGCGTGGCGCTGGGACGCCGCTCACTGTCGCCTTCGAGGATCCGGTTCTGCGTGCCATGGGCCTCAGCGATGATACCTATGGTGAGGCAAAGCGCTTCTTCGAACTGAGCGACCGGCAGTTGCATCAAATCGTCTGCCATTGCCATGTCGGCGCTACGATGCAAGCGAGATGGGCCGCTGCCAGGGTGCGCGGGATAGTTCGCGGCAACAGATTTGTTGCCTGGATGAAGGGCTTGATCGTGCATTGAGGCGGTACGAGGAACGGCGGAACACGCGTTCTTTCCGCGCCGTGGAGAGCGCTTCCGAACTTGGAAGGGCTCGTGCCCCGTCGGGCCGCGCAGATTGTGAAACTCCTCGACGCTTGGCTGCGCCTTGTCGCGGCCATGCGTCAGTCTTTGATGTGAGAATTTGAGCTGGCCCGCCGCAGGTGAGAGCCTTCGTCTGACCGGCGGTCGTGCGCCGTCCAGGCCTGCCTGCGCGGCTACTAACGACGAATGATCCTGCGATCGGGGAAGATCCTGCGACCTGGCTAAACTAGCGATCGATTTCTCCGAACACGATGTCGAGCGAGCCGATGATCGCGGCAACATCGGCGATCATATGGCCTCGGGACAGGAAATCCATCGCTTGCAGGTGGGCGAAGGAAGGTGCGCGGATCTTGCATCGGTAGGGAACGTTGCCCCCGTCCGACACGAGGTAGACGCCGAATTCACCCTTCGGCGCCTCGACGGCGGCATAGACTTCACCGCTCGGCACGCGAATGCCTTCGGTATAAAGTTTGAAGTGGTGGATCGTCGCTTCCATCGAGCGCTTCATCGTGGCACGCGGCGGCGGCGTGATCTTGCGGTTCGGGATCGCGACCGGCCCCTGACCTTCTGGTGAGCGCAACTTTTCCAGACATTGCCGCATGATCCGGACCGACTGGCGCATTTCCTCCATGCGGACGAGATAGCGGTCGTAGCAGTCGCCATGCTTGCCGACTGGGATATCGAAATCCATCTCCGAATAGCATTCGTATGGCTGCGCCTTGCGCAGGTCCCAGGACGCGCCCGATCCGCGCACCATCACGCCGGAAAAGCCCCAGGCCCAGGCATCGTCGAGGCCGATCACGCCGACATCGACATTGCGCTGCTTGAAAATGCGGTTCTCGGTCAACAGCTCTTCGAGATTGTCGCAGACCTTGAGGAACGGATCGCAGAACTTCCAGATGTCGTCGAGGAGTTCCGGCGGCAGATCCTGATGCACGCCGCCGACCCTGAAATAATTCGCGTGCATGCGGGCGCCGGACGCGCGCTCATAAAAGACCATCAGCTTCTCGCGCTCGGCGAAACCCCAGAGCGGCGGCGTCAGCGCGCCGATGTCCATGGCTTGCGTGGTGACGTTGAGGAGGTGCGATAACAGCCGGCCTATTTCGCAGAAAAGCACGCGGATGAGCTGTCCGCGTTTCGGGACCGATATTTCGAGGAGCTTCTCGGCGGCGAGACAGAATGCATGCTCCTGGTTCATCGGCGCGACGTAGTCGAGCCGGTCGAAATAGGGCAAGGCCTGCAGGTAGTTCTTGTACTCGATGAGCTTTTCGGTGCCGCGATGCAGCAGGCCGATGTGGGGATCGGCGCGTTCCACGATCTCGCCGTCGAGTTCGAGCACCAGCCGCAGGACGCCGTGAGCGGAGGGATGTTGTGGCCCGAAATTGATGGTGAAGTTGCGAACTGCAGCCTCGGCCATGACAGTCCTCCGCGATCGGGCGGCCTTCGTTTCCGTGCCGGAGCCGGCTTGTCCGCTTTCAGCCGCTCACGTCGTCGTCTGGATGATCAGCGTCAGCGTGCCGTCGCCGTCGATATTGGCCGCCACGACCTGCGTGGAATTAAGCCCGTTCGCCGCCAGCGCCGATGCCGCCTGCGGCGATGCGTCGATCGAACTTTGCAGGATGCGCAAATCCTCGGCGCTGGTCTGGGTGACGACGGCCTCCGCCTGTGCCTTGATGTCAGGAGGCAGATCCTCCATCGCCACGATTGTCACTGCGGTGAAATTCTGGGCGGAGAAGGCTTGGTCAGGTGTAGTCTGGTCGGGAGTGGTCCCTTCGGGCGTGGCTTGCTCCGGCAGGGTTTGCGGGGCCGTCGGCGGGACAGGGGCAAGCTCTGGTCCCACGGATTGCGCATAGACCGGCGAGGCAAGGGCCAGTGCCGAAAGTGTGGCAATTGTCGTCGATAGGCGCATGGCCGTTCCTTCCGTTTGCTCAGCGGACGATCAATTCGGTGACGACAAAACCATCGTGTCGAAATATGGTTCCGTGACCGAGGTGATGTCTTGCCGAAAGCCGTGATTGTCGCGGAAAGCAGGGCGCGAAATCCGGCGTTGCCTGTCTCAGGCAGCGGTGTGGCTGCGATCGGGCTGCGGCCAGCGCTGCAACGCCTCACGGCCCTGAGCGGTCAGTTCGTAGATCCCGCGATCGGTGCGCGCGAACCAGCGATACACATTGTGCAGCAGGATCTTAGGCGCGTTCGGCAGGTTGGGCTTCAAGTCACGCGGCCGCTTTGGGCCGTCGGCGAGCGCTGCGGCGCATGCCAGCGCCTGCTGGCGATAAGCGGTCATGATCGGCGCACGCGAGCCGCCGCCGGCGACAGGATCGCCCTGCCGACGCCGATGTTCGTCAATTAGCTTCGAGCGGCGCCGGGGATCGCGACGCGGAGCCAATGCCGTCGGGCTGAGCAGCACCTGAACCTCGCCGTTCGGTCGCACGCCAAGCAGGCCAAAGCCGAGCCGACGGCAGAGATTGCGGTATCTCACATCGCTCTCACGGCCCTTGCCACGGGCCGACATGCATGCCGCTAGCCAGACCTCGTCGCTCGCCGCCATACGGTCGACGCCCTGGAGGATGAGTTCGAGATTGAACTTCAGCTTCAGCTCGCAGATGACGACGATCGGTGGAGAGTCGGCACTCAGCGCCAGCAGATCGCAGCCGCCGATCTCGCCCTTGACCATAAATCCCAGGCCTTCGAGGAAGGCCTTGACCGGGCTGTAGAGTGACGTTTCGAGCATGGGCCTTTGTTCGCTGCGAATCATCCCGCCGATCGGCGGTTCAGCGCGATGATTGCTCCTTGCCGTTGAACAGGAGGTAAACGACGACCGAGCAAGTGGTCAGAGCCGTGCCATGGCCGCTTGCCAATTTGGTATGCTGGTATAATGTGTACCTAAGGTAGCATGCTCCGCGTAGCTGCGCTGTGCTGGACATCCGGGCGCCCGAGACATCGTCCATGGCATCGTCATTTGAGCGGCGGCTCCCCTGCGTTCTCTAATCCGCCAACCGGCGGCAATGTGCACACAAGTCAATGGGATGACGATCGGCAGGGCCGTCGTTTGAATTCAGGAGTAACGGACACATGACAACGATTGCGCTGTTTGGTGCGGGCGGCAAAATGGGTTACCGTCTGTCGACCAATTTTCGCGGATCTCCCTATACGATACGCCATGTCGAGGTCAGCGACGCCGGCCGCGAGCGGCTTAAGTCGGGTCTCGGCATCGATGCCGTCAGCGCCGATGAGGCGCTTGATGGCGCCGATGTGGTGATCCTGGCGGTGCCGGACACGCACATCGGCAAGGTCGCGGCGAGTATCGAGAGCAAGCTTGCATCAGGCACGATGGTCGTCGTGCTCGACGCCGCGGCACCTTTCGCCGGGCATTTGCCGAAGCGGCCGGACCTGACCTATTTCGTCACCCACCCGTGCCATCCGCCGATCTTCAACGACGAGACCGACATGGCGGCGAAGAAGGACTATTTCGGCGGCGTCAAGGCCAAGCAACACATGGTCAGCGCCTTGATGCAGGGACCCGAGGAAGATTTCGCCAAGGGTGAGGCGATCGCCAAGATCATCTGGGCCCCGGTCATGCGCTCGCATCGCGTCACCGTCGATCAGATGGCGCTGCTCGAGCCCGGCCTTTCGGAAACGGTATGCGCTTCGCTGCTCGTCGTCATGAAGGAGGCCGTTGACGAGGTGGTGGCGCGCGGGGTCGACAAGCAGGCGGCGCTCGACTTCCTGCTTGGCCATATGAACGTGCTTGGCGCCGTCATCTTCGGCGAGACCAAAGGCGTGTTCTCCGACGCCTGCAACAAGGCGATAGAGTTCGGCAAGCCGGTGCTGATGCGAGACGACTGGAAGCGGGTGTTCGAGCCGGAGGAGATTGCCGCGAGCATTCAGCGCATCACTTGAGGGCAGCGACGCGTCTTCCGGAACATGTCACCTGAAATTGTCATTGACTCATCATACCAGTTGGCTTAGCTGTTCGATGGATCGGACCGTCAAGCTTCGCAGCAGGATCAGGCGCTGGATGAGTGGAGGATAGGGGGAGCGATCCGTCGAAGTGAAGCCGGCAAGGCTTGTGAATCTGACGCGACCCGCCGCCTACGGCCGGCTAACGAAATCGAATGCATATAGCCTTGGGATAAGGCACGGATTTTCAACGGGAGGAATACATGAAACTGACACGCAGAATGACGCTTGCGGCTTTTGCCGGTATGCTGGCGCTTGGCACCGCCGCACCCGCCTATGCGGCGGATTTGATCGCCATCATCACGCCCTCGCATGACAATCCGTTCTTCAAGGCGGAAGCTGTCGGCGCGGAGGCCAAGGCCAAGGAACTCGGTTACGAGGCGTTGGTGCTCGTCCATGACGACGACGCCAACAAGCAGTCCGAATTGATCGACACGGCGATTGGCCGCGGCGCCAAGGCGATCATCCTCGATAATGCCGGCGCCGACGCCACCGTCGCCGCGGTGCAGAAGGCCAAGGACGCGGGCGTTCCTTCCTTCCTGATCGATCGCGAGATCAATGCCACCGGCGTTGCCGTCGCGCAGATCGTCTCCAACAATTATCAGGGCGCCCAGCTCGGCGCACAGGAATTCGTCAAACTGATGGGCGAGAAGGGTAATTTCGTCGAGCTCGTCGGCAAGGAATCCGACACCAATGCCGGCATCCGCTCCAAGGGTTACCACGACGTCATCGACGACTATCCGGACCTGAAGATGGTGGCGCAGCAGTCGGCCAATTGGAGCCAGACCGAGGCCTATTCAAAGATGGAATCGATCCTCCAGGCCAATCCCGATATCAAGGGCGTGATCTCCGGCAACGACACGATGGCGATGGGCGCTTATGCGGCACTTGCCGCTGCCGGCCGCAAGGACGTCATCGTCGTCGGCTTCGACGGGTCGAACGACGTGCGCGACTCGATCACCTCCGGCGGCATCAAGGCGACAGTCCTGCAGCCGGCCTTCGCGCAGGCGCAGATGGCGGTCGAGCAGGCCAACGACTTCATCAAAAACAAGAAGTCTCCCGCCGAAGAAAAGCAATTGATGGACTGCGTCCTGGTCAATGGCGACAATGCCGCCAAGCTGGAGACGTTCGCGCTCACCAACTGAGCCGGTGCAACATCAGCAGCAAGGGACGAGCCTCCGGTTCGTCCCTTGCTTCCATTTCGCCCTTTCTTCCATTTCTTTGGGTGCTCCTGACTGCCATGCCGAACGAGCCGACATGTTCAACACGCTGACCCGGCCGATCTTTGTCGCGTTGTTCCTCGCAGCAATAGGCAGCCTGACCGCCTGCAAGATCCTGCCGACGCCGTCAGCGGAAAACGGCGGCACTGGCTCCGCGTTCAATCCCGACAAGATGGTCGAGGACATCTGGGCGGCGAAAGTCATACCCTATCTGCAGCAGAAGGCCGGGCCGTTTCCCGAGGTTCATGCCTTGGCAAAGACCGATCCCGCCGCTGCCGGCGCCAAATACGGCAATCCGAAAAAGCAGGCGAATTCGCCATGGACCTTCGCGGTTCGGCTCGAGGGCAAGGTCGTGGCAGCCAACACACAGTCACGCGCGGCGACGATGGACATCGATGCCGACGGCGACGGCAAGGCGGACGCGCGGGTGCAGATCGGACCCGCCATGCGCGGAACCGCGCTGCGCGACAGCCTCGACTTCATCCAGTTCAACGATTTCACCAACCAGATCGACTTCGCCCAGTTCGGCAAGGCTTTCAACGCCTATGCCGACAAGACCGTGCTTTCCAAGCTGCCGCGCGAGGCACTCGAGGGCCGCAGCGTCGAGGTACTTGGCGCCTATACGCCGGGCAGTGGCCAGGACCTGCCGCTGGTAACGCCGGCGGAGGCAAAGATCGGGCCGAAGCCATGACCGGCGATCAAGATGTCATCCTGAAGCTGGAGGACGTCTCGAAAGTCTATTCCGGCACCGTCGCGGTCAAGCGGGCGAATTTCGAGGTGCGCAAAGGCGCGGTCAACGTGCTGGTCGGCGAAAACGGAGCCGGCAAATCGACGCTGATGAAGATCATCGCCGGCGTCGAGCAACCGACGCTCGGGCGCATCTTGCTGGACGGCGAGGAGGTTTCATTCTCGTCTTCCGGTGATGCCGTGAGCCGCGGCATCGGCATGGTTTTCCAGGAGCTGAATCTGTTCGGCAATCTGACTGTCGCCGAAAATATTTTCGCCACCCGCGAGATCACCAACCGCTTCCGCAAGATCGACCGCAAGGAGCAGGAGCGCCGCGCGGCGGAGTTCCTTGAACGCCTGGAAGCCGGCATCCGGCCCGACATGCTGGTCGAGGATCTGCGCATCGGCCAGCAGCAGCTGGTCGAGATCGCCAAGGCGGTTTCGCTCGATGCGCGCATCCTGATCATGGATGAACCGACCTCGGCGCTCAGCGCGGCGGAAGTCGAGATCCTGTTCAAGGTGATTGCCGACCTCAAGGCACGCGGCGTGGCAATCGTCTACATCTCGCACCGGCTCGAGGAACTGATCCGCATCGGCGACACCATCACGGTGCTGCGCGACGGGCGCATCACCGGCCAGGCGGAGATGAAAGACGTCGACACCCGGTGGATCGTGCGGCAGATGATCGGCTCGGACGCCAAGGACTTCGCCAAGGCCGACGGCCATGTGCCGGGCGAGGAAATATTCCGCGCCGAGGACATCTGCCTGCCGCGCGTCACCGGCGGGCTTGCGGTCGATCACGTCTCGCTGTCGCTGCGCGCCGGCGAAATTCTTGGCATCTATGGCCTGATGGGCGCCGGACGCAGCGAGCTGTTCGACTGCGTCATGGGCCGCCACGGCCATTCGACGGGCACGATATTCATTGCCGGCAAAAAAGTGCACGAGCGCGACACGACGCGGCGCATCCGGCGCGGCCTGGCGCTGATCCCCGAAGACCGCCAGCGCGAAGGGCTGGTGTCGATCCTCTCCGTCGCCAGCAATCTGACGCTGGCCAGCCTGTCGCGGTTCGTGCGCCTGTTCCACATTCGCGGTGCCGCCGAAAGACAGGCGGTGGCCCGGACGGTGCGCGAACTGGCGATCAAGGTCGCCGATCCGGCGCAGGAAGTCTCGTCGCTGTCAGGCGGCAACCAGCAGAAGGTGGTGATCGGCAAGGCGCTGCTCACCGGCCCGAAGGTGCTGTTGATGGACGAGCCCAGCCGCGGCATCGACGTCGGCGCCAAGGCCGACGTGTTCCGCACCATGCGCAAGCTGTCGCGCGACGGCCTGGGGATTCTGTTTGCCACCTCCGATCTCGACGAAGTGATGGCGTTGTCCGACCGCATCGCGGTGATGAGCAATGGAAAATTGACCGGCATGTTCGACCGCGCCGAGGCGACGGAGGCCGCACTCGTCGCTGCCTCGGCCTTCGGCCACGGACCGGTCCCGCACGGAGAGCAAGGCGCATGACTGACATCCCAGCCAAGGCGGCGGTCAACTCCATGTCGGGCGGCTCGGTCCTGCTGACGCTGATGAAGGCGAGGACGTTCATCGCGCTGATCGCCGTGCTGTTATTCTTCTCGATAGCCGCCCCCAATTTCCTATCGGCCGCCAATCTTATCCTGATGTCGAAGCACGTGGCGCTGAACGCATTCCTCGCAATGGGCATGACCTTCGTCATCATCACCGGCGGCATCGACCTGTCGGTCGGCTCGATCGTCGGCCTGTGCGGCATGGTGGCCGGCTACCTCGTGCTCAACGGCATCGACCTGCAGGTCGGCTACACCATCTATTTCAACGTCTTCGAGATCGCGCTGATCACGCTTGCCGTCGGCATATTGATCGGCGCCGTCAACGGCTTGCTGATCACCAGGCTTAACGTTGCGCCTTTCATTGCCACGCTCGGCGTGCTCTATGTCGCGCGCGGCCTGGCGCTGCTGTCGTCGGACGGCCGTACTTTCCCCAATCTCGTCGGCAAGCCCGAGCTCGGCACCACAGGGTTCGGCTACCTCGGCGCCGGCCGGCTGCTCGGCCTGCCGGTCGCGCTCTGGATTCTGCTCGTCGTTGCGCTAGGGGCGGCCTATCTCGCCAAATACACCCCGCTCGGCCGCCACATCTTTGCGGTCGGCGGCAACGAACGGGCGGCGCGGATTTCGGGCGTCCGCGTCAACATGGTGAAGATGTTCGTCTACATGTTCTCCGGCTTCTGCGCGGCGATCGTCGGGCTGATCATCTCGTCCGAGCTGATGGCGTCGCATCCGGCGACCGGCGAGAGCTTCGAGCTGAACGCCATTGCCGCGGCGGTGCTCGGCGGCACCTCGATGTCGGGCGGACGCGGTACCATCGGCGGTACCATTGTCGGCGCCTTCGTAATCGGCATCCTTTCGGACGGGCTGGTGATGATGGGAGTGAGCTCGTTCTGGCAGATGGTGATCAAGGGCCTCGTCATCATCGTCGCCGTCGTCGTCGACCAGGCACAGCGCCGGCTGCAGAGCCGTGTCACGCTGATGCAGATGGCAAAGGCCGGCTGACATGGCGGAACTGCGTGGAGCGCTGATCGGCTGCGGCTTCTTTGCCGTCAACCAGTTGCATGCCTGGCGCGACATAGAGGGCGCCTCGATCGCCGCCATCTGCGACCGTGATCCGGACCGGCTGCGGATCGTCGGCGACCAGTTCGGGGTCGCGCGGCGCTATACCGACGCGGCGGCGCTGTTTGCCGGCGAAAGGCTGGATTTCGTCGACATCGCCACCACCGCACCAAGCCACAGAATGCTCGTGGAGATGGCGGCGCAGCACGGCGTTCCGGCAATCTGCCAAAAACCGTTTGCGCCGACGCTTGCCGACGCCAAAGCGATGGTAAAGGCCTGTGCTGACGCCGGCGTGCCGCTGATGGTGCATGAGAATTTTCGCTGGCAGTCGCCGATCCAGGCGGTGCGTACCGTGCTCGACAGCGGCGAAATCGGCACCCCCTTTTTCGGACGGATCTCGTTCCGCTCTGCCTATGACGTGTTTTCCGGCCAGCCCTATCTGGCGACCGGAAAGCGCTTCATTATCGAGGATCTCGGCATCCATATCCTCGACATCGCCCGCTTTCTGCTGGGCGACGTCTCGACGGTCACTGCGCGAACGGCGCGCATCAATCCCGGCATTGCCGGCGAGGACGTTGCGACGATGCTGATGGACCACACGAGCGGCGCCACTTCCGTGGTCGACTGCAGCTACGCGAGCAAGCTCGCTACCGAGCCGTTTCCGGAGACGCTGATCGAGATCGACGGCAGCGACGGCACGATCCGGCTGGCGCAGGGCTACCGGCTCACCGTCACCGGCAGGAGCGGGACAGCCGTGAGCGACGTCTCGCCACCGCTGCTGGCCTGGGCATCACGGCCGTGGCACAACATCCAGGAAAGCGTCGTCGCCATTCAAAAGCACTGGGTCGATTGCCTGACCAACGGAACCGAGCCCGCGACCTCGGGCGCGGACAACCTCAAGACATTAGCGCTGGTCGAGGCAGCCTATGCCGGCGCCGCAAGCCAGGAGCCGGTGCAACTCGACGCCTTGCTGAAATGACAGCCGACGCCTTCCTCCTCTACGGCACACGTGCCGTTGAAGCCGAACCGGTCAGGCTGCGCGCCGGCGCGCTGACGGCGGACTTCGTCAACGGCAATCTGCGCAGCATCCGCCACGGCGACACCGAAGTTCTGCGTGCCATCGCCTACATCGTCAGGGATCGCGACTGGGGCACCTACGAGCCGACGCTCACCGATTTAATCATCGACCAGGGCGATGACGCTTTCTTCGTCAGCTATTCGGCAGGTTGTTTCGGACCAGAGGGAAGCCGGCTCGGCTTCCGTGCGACCATCAAGGGCTCCGCCGACGGCCAGTTGGTCTTCGACGTGAGCACTCTTCCCGACAGCGATTTCGAAACCAATCGCTGTGGCTTCTGCATCCTGCATCCGATTGCCGGCCTGTCCGGCCGCCCGGTCACGGTCGAGCATACCGACGGCAGCGTGGTCGCGACGCGGCTTCCAGAGCTGATCGATCCCTGGCAACCTTTCAAGGATTTGCGCGCCATCACTCATGAAGTCCGGCCCGACGTCACCGCCGAATGCCGGATGGAAGGCGACACTTTCGAGATGGAGGACCAGCGCAACTGGTCGGATGCCTCCTACAAGACCTATGTCCGGCCGCTGGCGCTGCCATGGCCATACGTGCTGCCGGCCGGCGAGACCTTCCGCCAAACCATCAGCTTGCGGGTAGCGGGTCGCGGGAAAGTGCCGGCCGCCGCGGCAAGCGCCGAACCGATTCATGTTAGGCTCGGCCAAGCCGGACCGGTGCTGCCGGGCATCGGCGTGATCATCTACCCGGATGAGGTCGAGGCGGCGCTGGACAAGCTATCGGTGCTGTCCGAGCTTGGTCCGCAGCAATTGATGTTCCACTATGACCCGACGCGCGGCCACGAGCTCGATGCCTTGCGATCCTACGCCCGGCTCGCCGCCGCCTATCCGGTCCGGACAACGCTCGAATGCGTCATTGCCGGCGACGGCGATCTCGACGCCGAGCTTTCAGGCGTCGCCGACATGGTGCGCCAGGCCGGGCTCAAGCTTTCGGCCATTGCCGTCTCGCCCTCGGTCGACCGGCAGTCGACGCCGCCGGGCAGCGCATGGCCGCAATGCCCACCGCTCGAAGACGTCTATGCCGCGGCGCGGCGCGCCTTTCCCGACACCCGCCTCGGCGGCGGCATGTTCAGTTATTTCACCGAACTCAATCGCAAGCGTGTGCCGGCTGACCCGCTCGATTTCGTCACGCATTGCACCTGCCCGATCGTGCACGCCGCCGACGATCTCAGCGTTATGCAATCGCTGGAGGCACTGCCTTTCATCACGGCGTCAGTACGAACGATCTTCGGAACAATACCTTATCGGATCGGGCCGTCGACCATTGCCATGCGCCAGAACCCTTATGGCGGCGCGACCAAGGCCAATCCCGACAATCAGCGCATTGCCATGGCCGACCGCGACCCTCGCCATGCCGGGCTGTTCGGGGCCGCATGGACGATCGGCTATGCCGCACGCGTTGCGCCGGCCGGGCTCGAAATGCTGACGCTCTGCAGCTTCACCGGACCATTCGGCGTACTGGCCTCGTCGGGCGAACCTGTCGAAGAAGGTGCACCCCGGCCGATTTTCCACGCGGTGAAAGGACTTTGCGATCTGGCCGGCCATGCGCATGTGGCGGCGACAACGACCGATGAGACGCGGGTATTGGCACTGGCCGGCCGCTCCCAGACAGGCAAGATCATCGTCTGGCTGGCGAACCTTACCTCGGACGATTTTCCGGTCGATGTTTCCGGGCTCGGCTCCGATCGGGGTCCTCTGAAGATCGGGGATGGACGAACGTCACGCCAGACTCAGCGAGACGCGTCGGGCCGAGACCATCTTGTGATGACACCCTACGCAATCGTCCGGATCGGCTGAAGTCATTTGCCGAGGCTCTTGGATAGCCGCACTTCCGCAGCGGTTGCCCGTAGCGGCAGCACTTCCATGCCGACTTGTCACCGGATCTGCTTTCGAAACTCGCCTGGTGCCATTCCAGTTGTCCTGGAAAAAAGACGGCTGAACGAGGCGACGTCCTGATATCCGACGCGATAGCAAATTTCTGAAACACTCAGTTTCGTTTCCTCAAGCATGGATTTTGCCAACTCCAGCCGCCGTTCCTGGATCCATTTTCCCGGCGTTGTCTGGAGTTCGTCGAAAAATCTGCGAGACAGGGTTCGCGAAGACATGCCCAATTCAGTTGCGAGAAATTTCAGATCGATTTCCGACATCTTGTCTTTCGAGAGCTCGCGCAGCTTGTTCTCGAATGGGCTGGCCTCGTTCGAAATTTCGTCGAGGGAAAATTCGTAGGGACTTTGGAATTTGCGCGGCGGAGGAAGAACCAGAAGTTTTCGAATGATCCGCTCCTCCTTCGAGAAGCCCAGATCGATCAGCAAAGCCCTGGCGAGTTCGAGTCCGGAAAACCCGCCTCCGCATGTGTAAAGGCGGTCCTGGCGAATGAGCAGGCGGGAAGCGTCCCATCGCACTTGCGGAAACCGGCGGCTTGCCTCGGCTTTCAGCCACCAGGATATCGTTGCGCGTTTACCGTCCAATAATCCCGAATTGGCGAGCAGATAACACGCGCCGCAATGTGCTGCGATGATTGCGTCCTGCTGTTGCGCGAGCGCGATCAGCGGTTTTGAATGTTCACTCTCCTCGTCGAGCGAGCGCAGAAGCTCCGGAATCTCGACACCCGACATCGCAATGAGAATCAGGACATCCATTTTCCGGGATGGTTGAGCCTTCGTCGGGAAGAAAATTCCTGTGGTTGATGCCGACGGCGCGCCCCTTGAAACGAACTCACAGGAGAGAACCTGTGAACGGCAGACGTCATTCACAAGCTGAAACATTTCCACGAGCGTCGAGACGACGGCCGAATAGAAATTCGACGGCAGCCAGATCACGACGTGGAGGCTCCTGACAGCCATTGCGGTACCCCCCGGTGTCGTTCTCGTGGATGGCAAGCTTAGCATGGTCTTTGCAAGAATTGCCAATTCCAGAACAAGCGCGGGGCTCCAGCAGGGCCTATGCGGGCCTGCTGACGAAAGCGGGCCGCGGAAATCCATGGCTGGGAAGATGCAAATGCTGAAATCGCTGAATGAAAACACGCGGCAAATACACCGGATTCAGAGGGCAACAGAAAACTGCGTCGGTCCGGGCTCAGGCTGATCTGTGGTCAGCCAGTAGGCCGAGAACAAGGTCCGACCGCGACGCCGGTCGGGACCTGCACTTGATTTTCAGTTGCCGGAATTCATCACGTAGAGCGCGCGCGAGCGTTCGAGGTGCTTGATCATCGCCTTCTCGGCGCCATCCGCATCCTTGGCTTCGATGCGTCCGACGATTTCTTCGTGCTCGGTCAGCGTGAACTTTTCCTTGCCGGTCCAGATCAGCATTTCGGTGTGGTATTCCTTTAGCCAGCCTAGCATTGCCTCGCTGACGGCGACATAGATCGGGTTACCGGATATTGCCGCGATCTGTGTGTGGAATTTCATGTCGGCGGATATGAAGGCTTCCGAGTTGCCACGATGGCTGCGCTGCTCGGCGACCGTTTCCCGCAGCCGCTGCACGTCCTCGGCTGTGGCCTTTTCTGCAGCTTCCTTGACCATGCCGCGCTCGAAGAAGATGCGCGCGTTCTTGAGGTGCTCGAGCGTGTCCTTCGATGACGACAGGATGATCTTGGCTGCGCCGTCGACCTGCTTGATGATCGACTTGGCGGTGAGCTGCAGCACCTTGGCACGCTCACCATGCGAGATCGCGACCAGCCCCATATTGCTCAACGCCTGCATCGCTTCGCGGATCGCCGGCCTGCCGACCTCGAAACGCTCCATCAATTCGCGCTCCGACGGCATGTCGTCACCCGGCAGCAATTCGCCGCCGGTGATCAGGCGCTTCAGTCTCAAGAATACTTCGTCGGAAAGCTTGCGCCGGACGATCGGCTCCGAACGGTTCATCGTCGCGAATCACTCCTTTGACCGGCCTATACCTAGCATTTTCGCCGTGAATTCCGGAACGCCTGTTGCCGGCTCGCCCTTACCGCCAAGCCGGATAGGGCTTGCAATGGTTATGTACTCATTATACCAGATTTGGAGGGCCAAGGAACCTTTTTCGAACCACCCCGGCAGGCCGCGCGAATATGATTGTTCTTACCTATCGCATCGAAACGCCCGGCAATATCGAGGCGCTGGCGGCCAAGATCGCAAGCGACCAGTCGACCGGAACCTTCGTCGCGCTGGCCGGCGAGACCGAAGAGCTCAAGGCCAGGGTCGCAGCGCGAGTCCTGGCGATACGGCATCTGCCGGACGCGGACCGGCCGTCCCTTCCCGAAACCGGTTCCGGAGCAAGCCCCGAAGCACGCAACGGCCCGGTCAAGCGCGCCGACATCGATATCGCCTTTCCGCTGGACGCCATCGGCACCGACCTGTCGGCGCTGATGACCATCGCCATCGGCGGCACCTTTTCGATCAAGGGCCTGTCCGGCATCCGTGTCGTCGACATGAAGCTACCCGAGGAGTACCGGGGCGCGCATCCGGGCCCGCAATTCGGCGTCACGGGCAGCCGCAGGCTGACCGGTGTCGCGGATCGTCCGATCATCGGGACCATCGTCAAGCCGGCGCTGGGACTCCGCCCGTACGAGACGGCCGCAATGGTGCAAGAGCTGATTGCCGCCGGCGTCGACTTCATCAAGGACGACGAGAAGCTGATGAGCCCGGCCTATTCACCGCTGTCGGAGCGAGTGAGGGCAATCATGCCGCTGATCCTCGACCACGAGCAGAAGAGCGGTAAGAAGGTCATGTATGCCTTCGGCATTTCACATGCCGATCCCGACGAGATGATGCGAAACCACGATCTGGTGGCAAAGGCCGGCGGCAATTGCGCGGTGGTCAACATCAATTCGATCGGCTTTGGTGGCATGGCTTACCTCCGAAAGCGCTCCAGCCTGGTGCTCCATGCCCACCGCAATGGCTGGGACATTCTCACCCGCCATCCCGGCCTCGGCATGGATTTCAAGGTCTGGCAGCAGTTCTGGCGGTTGCTCGGCGTCGACCAGTTCCAGATCAACGGCATCGCCTCGAAATACTGGGAACCCGACTGGTCCTTCGTCGAATCCTTCAAGGCGGTGACCACGCCGATCTTTTCGCCGGCCGATTGCGCATTGCCGGTCGCCAGCTCCGGCCAGTGGGGCGGGCAGGCGCCTGAAACCTTCCAGCGAACCGGCCGGACGGTCGATCTTCTCTATCTCTGCGGCGGTGGCATCGTCAGCCACCCGGACGGGCCGGGCGCCGGCGTGCGCGCCGTGCAGCAGGCCTGGCAGGCGGCGGTCCAAGACATTCCGTTGGCGGATTATGCCTTGAGCCATGTCGAGCTGGCGCGGTCGATCGAGAAGTTCGGCGGCGGCGAGGCGGCCTGACGTCATGCAAAACCTGCTTCTGAGTTACTATGGCGATGACCTGACCGGCTCGACCGACGTTATGGAGGCGCTCGAGCTCGGCGGCGTGCCGACCGTCCTGTTCATGCGCCAGCCGGACGAGGCGCTGCTTTCGCAATTTGCGCATTGCCGCGCCCTCGGGCTGGCCGGCACCAGCCGCAGCGAGACGCCGCAGTGGATGGACACGCATCTGCGAGATGCCTTCGCCTGGCTGAAGACCGTCAACGCCGAGATCTGCCACTACAAGGTCTGCTCGACCTTCGATTCCAGCCCGGCAATCGGCAGCATCGGCCGGGCGATCGAAATCGGCCGCTCGGTTTTCCGGCAAGACGGCGTGCCGCTGGTGGTCGGCGCGCCGCAGCTGAAGCGCTACACCGCCTTCGGTCATCTGTTCGCGGCCTATCGCGAAAAATATTTCCGCATCGACCGCCATCCCGTGATGAGCCGCCATCCGACCACGCCGATGGACGAATCCGACCTGCTGATCCATCTGTCGCGCCAGACCAGCCTCGCCTCGGGCCTGGTCGACCTGGCGACGCTGCAGTCTGCGTCGCGGTCGAAAGCATTCGACCGGCTTGTGGAGAATGGCTCAGGTATCGTGCTTGTCGATGTCGATAGCCTGGAAACCCAGGCACTTGCCGGCAAGGAGATTTGGCGCGCTCGCAAGCCGGGCGGTTATTTCGTCGTCGGCTCTTCAGGCATCGAATATGCCTTGCTGGTCGAATGGGCATCGAACCGGATCGTGGATACCAAATCCGCCTTTTCGCCGCCGGGCGCTGCCGACAGGATCGCCGTGGTCTCGGGGAGCTGCTCGCCGACGACGGAACGACAGATCCGTCATGCTCTGGCCGACGGCTTCGACGGGATCGAGCTCGACCCGGTCGAACTGGTTTCTGAGGCTTCGAACGACGCGATTGCGCGGGCGGTGGCAACCGGCCGCTCCAGCCTACGGGCCGGGCGCAGCGTCATCCTCTACACCGCGCTCGGGCCTGCGGCCGACCGCGGTGCAGAAATCGATCTCCGGGAAGGCGCCCGCCATAAGCTCGGCCACGGCCTTGGCGAGGTTCTCCGCGAACTGACGCTTCAAGAGAAGCTACTGCGCGTGGTCATCGCCGGCGGCGACACGTCGAGCCATGCACTTGGCCAGATGGGCGTCGACGCGCTGACGGTGCGAATGCCGCTGCCGGCATCGCCGGGCTCGCCACTTTGTGTGGCGCATTCAAGCATTAAGGCGATCGATGGGCTGGAAATTGCCCTCAAGGGCGGGCAGGTCGGAACCGACCGCTATTTCTCCACTATTCGCGATGGGGTCGGGTCGGCGGTTGAGAGCGGGGAATATCAGGTCAAATCGGTGATGCTCGATCGGGATCGAGGATAGTCACTAGCCGGCAAACCAGAAATCTCAGGCGTTCAGATCAGCGGCAATGCCACTCATCCCGCTATCTGCCCATTGCCCTGCCTGGATGATACTGACGGGCGTAGGCGACACAGGCGTCCACCGTGCTGACACAGAGCGCATCGCGGTTGTTCGGCAGGTTGTTGTCGCCGGCGTAGGCAACTTCGGCAACATGACCGTCAACCATTCGAATTTGTGTGTTGCAATAGCCGCCGGGGGCGACGTTGACGGAACCTCCGAGCGCCGGGACCGGGCCAATGGCCACCGTCGGAACCACAATGTTGAGATTGCCGCGTTGAACGACGCGCTGATAGGTCCAGATCTGGCCGGATTTGCCGACCTCGGCAGTGGCGGTCGGAAAGCCGGCGCACATTCGAACGTCCGCCTCGCTAAGGCCGACCATCTCCCTGCGGGCTGCCGCCGCCGTGGCGTCCTCCTTTGCAGTGCTCGACGTGTCGTCGGGCATGACGCAGGAAGACAGGATGGCGGCGCTTGCCGATAGAAGGAGAAGGGCAAGCTTTCGGGTGTGGAAAGATGTCATACCAACTTCGGATTGCACGGGAGCCCCGAATGCCAACCTAGGAAGTGGGCCAATCGAGTCAACCGGCAGAAAATTCACGAAGTCGTTTGGTCCGCCATTCCGCCGCACGCATCTGCTGGAAGAGGTTGAGGCTGCCGCCGTGACCCTCGCGCCCTATCTTCCGCCTGGGCATCGGATTTCCAAATCCGACCCCTCTTCTTGTCAGATGTACTGGCGCACGGTGCTGTGACTTTGTTTCGGCCGACGGTGTGCTAGTTTCCAGCCAATTGCTCCGGAGACATCATGCCTATCAAGCTGCAAGAAATCGCCGTCGCTCTTCTGCTGTTGGTTGCCGGAGTTGGGGTGGGTCACGCCGAGACGGCCCAGCGGCCGCCGCCCACAGGCGGGGTTCTCTCGCTCCTGCCACCGCCGCAGACTTCCGATCATTCGACCGTCATTGCCGGACGCACGCTCGATTACGAGGCCAAGGCCGGCACGCTGTCATTGCCGTCCGGCAAAGGCGATATCACCGCCGAGATTTTCTACGTCGCCTATGCACTGCATTCCGGGAAAGAAACGGGACCGGATCCGCGGCGCCCGATCACCTTCGTGTTCAATGGCGGTCCGGGAGCAGCTTCCGCTTATCTTCATCTCGGCGCGCTCGGTCCGCGGGTCCTGGCGACGGCGGCCGATGGAAGTTTCTTGCCGCCGCCGCAGAGGCTGTTCGACAACCCCGACACTTGGCTCGACATGACCGACTTGGTCTTTGTGGACCCTGTTGGAACCGGTTACAGCCGTGAAGCGCCCGGCACGGAAGCACACAGCTTCTGGGGCGTCAGCCAGGACGCCGCGTCGATAGGCGCGTTTATCCGGCTCTATCTGGCGCAGACGAACCGTACGGTATCGCCTGTCTTCCTGGCTGGCGAAAGCTATGGCGGCTTTCGAGCAGCATTGCTCGCCAGGAAGCTTCAGGAAGACATCGGCATCAGCCCGAGTGGCGTCGTGCTGATTTCGCCGGCGCTCGAATTCACGCTGGTGCGCCCGGACGAGTTCCAGCCGCTCCACTGGGCGCTGGAACTGCCGTCGCTGGCGGCAGTGCGCCTACACAGCGAAGGCGTTTCCGGCCCGGCCCTGCAGGAGCGGCTGGCGGAAGTCGAACGCTATGCGCTCGGCGATTATCTGGCCGCGCTGGCAGGTGGGCTGGAGCAGGGTGGACGCCTGGCGAGCCAGCGTGTCGCCGCAATCACCGGTCTGCCGCTCGATCTCGTCCAGCGGCACTTTGCACGCATTCCCATAGGGCTGTTCGCCAAGGAGTTTGCACGGGCAAAGGGCAATGTTCTCAGCGCCTATGACGGCAACATCGCGACAGCGGACGTGGCGCCAGAGAGCCTGGGAGTCGAGGGTCCCGATCCGGTGCTCGACCGAAGCGTGCCGGCGCTCACCTCCGCTTTCGTCGGCTATGTGCGTGATGAATTGAACTTCCGCACGGATATCAGCTATCGGCTTCTCAACCGTGAAGTCAGCGGCAATTGGGACTATGGGACGAGCGCGACGCGTCAGGGCTATGCGGGTGTCATGGACGACCTTCAACAGGCGCGCGTGCTAAACCCCAGCCTCGGCGTGCTGATCGTCAACGGCTACAGCGACCTGGTGACGCCGTACATGGGCTCGCGCTACCTGCTTGGTCAAATTCCTTCGCTTGCCGGCGCAAAGCCCATTCGCACCGAGGTGCTGGAGGGCGGGCACATGATGTATCTGAGGCCGGATGGACGGGCGGCACTGAAGCAGGCCGCGTCCGAGCTTTACCGAACGACGCAATGAGACGGTTTGCCCAAAAAAGCGCCGGATACGCTGTTCGCCCTCTCATCAGGCCCTAGTTCCATCGCGATTGATCGGTTACACACCTAGGATGGCGTCTTTCAGCGACGTTCGACAACGGATTAGCCGGCTCTCCAGAATCGCGCCACTGGTGCGGCGTGCTGCCGAGCGGGCCATTCGGAACACCAAGCCACACAGGCTGACAAGCCTTGTTGACCGTTGGAATGCGCTGTCGCTGGCAACGCAGTTCCTGCTCGCGGGCGGTCTATTTTCCCTGTCAGCCATGGTGGTGGTGGGGATTTCCGTCACGAACCATATAGAAACCGTGGTCACGCAGAATTCGGCTTCCGCGACGGCTCTTTACGTGGACAGCGTTATCGCGCCGCTGCTACCGGATATGCGCAAGAGCGAATTGCTCGACGAGAGCGTCGCCCACGCGCTCGATGAAACGCTGGGACAAGGGGCACTCGGCACAAGGCTCGAATCCTTCAAGCTCTGGCGTCGCGACGGAACCATCCTGTATTCGACCGACAAGACATTGATCGGCAAGCGCTTTGAACCCAGCGACAATCTCCGGGCGGCATTCGCAGGCCAAATGGTCTCGGAGTTCGACAAGCTCGACGATCCGGACAGCGAGGCCGAAAGAGCCAGCGGCTTGCATCTCCTCGAGATCTACAATCCGGTGCTGCAGCCATGGTCGGGGGAAGTGGTGGCCGTTTCGGAATTCTACGAGGTCGCCACTGATTTTGAAAGAAACCTGCATCAGGCGCTCATTCGAACCTGGCTGGACGTTGCCGCCGTCACAGCGGCCTTCTTTCTCGGGCTGTCGGCAATCGTGTTCCGTGGCAGCCGCATGATCAGTTCGCAGAGCCGCTCGTTGAAGCAGCGCATTGCCGAGCTTTCCGATCTGCTTGCGCAAAACAGACTGTTGAGGCTGCGGGTGCAGCGTGCCTCGCAGCGTGCCACCGCACTTAACGAACGCTATCTCAGGCGCATCGGTGCGGACTTGCACGATGGCCCCGCGCAATTGGTTGCTCTCGCGGCGCTGGGGATCGACAGCCCCGTCATTGCCGATCCCGCTACGCCGCAATCGAAGCGTGCACAGGAATTGCTGGCCATCAAAGCACATCTGGACGATGCCATGCGCGAGATCAGGAGCATCAGCAAGGGCCTTGTCCTGCCGCATATCGAGCATGCCGAACTGGGTGAAATTCTCCAGCTAGCCGTACAGGCGCACGAAGAACGAACCGGCGTCAAAGTGAGATTATCGATGACCGGCGGCCATGCGCCGTTGTCGCCGGCGGCCAAGATCTGCATCTTCCGCTTCGTCCAGGAGGCGCTGAACAATGGATTCCGTCATGCCGGAGGTGAAGGTCAGTCGGTCGAGAAACATTTCGACGGCGAGCGCGTTTGTATCGAAGTGGCCGACGCCGGCGCTGGCTTTGACCCGCAAATCGTGCGTCCCGAGAGGCTGGGACTCGTTGGGCTGCGCGAGCGGGTGGAAAGCCTCGGGGGTCAGTTTACCGTGACTTCCTCACAGAGTGGCACAGTCGTAAGAATGGCTCTCAACATCGTTGAAATGGGGCAGACATGACAGTAGCCATCAAGCTCGCCATCGTCGACGACCACCCGCTGTTCAGGGAAGGCGTTGTGCGCACGCTCGATCAGATCGGCGGGTTCGAGATCGTCGGTGAAGGAAGCAGCAGAGACGATGCCCTGCGGATAATCGAAGACCAGCGGCCCGACATTCTGCTGATGGACATCTCGGTTCCTGGAGGTGGCCTTGGCGTGATCGGACCGGCCCTTGAGCGGCATCCGGCACTGAAAATTGTGATGCTGACCGTTTCGGAAGAAAACCAGCACGTGATGACCGCGTTGCAGAGCGGGGCAAGGGGCTATGTTCTGAAGGGGGTCGGGTCGAGGACGTTGGCTGCGATCCTGCGCACGGTAGCGTCGGGCGAACGATATGTCTGTCCACAATTGTCGGCGCGCCTGTTGGCCGATCTCTCGGCTCAATCAAAAGAGCCGGCGAAAGCTGAAGGACTTGCCGACCTCACCAGCCGCGAAAGGGAGATCCTGACGCTGGTTGCCGCGGGACTGAGCAACAAGCGGATCGGGCTTCGGCTGAACCTGCATGAAAAGACGATAAAGCACCACATGACGCGAATCCTGGCCAAGCTCAACGTCAGCAATAGGACCGAAGCCGCCATGACCTTGCGCGACGCGACTGAGCGCCGCCATCCGCCTGTTCGCGATCATGCTTGAGCCGAAATTGCCGCACTGCGCGGCCATGTGAACTGGCCCTCAGTTGATCATTCCAAGCAACCTGTCCCGATCGGAACGCGTCGCCAGGCGCCGAATGATGATGCGGCCCTCGGCATCCCGCATTTCATATTGGTCGCTGTCGATGCGTTCGCTGAGTCCGTTCGAATGCACCACGCCAATGCTCGGGCCGCTCACCTCGACCCGGTCTCCTGTGGATGCGTTGACAAAGAGTTTTGGCTTGCTATCGGGGTTTACCGCAGGGGCGGGATCAGGGAGATTGTCGTCCTGCGACTTTGCTTTGCCCTTGCCGGCACCAGCGTTCGAGTTCGAATTGCCGGAGTTTCCACCCGAATTGCCCGAATTGCCGTTCCCATTCCCGTTCCCGTTCCCGCCATTGCCGTTCCCGCCATCTTTGGCCCAGGCAGCCTGCGGGCCGAGCGGCTGCGATGATCCATCGAACAAGACGCGATAGGGGCTCACGACGAGAATGAAGGTCAAGACGACTACAGAAATGCCGACACGACGTCCTCGTGAAGATCCGGTCCTTCGTTTCCGGGTCGTCATCAATGAACTTGCCAGTCGCATGTCGGAACTCCCTTTAATCATACGGCTCTGTCGTACTGCCTCCTGTTCGAATTCGTGTGATGCTTAAAACAATGGTTTGCGTCCGGAACGTCAAGGCCCACCAGTCCCACGATGGTAACTGGTGGGTCTCGCTAGCGCAGGAAGGGACTATTTACTGCGCAAGCCTTTTGCCTTCCCGTGGTTGCGTCTCTCCGCGATAGCGCCGAGTTCCCACTGTCAGCCAACAATAAATCCAATGGCCGCGATCCCGAAACACAGGCCAAATAGCGGAAAAAGCAGCCAACGTGCCTGGTGAATGCTCGGGTCCATGGCGGCCTCCTGTAACAGTCGGCATCGCAACGGGGCTCCTCGGAACTCAGTTCCTGAAACTCTCGCATTTCGGGCTTTTGCGATAGCAGCCTCGGACCAAAGTTTGGCTGTGCGGGTCCTTGGTCGATAGGCCTACAGACTGAAGTCCCTATGCCAGGAGCCACCCTGCATTCGGCGACCTTTGTGTCCAACTGGCAGCTGCGATCCACCGCCCCCTTCGAATGCTTTGCGTTTCTGGCTCTATGGCAGCAACGCCGTTGGTCTACTGCCGCATCGTTGAAACGCCACCAATACAGACCCATATGCGAATTGCGTCGGATGTCTCCTCCCATTGCGTCCGGCGCGTTCCCCTCTGGAGGTTATAGACCTTCACACTTGGCCGGGCTTAACAGTCCGGCCTTTTCTTTTGGCATTTTGCGCAATCCGCCTGACGGCCCTAATTTGCGATACACCGGTAAAATCGATTTGCAAATGCATTCATGTGCTCATAACCTGTCACCATGAGCACGATTTCCAAAGTTGCTACGCGAGCGGGCGTGTCGCGCACGACCGTGTCGCATGTCATCAACCATGCGGACCGGGTATCGAAATCGCTGCGTGAACGCGTACAAGCGGCGATCGACGAACTCGGCTACACGCCGAACCCGCAGGCGCAAAGCCTGCGCACCGGCCGCACCAACATCATCGCGATGCTGATCCCGGACATCCGCAACCCGTTCTATCCGGAGCTGGTGAAAACGGCGCAGTCGACGCTCGAAGTGGTCGGCCTCGACATGCTGATCTTCAACACCGACGTGCCGGGCGGACATTCACAGGATCACGGCCGCGAGTATTTGCGCCAGATAGGGCGCAAGCGGGTCGACGGCGTCATCGTTGCCGACTTCGCGCTGCACGGCATGCACAGCGAACTGCTCAGCCTCGATCTGCCCGCCGTCTTCATCGGCCATCTGCCGAACCATGCTGTCGACAGCGTCCAGCTGGACGATTTCGGCGGCGGCTATCTGATGGGCGAGTATCTGGCGAAGAGGGGCCATCGCCGCGTCGCCCATGTCACCGGGCCAGCCTTTTTCAAGGAGGCGATGGCGCGTGCCGCCGGCTTCGAAAAAGGGCTCGCCGACAATGGCGTGCCAATCTCCGCCGATCTGCGGTTCGAGGGAAGCTATCTTGCCCCGTCAGGGCGGGAAGCGGTCACCTGGCTCAGGGAGAAGCACGGCGGAAACCTGCCGTCGGCGATGTTCTTCGCCAATTATCTGATGGCCTCCGGTGCGCTGACCGAATTCTACGACCATGGGATCAATATCCCTCAGGATATCGCCATCGCAGTCTTCGATGACCTGCCTCAACTGGAATATGTCAGGCCGAAGCTGACCCGTGTCGGCAACAGTCCGACAATGCTTGCCAAGCGCGCCACGCAAATGCTGCTCGAACGGCTGGGTGGCAAAGTCGAGGGCGCGCCGCGCACCGAAGTGATCCCATGCGTGTTGAGCCCATTCGACAGCGCGTGACGCCAGGTGCCGGCAAAGGGAACGGAGGTCCCTTCGCCAACGTTCGACCGAACAACATCCAAGGGAGGAATTGATGACTGACAAAACGACCCGCGACCGGCCATTGGCCAGCCTGAACCGCCGTCGGCTGATCCAGGGCGGCGCCACTTTCGCTGCCGCCGGCCTCACAGGCTTCCCGTTCATCAACAGGATGGCCGTGCGCGCTCAGGAAGCGCCGCTGAAATTCTGGCAGTTCTATGCGCCTGGGGGAGACGTGAAGCCGCAGGTCCAGTGGTTCGAGAAGCTGGTGGCCGACTGGAACGACGGCCACGACCAGAAGGTCGAGCTCGAATATGTCGTCAACAGCGAATACATCTCCGGTTCCAAGCTGGCAACGGCCTTCGCGTCGGGCGAGGGCCCTGACATCTTCCTCATCAGCCCCGGCGATTTCCTGCGTTATTACAATGGCGGCGTACTTGCCGACCTGACGCCGCATATCGAGGATGCCGCCAAAGCCGATTTCCCGGAAAGCGTCATCGCCAACCGCATGGTGGACGGCAAGATCTACGGTGTGCCGATGGAAGTCGAGCCGATGGCCTTCTACTATTCGGTCAAAGCGTTCGAGGATGCAAAGCTCAACGAGAACGACGTGCCGAAGACCTGGGACGAGCTGTTGGCGGTCGCCAAAAAGCTGACGACGCCCAGTCGCTACGGCGTGCTGTTCGAAACGACTCCCGGCTATTACCAGAACTTCACCTGGTATCCGTTCCTGTGGCAGGGCGGCGGCGAATTCCAGGGCAAGGACGGCAAGAGCGCCTTCGATTCGCCGGCCACCGTCCAGGCGCTGAAACTCTGGCAGGATGCCATCAATACCGGCGTGGCGCCGCGTCAGGTGGTCGGCGGCGGCTTCGACATAGTCGCCAATCTCGGGGCAGGGCTGTGCGCCATGCAGAACTGCGGCATCTGGGGCATTTCGGCGATGGACAACAACGCCAAGGACGTGCCCTACGGCATCTTCAAATTGCCGACACCGGCCAATGGCAAATACGTCACCGTCGGCGGTGGCTGGGCCTTTGTCGCCAATGCCGGAGGCAAGAACCCGGATGCTTCCGCCCAGTTCTGCGCCTGGGCGCTGGCCTCAATGGATCCGGCATCGATCGACCGCGTCGTCAACTGGTGCACTGTCGCCAAGAGCGACATGCCGCCGCGCAACAGCGCGCTGAAGGCCGGCGCCGATGTCTTCAGCACCGGCAAGTTCGGCACCTTCGCCAAGGAGATCCATCCGGGGACGCGCGCCGAGCCGCGGGTTCCGCCGGAGGCCTACAAGATCATCTCCGACGCCATCCAGTCGGCACAGCTTGGCGGGGTTGATGCCCAGCAGGCGGCGACGACGGCCAGTCAGCAACTCGATGCGTTCCTCGCTTCCTATTCCGGCGCGCCGATCCTTTAGGCCCTTTCCAGCATGGATCAGATGAAACCGCCAGCCGCGGGCGCGAATTCCGCCCGCGGCCTCACCGCCAAGCAAAGGGAGCGCTACGCCGCATGGCTGTTCGTCCTGCCCGATGCGCTCGGCTTGCTGGTGTTCGTCGGCGTGCCGATGCTGCTGTCGCTCGCCGTCGGGTTTTTCGAGGTCAACGGCTTCGGCGGCTACAGGTTCGTCGGGTTCGTCAATTACAGGCGCATGTGGGGCGACCCGCTGTTCTGGTCGTCGGTGAAGGTGACGGTAGCCTATGCCGTCATGCTGGTGCCGGCGCTCTACGTCGCCGGACTGGGACTGGCGCTTCTGGTGCAGAAGACCAACCGCTTCAACGCGGTCATGCGCTCGATGTTCTTTGCGCCGCAGATGGTCAGCCTGGTCGTGGTGGCGCTCGTGTGGCAGCTCATGCTGGTCGAAAAGGTCGGCATCGTCAGCCGGCTGGCGCCGCTCGTCGGCCTCGGCGGAATTTCGCTGCTCGGCGATCCAAATCTGGCGCTGTTCACGCTGGTGCTGGTCAGCGTCTGGTTCCTGATGGGTTTCTACATGCTGATCTTCCTCGGCGGGCTCCAGGACATCCCGGCAGAGTACTACGAAGCTGCAAAGATCGACGGTGCCGGGCCGGTGACGAGCTTCTGGTACATTACTTTGCCCTTGCTCAAGCCGACCAGCTTCTTCGTCCTCCTGGTCTCGCTCGTCGCGGCTGTCGCCGGCGGCCAGGTCTTCGACCTGATCTATGTGATGACCAAAGGCGGTCCGGTCAATTCGACCTCGGTGCTGATCATCTATATCTACAAGCAGGCATTCCAGTTCGGCGCGTTCGGCTATGCATCGGCAATGGCATCGCTGCTGGTGCTGGCGCTGATGCTGGTCACGGTCTTCTTCTTCGTGCTGACGCGCGGCGGACGCTTCGAGCATGACTGACGGCCGAACTCCTTCCGGCCGTTCGCAGATACGAGCGGCGAGACTTGCCTGGATGCTGGCAACCGCCGCACTTGGCCTGATGACGGTATTCCCGCTTGTCTGGATGCTGATCATCTCGCTCAAGCCGGCGAGCGACGTCTTCACGCCGAGCCTCATTCCGGAACGCCCGACGCTCGGCAATTTCCTCTATGTGCTGACCGAGGTGCCGTTCCTGCGCTATCTCTTCAATTCGTTCTTCGTGTCGGCGACGGTGACGGTCGCCGCGCTGTTCTTCCATTCGATGGCCGGCTATTCGCTCGCACGGCTCCGTTTTCCGGGCCGCGACACGCTGTTCCTTGCCATGTTCTCGACCTTCCTGGTGTCGCTGCCGGTCATCATCGTGCCGCTGTTCATCCTGACGCGGATGCTGCACATACTGGACAGCTATGCCGGGCTGATCATTCCGGCGATCTTCAACGCGTTCGGCATCTTTCTGCTCAGGCAATACTACCTGTCGCTGCCCAGGGAACTGGAAGAAGCGGCGATCATGGATGGTGCCGGCTACTGGCGCATCTATTGGAGCATCATCCTGCCGCTCAGCCGGCCGATCCTGTCGGCACTGGCGATCCTGTTCTTCCTCGCCAACTGGAATGCTTTCCTGTGGCCGTTGACGATCACATCGGACCTCGATCTCTGGGTGGTGCAGGTAGCCATTGCGAACTTCAAGAGCCAGTACGCCGCCGCCTGGAACTACGTCATGGCCGCTTCGACCATCGTAGCCGTGCCGATGCTGGTTCTTTTCGTGATCTTCCAACGCCAGATCATGGAATCGATCAAGACAAGCGGCCTGAAATAACCGCTGAAGCAAGAGGAGAAACACATGGATAATGCCGGCTTGTCGCCGCTTCGCGGGCTCGCCAAATTGCGCGACGCCAAAACCCGCCGGTTCTCAAGCTACGACCACACCGGCGGCAATGACGACCGGCTGCACATTGAACCCGGCCAGACGGTGGTGATTGCCGAGCATGACGGTGCCGGCATCGTCACGCATATCTGGGCGACGCTCGCCTGCGAGAGCGAGGCGTTCCTGCGCAAGATCGTATTGCGCGCCTATTGGGATGGTGAGGCACATCCGAGCATCGAAACGCCGATCGGCGATTTCTTCGGCATGGGCCACGCCCGCACGCGCAATTTTGCCAGCCTGCCGGTGCAGGCAAGTCCCGAGGATGGCAAGGCCTTCAACTGCTACTTTCCGATGCCGTTTGCCAGCCACATGCGCTTCACCGTCACCAATGAGGCTGAGGACGACCTGCTTTTCTATTACTATGTCGATCTCGAACTGCATGAGGAACTCGAGGAAGGCCTGGGCCGCTTCCACGCCCAATACAGGCAGCAGCGACCTGATGGCATAGACGAGACGGGGCTGGCCAACGAGCAGGTCCTGTTTGGCGGGGAAAACACCGACGGGAACCGCAACTACACCATCCTGGAGGCGGAAGGTCATGGCCACTATGTCGGCGTGCTCTATTCCGTCTATTCGCGGCGGCGTTCCGCACTATGGGACTGGTATGGCGAGGGCGACGACATGATCTTCGTCGATGGCGAGCCGGGCATTTCCGTGCCGGATACAGTGCGCAAGCCCGATCCGCGCATCGGACCGAAGGCCGAACTGATCGACGATCGCGGCGAGACCGGCCCCGGCGCCAACGATGCCTGGCCGCCGACGCTGCACGGCACCGGCACGGAAGATTATTTCAATACGGCATGGTGCCCGACACAGGACTACAGCGCGCCCTATCACGGCATCATCGCCGCCGGCGGGCCGAACTGGACCGAGCCGGTTACGCTCTATCGCTGGCACATAGAGGACCCGGTCATCTTCCACAAACGGATCCGGGTGACCATCGAGCACGGTCACGCCAATCGCCGCTCGGACGACATTTCGTCGGTCGCCTTCTGGTATCAGGCCGAACCGCACAAGCCGTTCGAAGCGCTTGCCGATGTCGAGGACCGCATCCCCACCTATCGCGCGCCTTATCACAATTGGAATGCCGCCTTCGACGAGAAGAGGCGTTAGGCCGGGATGCGTTCGAATTGAACCGTGCATCCCGCGCTATCTGCGTCGGGGCACGACACTGCCGCAGCGCGCCACCTCAGCTGCGAGGTGGAAGTTGCTGGACAGACCAGGTGTTGCCGTCGGGATCCTCAAAGAAGACAAATCTGCCCCAGGGAAAATCCTTGATATCGCTGACCTCGATACCTTGAGCGGCCAGGTACCGGTGTGCCTCATCGACATCGGGCACGACCAGTTGCAGGCCCCTTATGGATCCCGCGGGGCTGTCGACGAGGCCCTTGCCCATGGCAATCGAACAGGCCGAACCGGGCGGCGTCAATTGCACGAAACGTATCTCGTCGCTTACGGTGTGGTCGTGATCGAGATGAAAGCCGACCTTCCCAACATAAAAGGCAATTGCTCTATCGACGTCCGATACGGGGACCGGGACTAGTTCCAGCTTCCAATCCATGACAGCCCTTTCGCAGCTTGATCGCCAAGTGGTGCCGAACACCGTGGCGCCATCCCGCCATCTTCCCAATGCCATTGTCGGCGCGGGCCGCTCAGTCAGTCAAGAGATACCCGGGCTCGGGCAACGTGAGGACTGGTCTCATTGCTGAGACGGCGTTCGGAACCGATGAGCACAAGCTCAGTTAGGCGGAGGACAACCACCTTTCGGATCAGCAAGGACGACTTTAATGATCGGAACGCAGGGCGCCGAATACAACTGTGGGAAGGTTGAACGGGCGTCGTTGACGCGCGAAGGGATTGCTTGGAAGCGACGCTCGCCGAAGCTGGCGAGGCGAAGCCGAAGCGCAATTATGCCGTGAATGCCTACGATTCGGCCTGCCTTCTCCTTGCCGCGATCAAAGACGCCAGCACTGTATCCAAGGGATATCCGAGCCGGCGCGACGTTCTGGCGGCGGTGCGCGATATCCGTTTCAAGGGAATCGCCTATCGCGAGCCGGTGCGGTGGGATGAAAAGGGCGACAATCTGGCCGCTGTGACTGCACTCAACGGGGTGGAAAACGGCCGCTTCCGACAGATCGCCGAAATCCAGCAGATGCAGAGTGTAGAGCAGACCTGACGCCGACAGGCTCTTCGACCGAACCGGTTTCCGCCGCTTTGCCAGGACGATTTTCACAGGACCACGAAACAATAATCTCCGGTCGCCGTTTCGCCCGCAGAACCTTTCGAGGAGGCGACGATGAGCGCAACCGGCTTGGACGTTTTTGACAAAACGCTGCAAATAACAAACATCTGGCTTGACGAGATCATGGCGGATCTTGGTCCGGATCGACACGTCGCCTGGCATACATTGGGCGCCGTTCTGCGAACCCTTCGCGACAGGCTGCAGATCGGACTGGGGCCAACTTGGGAGCGGAACTGCCGCTGCTAGTGCGCGGCGCCTACTATGATCGCTATCGGCCCGCCGACATGCCCGACAAGACACGCTCGCTCGAGAAGTTCCTGCAACACATCGCCGATGAATTGAAATCGACTCGTCCTGTCGATCCCGAGGATGCGGCACGCTCAGTGCTGCGTGTGCTTGCACGGCATATCGACCTTGGCCAGTCGGCAAAGGTGCGGGATGCGCTGCCAAAGGAAATCCAGGTCCTCTGGCCTGAAAGCGTGGGCGTCAAATAGCGGCGATCCTGCTCATGCGGACGCGCGACGGACCAACTGCCACGAAACGCTGAAAAGGGTAGGTATTGCGCCCGGTGTTGCTGAGATCAATGAGATCAGATGATCGGCAAGATGGTCGTAGTGGGCAGTTTCGGGGCCGATTGTCGTCAATGCCGGATGACTGAATTCGCCCTCGTCGATATTGCCGCAGCCGATGACTGCAATGTCGCCGGGCACGGAGAGGCCGGCCTCCTCGAATGCGTGCAGGGCGGTCACGGCGGCAAAATCGGATTCGACGAAAAGCGCGGTCGGCCGATCCTTGCGGGCGGCCAGCGCCGTAGCATTGGCAAACGCAGCCTTGCGCGCCTCTGCACCGCCGATCACCAGGTCGTCTCGCAGCGGAAGGGCGCGTGCTTGCAGGAAGCTGCGATAGGCGGCGAGACGGCTCGCGTCCACCGCTTGCTCATGCACCATATAGGCGATGCAGCGATGGCCGGCTCCGTAGAGGTAGTCGAGAGCCTCGAAGACGGCCCTGCCGGTATGCTGGCGCACAACCGAGAAGCCTGCCGGCTCGATGGTCGGATGGAAGATCACCGCTGGCCGGCCCGCGGCCGCCAGGCGCGCGGCCAAGAGCATCACCTCGGGCTCGGAGAGATGCTGCCAGTCGGCGATAATGCCGTCTGCCAGCCCGCTCTCGATTTCCCTCACGATCCGGTCGGTTCGCTCGAAGGCGTCTCCCGCGGTGATAATTGTCGAAAATCCCCTCAGCGCCGCTGCAGATTGGATATCCTGCGCGATCCGGTCGCTGAACGGCACGCCGAGACGAGGCAGTACAAGGCAGATTCGCTCGGCCTGCTGGCGGCGCAGCTGCCGCGCGGTGCGGTTTTGCACGTAGTTGAGCTCAGCGACGGCCTCGAGGATGCGCTGCCGCGCCTCCTTGCCGACGAACTTCAGGCGCGTGCTGTCGCCGCTGAGCAGGTACGACACGGCAGCGGTCGATACATTGGCGCGCCGGGCGACATCGGCCATGGTCGGCGCCTTTCTGCGATCGGAACTTCTCTCGTGCATTGTTGGATCCGCTGCGCGACGTGACATGATCAGCTGTCGCTCAGCCGGATTTCATTCCAGCTTCCATACCCGGCGGCAAGGATCTCGGGCCTTGCCTCGCCGGCCTCCTCCATCAGGGCCACGATGCGGCCTCGCAGCCATGCACGCGTCTCTGCGTGATCGGGCGAAGCTATGAGATTGGTTAGCTCGTTCGGATCGCCATCGAGGTCGTAGAGCCTCGCCTCGACATAGAAATCGCTGCCGGAATCCCGCCAGCCGTCTTTTCCCGGCGCCTCGACCTCATATTTCCACCGTCTGGTGCGCAACGCGCGGCCGACATGGTGCTCGCTGATTTGAATGAATATCTCGTCGCGCGACGGCCGTTCGCCCTGCAGTGCGTCGAGCAGCGAGACGCCCTGCATCGAATTGGGCACTTTCAGGCCGGCCGCGGCGAGCAGGGTCGGCGCGAGATCGACGAGGCTGACCAGGCCTTCATATGTGCCGATGCGCTGGAAGCCGGGGCCGTGGAATAGCGTCGGCACGCGGATCGACGCCTCATGACAGGAACGCTTGTATTCGTTGTTGCGGGTCTTGAAGTGACAGCCATGGTCGGAGGTGAAGAGGATGATCGTGTCGTCAAGCCGGCCAAGGCTGTAGAGCGCCTCGACCAGCCGTCCAAACGCCTCGTCGAGGCGTGCGACCATGCCCAGATAGCCGGGGAAATGTTCCGCTGTCGTGCCGCCAAGTGCGGCGAGATCGCCGGGAATGGCGAGCTTCTTGCGGATCCTGTCCTCGTATCCGAGCGGGGCAGGGTAGTTGTCCGTCTGGTTCTGGTGATGCGGCTCGAGGAAGGACAGGAATAGGAAGAACGGCTCGTCTTCCCTCGATGCGACATAGCGGATTGCAGCGTCGGTGAGGGCATCGACGCGGTATCCCGGCAGCTTCACCGCCTTGCCGTCATTGTCGTGGACGACGGTGTCGAAGGGGCCGGAAGTGAACTCCAGGATGTTGGAGGCCAGCCAGTAGCGATAGCCGCCGCGTTCTTCCTGGGTGACCGGCTCGGCGGACCCCAGGTGCCATTTGCCGATATAGGCGGTGTCATAACCTGCTGCGGCGAAATGGTGCGCGAGCGTGCGCTCGCTCTTCGGCAGTGGGATGTCGTTGCGGTAGCAGCCGGTGATGGTCGGGTACCGCCCCGTCTGGAAGACGGAGCGGGCGGGGCCGCAAACGGGCTGGCAGGTAAACGAATTCGCCACGAACGTGCCGGTCCCGGCGAGGCGATCGAAATTTGGCGTAAGCTCGAGCGGATTGCCATGGACGCCAACGGTGTCCCAACGCTGCTGGTCGGTGAAGAAGACGATCACGTTCGGTCGGCGAGACGTCATGGGATGCAATAACTCCGAATGGTCATTTCATGCCTGCCAGCATCACGCTGCGGACGAAGTAGCGCTGCGTGAAGAGGAACAGCAGCAGGCTCGGGATGAAGAGAATGATCCCGCCCGTCGCCGTCAGGTTCCACTGGGTGAAGAATTCCTGGTTGAAAAGCGTCAGTCCCGTCGTGATCGGCCGCATTTCGGTGGTGTTGACGGCGACCAGCGGCCAGAGGAATTCGTTCCACTGGAACACGAAGGTGAGGAGGGCCAGCGTCGCCAGTGCCGGACGGACCTGCGGCAGCACGATGCGCCAGTAAAGGCCGAGTTCCGAGCAGCCGTCCATCCGTGCAGCGTCAAGCAACTCGTCGGGAATCGGACGGATGAACTGCCGCATCAGGAAGATTCCGTAGGCGCTCATGGCGAATGGAAGGATAAGGCCCTGATAGGTGTTGAGCCATCCCATCCGCGCGGTGAGCACATAGAGCGGGATCATGCGGATGAAGAATGGGATCATCAGCGTCGACAGCACCGCGACAAACATGACGCGCTTACCGGCGAATTCCATTTTCGCGAAGACGTAGCCGATCAACGGATCGAAGATCAGATGGAGGAAGGTAATCCCGCCGGCGATGATGAAGCTGTTGAGCGTGAAACGCGCGAACGGCGCCTTTTGCCAGATGTCGATGTAATTCGTGAATTGCCACGTCTCGGGGATCAGAATCGGAATGCCGCTGAAGACGTCGGCATCGCTCTGCAGCGACAGCGAAAGCATGTAAAGGAACGGAAAGATCGACAGCGCCACGCAGAAGAGCAGCAGTAGGTAGGACGGGAGCGTTTTTGCGAATGTCATGCCAATCTCAATAGGTGGTTTCGCGGTTGAGCAGGCGGAACTGAACGAAGGTGATGGCCAGGATCAGCAGGAACATCAGGAAAGACAGCGCCGAGGCGTAGCCGATGTTGAGCTCGAAGAAGGCTGCCTCGAACACGTGCAGGCTGAAGAACCGCGTCGCGTCGGCCGGTCCGCCCTTGGTTATCAGGTAGGCCGGCGCCAGCTCCTGTAGCTGGCTGATCGTGCTGACGACCGCGATGAACAGCGTGGTCGGCGTCAACAACGGCCAGGTCAGATAGCGGAATTGCTGCGTCGGCGTGGCGCCGTCGATGGATGCGGCATCGTAGAAGTCGGACGGGATCGACTGCAACGCGGAGAGGTAGATCAGCATGGCATAGCCGACATCCTTCCACACCGTGATGGCGATGAGGGTCGGCAGCGCGGTCGAGGTGTCGCCGAGCCAATTCTGGGTCGGCAGCCCAAGCTCGGCAAGGAAGCTGTTCAAGATGCCAGTGTAGGGATCGAGAATTGCCTGCCACATCAACGCGACGATCACGAAGGAGGTGATGTAGGGAAAGAAGATGATTGCGCGGATCAGAGTGCGCCCCGGGATCGGCCGGTTGAGCACGACCGCCAGTCCGAGGCCAATGGCGATGCTGGCCGCGGTGACGCCTATCGCGAAGGCCAGCGTCACGAAGAGCGACTGCCGAACGCGCGCGTCGCCGAGGGCAGCAACGTAGTTGTCCAGTCCGGCGAATCGGCTCTCGCCGATCAGCGGCTGGCCGCTGTACAGGCTCGCCCAAAACTCCAGTCCTATCGGATAGAAGAAATAGACCGAGAAATAGAGGATTGCTGGCGACAGCAGCAGGTAAGCGAGAAGCGTTTGTCTGGTGCGCCGGCTGAAGCGGGCAGCTCGCCGGGTCGGCATCGCGCCGACGCGAATGTCCGTATCGGCCGTATCGGTGCTGCCGCTGATAAACATCGGCCTAGTTGTTGGCCAGGATGACGTTGGCCTCGGCCGCGAATTTCGGCATAATCTCGGCTGCTGGCTTCTGATTGTAGATGATATCCTCGAGCGCACTTTGCAGAAGCTTCTCGATTCGCGCGTGCTTGCCGGTGAGGCGCAGCTCGGCGGTGACGTCTTGCGCGTAAGGCAGGCATTTGCTGAAGCTGCCGATGACCGGATCGGCCTGAACCTCGGCGTTTTCGGCCCAGGATTTGCGCGGCATCGTCATGCCCGCTTCCTTGGTAGCCGCCAGTTCCGTGTCGAGCGCGACGAGCCGCTTCAACAACTCCCAGGCCTCCTTCGGGTGCTTGGCGTCCTTAGGGATCATCACGCTGACGCCGCCCGCGAACGTCGCCTGCACCTTGTGCTTGAGTGATGGCGCAACCGCCCAGTTGAGCTTCGGGTTGCCCGAGCGGATCGGCTTCACGTCCCACGGACCGGTTATGATCATTGCGACCCGGTTGGCCGTGAACAGCTTTTGCGGACCCTCATAGTCAGCACCCGCCGCCGGCTTGGTCGCTGCTTTTTCCTTGTGGATCAGGTCGGCGAGGAACTGGATCGCTTCGATCGCCTCAGGACTGTCGAGATTGACCTTGTTTGTCTTGGGATCGTAATAGCTTACGCCGTTCTGCAGCAGCCACGACGAATAATATCCGATGCTGGGGTTGGGAGCGAAGCCGAAGCGGGCGCCGGTCGTCGTCGCCTTGGCAACCTTCAGGAACTCCTCCCAGGTCGCAGGCGGCGCGTCGAAGCCCGCCTGCTTAAGCATATCGACGTTGTACACGAGGGTGGCGCAGGTGAGGTGGATCTGGACGCCATAGTACTGGTCGCCGAGTTTGTTGCGCTCGACGGAATAGGCTTGCCAGTCGTCGGGATAGCCGATCGCCTTGCCGTCTTGTTCGATGAAGTCGTTCAGCGGCCGCAGCAGATTCCGCTGGCCGAATTCCTGCACCCAGCCGCCGGGTTCGGCGACGAGATCGGGCGGACTCTTCGCCGCAAAATCCGCCACCAGCTTGGTGCGCATATCCGGCCACTGGAATTTCTCCCACTGCACCGACCATCCGGGATGATCGGCCTCGAACTTTGCTATTGCATCGGCATAAGCTTGATAGGCGTGGCCGGCGTTCCAATAGAGCGTCAAGGTCTCGGCATGGGCCGCAGTCGCGGTCGTCAGGGCCACGCCCAAAACCATGCC
The DNA here is from genome assembly GCF_040321165.1 of Mesorhizobium sp. M0500. Lineage (NCBI taxonomy): Bacteria > Pseudomonadati > Pseudomonadota > Alphaproteobacteria > Hyphomicrobiales > Phyllobacteriaceae > Mesorhizobium > Mesorhizobium sp. M0500. The sequence goes on from NZ_JAMYRB010000006.1 coordinate 309,139, forward strand.
GTGCAGGAATCCGACTGACTTGTAGCGGCTCATCTTGGTCTCCTCCCAGGTTTGCCACCCGCCTTCCTCACAATGGATGGTGTCATATTATTCGATTAATATACCCGCTATACCGCAGTTTTTGTCAAGCTCCGACTGTAATGCAGTGCATAGTTCTGGCCGAACTCGGGCGGAGCTATTTACAGCGCGCGATGGCGAAGTTGCTTCCGGTACCCGGTATGGACGATCGCGGCCTAACCTGGAAAGATCGTGAAACCGCCATCGACTCGGATTACCTGCCCGTTGATGAAGCGCGCGCGCGGACCGGCGAGGAAGGCCACCGCTTCGGCGATCTCTTCAGGCTCCGCATACCGGTTCAGCGATTTCTTGCTCGAATCCATGCGCTGCGGATCGACCACGCGGCTCGCCTGGAACCGTGCCGTCTTGGTGGCGCCGGGGCTCACCGCATTGACGCGTACGCCATCGTCGATCAGTTCCTTGGCGAGGCAGCGCGTATAATGGACGACAGCCGCCTTGAGCGTCGAGTAGACCACCTCGGGCGAGCATCCGATATGCGCTGCCGCCGAGGCGATGTTGATCACCGAGCCTGAGCCACGCTTGACCATCGGCGGAACGAACGCCTGGCAGACCAGCATCGTGCCGATGAGGTTGTTCTCGGTTAGAACCTTGATGTCTTCGTAGTCGATGTCCAGTGCGTTGTTGGGATTGGGCTTTACGCCCTTGGCGCCGATGTCGCCGCCGGCGCAGTTTACCAAGACGTGCACGTCGCCGAGCTCCGCCTCGATCTTCCTCTTCATTTCCGCGACAGCTTGCTTGTCGCCGATGTTGCCGGTGACCGCGGTGATGCGCGTCCCATGCTTCTCCAAGCCCCTGGCAGAGTCGCCGAGGTCCGCGAATTCGCCATATTGAGATGGCCGGGCCCAATCGAGGTCGTGGACCGCGACGTTTGCGCCAAGTTCGGCCAAGCGGTCGGCCATCACGCGGCCGAGGCCGCGTCCCGAGCCGGTGACGAAGGCGGTCAGGCCGCTGAGTTCTCGGGCAGTCATGCTGATTTCTCCATTGCAATGAAATCGAATTTCATCATGTTGGCGGCGCTGCGCCGGATCATGTCGAGCTCGTACGAAACGAGCGCACCGTCATCATCGCGCTCCCATGGCGTGCGGTAGTCGGCGTCGTCCGCAAGGCGGTTCAGGCGCGCAGCACTCAGGCAGGCCGCGAATTCGCGGGCGGTCTTCGGCGCATATCCGTTCCACCAGTCGTCGGTGAGACAGCGAACGTGACGGGCCTCCAGCGCGCCGGGCTCAAGCACCGCCGTCAGCGTGTCGTGGTGCTCGCCAAGGATGGCTGCCAGTTCGGCGAAAGGCACGGCGCCGTCGCCGATCGCGCAGCGGACCAGGCGGTAGCCCTCATCCGTGAACTGGACGCGATAGTCCTTGAGGTGAACGTGGCGGACATGGGGCGCGATCCGGCGCGTGAAGGCAAGCGGCGCCTCGCCGACAGGAAAGGTGTTGCCGGTGTCGTAGGTGATGCCGACACCCGGCCCGCCGAGTTCGCAGAACGCAACCAGTTCGTCGCTGCCGAAGTCCTGATGGTTCTCGATGCCGAGCACGCGTCCCTCGGCCGCCGCACGCGGCCCCCATTCCGTCAAGGCAGCGCGAATCGTTGCGTTGAACTCGCTCCATTTCGGACCCCACGCATTGCGGTCGCCGCACAGGACAGGCGTCAGTGCGATACGGATCGTCGTCGCCTCGAGCAGGCGCGCAGCCCGAAAGGCGTTGTCCAGCGGACCTGCCACTAGAAGTCCGCCGCTCACCACCGGGACGATGTCCAGCGCGGCAAGACGCCTGCGCAGGGCGACGATTTCGGCGTCAGTCAAGTCGGTCAACCAGGGTTCGTAGATCTCGAGCGTGCGTGCGCCCAGTTCCTGCGCCAGCGTGATGAAGCCTTCCAGCCCCACGCCGTCCGGATTGTGCCGCGGCGTGCCGCGGCCCTGCAGGCCGAGATAGTAGGTCAGTCCGTAAGGGTTGAGGCCGAGACGAAACATCAGCTTGGCGGTTCCAATGGAGAGCGGAGAGGCGTCACTAGCGCAGACCGGCATCGACGGTTATGGACTGTTTGGTGATCATGCGGCTGTCGTCGGCCGCCAGGAAGAGCACGGTGCGTGCAATCTCCTCGCCCAGCAGGACGCGGCGAATCAATTGCCGCTGCACCGTCTGGTCGACTGCCTCCTGCGTCTTGAACCACAGCTCGCGCTGCCGCTCGGTCATGACGGCGCCGGGTTCGATCGCATTGACGCGGATGTTATCCGGTCCGAACGACCGCGCCAACGCACGCGTCAGCGCCACCACGGCCCCCTTGGCGGTGGCATAGGCCACCATCTGGTCCGCTCCGAACCGCCAGGCAATGGAGGAGAAGTTTATGATCGAGCCGAAGCCGAGTTCCTTCATATGCGGATGCACTGCCTGCGCGGCGAAGAAGTGATGCCTCAGATTGACGTCGAAGCTGCGGTCCCAATAGTCGGCCGTTACCGCGTCGATGGGATGGCGCTGATCATTGGCTGCGTTATTCACCAGGACGGCGACCGGACCAAGCCGCGCGCGCACGCCTGCTACCGACGCCTTTAGCGCATCGACGTCGGTCACATCGCAATGGAGATATAACGGAGCCTGCCCGGCGGCACCAGCGAGCTCGCGCACCAACGCCTCCGCTGGTTCGTCCTGCACATCGAGAAAGGCTATCCGGGCGCCGTTCGCCACGAAGGCGCGGACCATATCGGCGCCAATGCCGGAGGCGCCGCCGGAGATCAGCACGACCCGATCGGTCAAGCTCGGATAAGTCGCGAATTGTACGGACATCAAACTACAGAAGCGCCTTGGTTGTTGGATCGAACAGACAGGCACGCGACATGTCGATGCCTAGCGTTATCGTCTCGCCCATGACGGGAGCGTCATCCGGCTCGAAACGGCCGGTGATCTCCAGGTCACCCAGCCTGAGCACGGCAAGCGTCTCGGCCCCGGTAGGCTCGACCAATTCGACCGGCGCCTGCATGGACGCCACAGCAGGTTTGCGCGACTTCAGATCGGTCGTGAAACGGTAGATGTGTTCCGGCCGGATACCGAGCACGACGTCCTGTGGCGCACCGGCGGGCATCGGCGCGGCAAGGGCGAGGCTGGCGTCGCTGCCGTCAGCGGCGCGTACCGAGATGCTGGTCGAGCCCGTAAGCCGGGCGGGAATGAAATTCATCGCCGGCGATCCCATGAAACCGGCAACGAACATGTTGGTCGGCCGGTCGTAGATCCGCTTCGGCGTGTCGAACTGCTGTACCGAGCCCTGGTTCATCACCGCAATGCGGGATGCAAGCGTCATCGCCTCGACCTGATCGTGGGTGACATACACCGTGGTCTTGCCGACGCGATGGTGAAGCTTCTTGATTTCGGTACGCATGTCGACGCGCAGCTTGGCGTCGAGGTTGGACAAGGGCTCGTCGAACAAAAACAGCTTCGGGTCGCGCACGAGGGCACGCCCCATCGCAACGCGCTGCCGCTGGCCCCCCGAGAGCTGGCCGGGCTTGCGTTTAAGCAGCTGTTCGATCTGCAGGAGTGCGGCAACCCGCTGGACAGCTTCCGCCTGCGCCGCTTTTGGCACGCCGCGGCTCTCCATGCCGAAGGTGATGTTCTGGCGCACCGTCATGGTGGGATAGAGGGCGTATGACTGGAACACCATCGCAATATCGCGGTCCTTGGGTTGCACCGAGTTCACCAGCCGGTCGCCGATCCATATCTCGCCCGACGTGACGGTTTCCAGTCCGGCGATCATGGCGAGCAAGGTTGACTTGCCGCAACCCGACGGGCCGACAAGGGCGACGAATTCTCCGGTCTTAGCCTCGAGATCGATGCCGGCAAGAATCTCGAGCGAGCCGTAGCTCTTGTGAAGGTTGCGGATCATCAACGCGGACATCGGCGACGCCTCATTTTATGGCGCCCTGGGTGAGGCCGCGCACGAAGTATTTTCCACCAAACAGATAGATCAGCAGCGGAGGCAACGCGCCGATCAGCACGGCTGCGCTCATCACATCGTAAGCACGCGCGGTCGTGCCGCCGGCCGTGAGCGCGACCAACGCCGCCGTAATCGGCTGCTGCTGGCCCGATGTGAAGACGACGCCGAACAGATACTCGTTCCAGATGCCGGTGAACTGCCAGATGACGGTGACGATCAGGATGGGCGGCGACAGGGGCAGGATGATCTTGCGGAAGATCCGCCAGAAGCCGGCGCCGTCGATGCGTGCCGCCTTGATCAGGTCGTCCGGTATGCTGACGTAGAAATTGCGGCAGAACAGGGTGGTGAACGAGATGCCCTGGACGACGTGGATCAACACCAGCCCGTATGTGGAATTGGTCAGGCCGAGCTTGCCGAGCAGGAACGCCCACGGCATCAGCGAAATTTGGCCGGGCATGAATACGCCGAGCAGCATCAGATTGAAGATCATTTCGGAACCCCTGAAACGCCACTTGGAGAGGATGTAGCCGTTCATGGCGCCGAGAATGGTCGAGATGATGGTGGCGGGGATCGTCATCGCCAGCGAGTTGAAGAAATTGCGCTTCATGCCCTCGCAGGTACCGCTGACGCAGTAGGATCCCCAGGCCTGCGCCCACGCATCGAACCGGAAGCTGCGCGGTACGGAGATGAGGCCGTTGCGGGCAATCTCCGACTGCTCGCGCAATGAGTTGAAGATCACCACCAGTAGCGGCACGAGATAGACGATCGCGAAAAGCGTCAGCACGGCATAGACAAGGAAGCGGCTCCAGAAATGCCGGCGCGTGGCGGCGGCAGCTTCCGGATCAAAGCCGGTCGGATTGGGGCGGGCCGGATCAAAGCTGGCATCGGGAGCAATTTCAGCCATTGCGGCCCTCCGCCCGCCGGCGCCAGACGATCCACAACGAGTAAGACACCAGCACCACCGCGACCGCCGCGAGCATCATCATCGCCGCGGCGGCACCCTCGCCGATTTGGCCGCGCTGGAACATCAGGTCGTAGACATAGATGGCGGGGAAGGTGGTGGACACACCTGGGCCGCCTCGCGTCAACGCCGCCACCAGGTCGAAGGTCTTGATGGCGAATTGTATCTGAATGACCGCCACCGCCAGGAATATCGGAGCGATGGTTGGCAGGATGACCCTCCGATAGGTCCGGAAAACCGACGCGCCGTCGATTTGCGCGGCTTTGACGAGATCCGGATCGACCGACCGCAGACCGGCCAGGAAAAGTGCCATTGCGAAGCCGGACGACTGCCAGATACCGGTTATGATCACCGCATAGATCGCAGTGTTGCGGTTGGCCGTCAGGGCGAAGCTGAAGTCGGTCCAGCCAAGCCCGCGAACGAAGGCCTGGATACCGTCGACAGGATTATAGAGCCAGCTCCACACCGTACCGGTGACGATGAAGGACACCGCCAACGGGTAGAGAAAGATGGTGCGCCAAGCCGCCTCGCCGCGGACGCGCTGGTCGATCGCGATCGCGAGCAGCAGGCCAACGGCCATCGAGCCAACGATATAGAAGCCGCTGAACAGGAAGAGATTGGTATAGGCGATGTTCCAGCGCCGGTTTGCCCAGAGCGAAGCGTAATTGTCCAGGCCGACGAACCCATAGGTCGGCAACAGCGACGAATTGGACAGCGAGATGTAGAGTGTCCAGAGCGTGAAGACGAAAACATAGATGAAACTCGCCGCTATCGACGGCGCCAGCACCAGAATGGGCACCATCGTGCCCAGGCGCTCGCGCCACGGACGGGCCGCGGCAGCTGCGGCTGGTACAATCAGATCATGGGTGGACATCGGGCTGCTCCGGCGAGGTCTGGCCGGGAGCTTCGCCCCCGGCCATCATCGGCAGCGTCACTTCTGCGCTTCGGCCGCATCCGCCATCGCATTGGCCGCGTCCTGCGCACTCATATCCGGCGTTGCTACAAACTCCGTGATGCTATCCATTATTGCGCCGCGGACCTTTTGCGGAACCGTCATGTTGTGCGCCATCGAACGCACGAGCGTGCCGGCGGCGATCGAGGCTTGCAGATCCTTTTGCGAGAGTTGCTGGCAGGGATTGAAGCCGTTCGAAAGATCGACGTCGAGGCGGGCCGGAATGGACCCTTTGGTCTGATTGAAAATGGTCTGGAATTCGGGCGACAGGATGATGCTGGCAAGCAGCTTCTGTCCCTCGATATAGTCCGGGTCCTTCTGCTTGAAGAACACGACGGAGTCTGAATTCAAGATGAAACCGGGCTTGCCCCAATCGGTCGGCGCCTGAGCGCAGACATAGTCGGTGCCCTCCTTGAAGCCGCCGGCCGTCAGCAGGCCGATCGTCCAGTCGCCCATGATGTGGAAGGCGGCCTCGCCGCGGCCGACGAGATGCGACATGGTATCCCAGTCACGCCCGTTCATGCCGGGGTCCATGTACTTCGAGGTCATGGTGCGAAACTGCTCGAAGGCCTTGACCATGCCGTCGCTGCGCATGGCATCGACGCCGCCCTCGACGAAAGCTTTCTTGTAGAGATCGAGGTCCTGACCGTACACGACCACTTCGAAGACGGTCGAGTCGGTCCAGTCGGCGGTCGAGTGCGAAATGCAGATCTTGCCGCTGGCCACGATCTTGTCGCAGGCGGCGTTGAATTCCGCCCATGTCTTCGGCATCTCGGTGACGCCCGCGTCCTTCATGACCTTCGGCGATGCCCACAGCCAGTTGATGCGGTGGATGTTCATCGGCGCGGCCACCCAATTCCCGGTCGGCTTCATCACCGGCAGCAATTCGGGAGCGACGACCTTCTCCCAATTTTCCGCCTTCGCCAGGTCGTCGAGATTGGCTGTCATGCCCGTCTCGTTCCATTCGGCGATCTCGGGGCCTTTGAGCTGCACAGCGGGAGGTGCGTTGCCGGCGATCACATCAGCACGCAGTTTGGCCAGGGTATTGGCCGTATGGCCTGCGATGGAGGTCTGCTGCCAGGTGCCACCCTTGGCGGTAAACATCTCGCCGAGCTTGGCGATAGCCTGGGCGTCCGATCCGGTGGCCCATTGATGCAAGAGGTTGGTCTTCGGCTCCGCGAGGGCTGTTCCGGTAATCAAGGTGAAGGCGGTAGCGGCCGCAAAGGCCGTCCTCAGGTATTTCATCGTTTCACTCCCATATGTGATGCACGGTTCGTATCGACCGCTTGTGGCCCGCGATTTGAGGTCGTGGCCGGCGAGATTCAGTAATCTCCGTTCTTTCCAAGATGACATATTTGGGCTATCAGTCAACGTGCTTTGTGCCCATCATGAACAAACCTTCGCTTAGAAATTGGCTGATCGACAGGCCGTCCGCGTCGCCGGAGAGCCTGATCGTCCGATGCCTGCGCGAGCGCGGCGTGCTTTCTGCGTCGCAAATTACCCGCATTACCGGTTTGGCGCGGTCGACGGTTTCAACCGCGCTCAACGGCTTGAGAAAGTCCGGGATGGTGATCGAATCCTCGGCCCATCATGACTCGGCCAGGGGTATCGGCAGGCCTGCCATGACATTGACGCTCAATCCCGCCGCAGGCACTTGCGTCGGCATCCATCTGGCCCTCGACGAGATGCGGTGCGTCGTCGCTGACGTTTCGCATTCTTTCATTGCCGAACAAACTATCCCCATGGGTCTGGACTACCAGCCGCAACAGGCGGCCCAGCTCGCCAAGTCAGTGATTGCCCAATGCTACAAAGAGAACGGTCTGCCGATGGCGGGGCTCCTGGGGGTTGGGGTCTCCGTCTCGGGCCCAGTCAGCCGCGAAGGAGTGGTGCTGCGCGCGAGTATCGTTCCGACCTGGGCCGGGGTCAACATCCGCGATGTGTTCGGGCCGGTTCTCGAACAGCCGATCTTCGCCGACAATGAAAGCAACTGCTCGGCCATTGCGGAGCTGATGTGGGGCGCGGCCGTCGGCCAGGACGATTTCGTGCTGTTCAAGATCGATCTGGGCGTCGGCGGGGCCATTGTCCAACATGGCCGGCTGGTGAGCGGCATCGCCGGCGGCGCCGGCGAATTCGGGCACATTAGCATCGATCCCGGCGGCGAGCTTTGCCGGTGCGGCAATCGAGGATGCCTGGAGCTCTATGCCAGCTTTGCCGGACCGCTCGAGCAGATTTCGCGCATCGTGCGGCGGTCGGTCACGATGGACGACGTGATCATGATGGCCGAGCAGGGCGACGTGAGGGCGCTGCGGATGATCGAGGACACCGCCGAGTTCGCCGGCCGTGGCCTTGGCCTGATCGGTTCGGTTCTCAATCCGCCGCTCATCATCATCGGCGGCCGCATGGCCTTGGCGGGCGACATTCTCCTGGCGCCACTGATCGCATCATATGAACGCCACACGCTCATCAAGTCCCGCGATGTGGCGCCTGCGCTGCGCACGCGGATAATCGTTGGCAAGCACACGGAGAACGATGCATTGCTCGGCGCGGTCGGCCTCGTGCTGCGCCACAACAGCCGGCTTCAGTGACCCGGCTTGCTTCGGGTGGCGCTCTGATTTTGCGAGCTGCTCGCCGAAGCAGCGGAACTGATGTTTGCCTACGCGACACGCACCGTGCGCTGCCTCGGCTTGATCGCGGTGGCGAGCAGCAGGCCGGCGATGATGAAGGCGGCGCCGGCGAGATCGTAGTCGTGCAAGCTTTCGCCAAGGACCAGATAAGCGAGAACGGCGACGAAGGCGGTCTGGAGATAGAGCAGCATGCTGGCGCGCCCCGCACCAAGCGTCTCGACGCTACGGTTGTAGAGATAGTACATCAGAGCGCCGCCGGGGCCGGCAACATAGGCGAGAGCCAGAAGGCCGTTCGCATGCAGTGCCGAACGATCCCCGGAAAACAGTTCCCAGAGATAGAAGGGCAGTGCCGCCAGCGCGCCGGCTCCCAGCAGCAGGACCACCATCGGCAGAAGCTCGATAGCGAATTTGGCGCGACGCAGCAGCACGGTATAGAGGCCCCAACAAAACGCGCTGCCGACGATCCACAACTCGCCGGGATTGAACTGCAGCTGCATCAGCGCGGCAAGGTCGCCGCGCGCCACGATCACCACCATCCCGGCCAGAGCGACCAGCGCTCCAAGCGCTTTCCAGACACCGAGGGGCTCGCCGAGCACGAAGCGGGCAAGCACCATGGTCATGATCGGCGACAGCGCCATGATGATGCCGGCGGTTGTCGCGTTGGTGTAGTTGAGGCCCGTGTAGATCATGCCCTGACACAAGGTTAGCCCGATAGTGCCGATGACCAGCACCTCGATCACCCGGGATTGGATCAGCACGAGCATCGCCCCGTGATGACGATGGACGATAGGCAGCAGGATCGCGCACGCGAGCGTCAGCCGCCAGAAGCAGAGCGCCCAAGGCGGCATCTCGGGGGCAACCCACTTGGCGGCGATATAGACGCCGGCCGACAGGAGCCAGCAGAGCGTCGCGAGGGAATAGGCGAGCGGAAGTGATGCGCCGGGTGTCGCCTTCGCTACACTTGGATGTGCTATCGGCAGCGATTGGATATCCGTCTCCTCCCACCGCAGACTTTAGCAGATTTGCAGCGTCTTGCTAAGCAGCAACAACAGCTGTTTCACCAGCTGGTGCAATCGGTGGGTCATTGTGGGTCCCGCCGTTCACGGTCTCCTTCCATTCGAACGCATGTTGGCCCATGATTCATATTGCGCGACAGATATTCGCGCGGTTGCCACAATCTTCTCGCGCCATATTTCTACCGAGCGCAGATCTGTCGCGAATTCCTGGCCCTGGGATCACGAGCGCCGCTGTTTCGAGGCAATTGGAAGAATAAGCCACTGACTTCCGTTTGCACAAAGAGCGCGACACAAATCCATGCGGAGGACGTCCGATGCATGCCGGCTTCCCAGGAAGCGTACTCGTAGCGGTGTTGGGCACCGTCATGGCGAGCTGCGCTGGCATTCCGGCGCAAAAAACTGGTGCAATAACCGGCTATGGCCCCAACCCCACTTTACCGAAACCAAGACCGACGCTGATCCCGACTGTTAACATCGCCGAGGCGAAAGGCTGGCAGAAAGAAGGTATGCCGACCCCGGCGAAGGGGCTGACAGTGAACGCCTTCGCCACCGGCCTCGATCATCCGCGCTGGCTACATGTGCTTCCGAACGGCGACGTGCTGGTTGCTGAAACCAATGCCCCTGCCAAGCATGACGAAGGCTTCAGTCTTAGAAAGGTCTTCATGGACCTGGCTATGAAGCGGGCTGGCGCCGCGACCAAAAGCGCCAACCGCATCACGCTCCTGCGCGACACCGATGGCGACGGCATTGCGGATGTACGCACGACGTTCGCGGAAGGCCTCAATTCGCCCTTCGGCATGACGCTGTCCAAAGGCAAACTCTTTGTCGCGAATACCGACGCGCTGGTCGCTTTCCCCTACTCCAATGGCCAGACCCGAGTCAGCACGTCGCCGGAAAAGATCATCGACTTGCCGGCCGGGGACCTCAACCATCATTGGACCAAGGACGTGATCGCAACTCCGGATGGACGCAAGCTCTATGTCACCGTTGGTTCCAACAGCAACGTTGGAGAAAACGGCATAGCCGCGGAGAAGAACCGCGCCGCTGTCCTTGAAGTGGATCGGTCTACCCGCCGCACTCGGGTCTTCGCCTCGGGCCTGCGCAACCCGAACGGGCTCTCCTGGAATCCTGAGACTGGCCAGCTTTGGGTCGCCGTGAACGAGCGTGACGAGATCGGCGACGACCTTGTGCCGGATTACATGACCTCGGTTCGTGACGGCGCTTTCTACGGCTGGCCCTACAGCTACTACGGACAGAACGTCGACGAACGTGCCAAGCCGCAGCGCCCCGATCTCGTGGCGGCAGCGATCAAGCCCGATTACGCCCTGGGCTCTCATACCGCCTCGCTGGGACTGACCTTCTCCAAAGGCGCGCGGCTCGGTCCGGCCTACGGCAACGGCGCCTTCGTCGGCCAGCACGGCTCGTGGAATAGAAGCGTGCACAGCGGCTACAAGGTCATCTTCGTGCCGTTCCATGGTGGCAAACCGAGCGGTCCACCGGAAGATGTGCTCACTGGCTTCATCGGGCGTAATGGCGAGGCGATGGGCCGGCCGGTCGGCGTCGCTATCGATCAGACTGGCGCACTGCTCGTCGCCGATGACGTCGGTAATGTCATCTGGCGGGTCCGCCGGGCGAATGGCCGTTGAGCGCAGGTGGCCTTTCTGATTCCGACCTCACCAGCCTTCGGCTACTGCGCCACGCCCGATATGGCTGCATTCGGCTGCGATTTCGATGCAAATGCCAGGTGACGACATCGCGCCTGCCGCATGTCGGTCGCTATGGCGACGTCTATTTTGCGCATGGCTATTCGGGCAAGGGGGTGATCCTGTCGACGCTGTCGGGCAAGCTGCTCGCTGAGGCGATCACCGGTGATGCTTCGCGGCTCGATCTGTTTTCGACCCTAAGCCCGCTGCCGTTCCCCGGCGGCACGGCGCTGCGCGGCCCGCTCTATGTGCTCGGCATGCTTTGGTACGCAATGCGTGACCGCATCAAACATTGAGCGCAGGCATGCGCAATGAGGCCGAGCGCCGCCACCAAGCGATTAACGGCTGATTTCGCGGCGGCGTCCGACTTGATCGATGCTTGAATATGGTCCGCAGGCAATGGCCGCGAGTCGGTCCAGGCCCTGCTCCCGAAGCCTGAGCGCCGATAGACCTGCCTGGTATTTCCTCAGCTAATAGATCGATATGATTGCAGGATTAACCGTTTCATATCCCAGGCGCGGCTCCGATTTGTCTTTCGAAATCGCGCTGGAGACAGTTCCGGTTGAACTGCAGTCCAATTTTGTTTCCCTGTTTTTCTTGATCGTGCTGCCCGACAGGTCGGCGCAGCACGACGTTACTGCTGTACTGACCACCCTCTTTTTCTCGTGTGCAACGGCGGCGGTGGATACGGCCATCACAATTGCCGCACAAATAATCGTCAATCTCATTGATTTCCCCCTTAGAGCACCGCAAACGTGTGGTCGACTGCCTTGAGACGCCGGCGAAGACGGTACTCGCGCCTGGCCGGCCCATGCAGCTTCCGACTGCACAAGATTGTAACTACATTAGCTGCAGCGCAAGTAACCATTTCGGACTAGGGAACGGGTTCCCCTTCGATCGAAAGCGCTGGGCTGCCGGCGAAAAAGCAGGCGTTTTAGCCGTTCTCGCCGCCGAGCGCCTTCCAAGTTTGGGACAGAGGTTGGCTGATGCCCTTAAACTCACGGCTACGCATTGGTTGGATCTATGCAGCGACAAGGCCAACCTTGGCAAAGCCTCTACATAGTCACCTTCGGGCAGCACCAGTCTTGGAATTCACGCCCTCAAGCAAGGCGAGCAGGCCTTTCAGAATTTCGATTGGCGGCGGCGGACAACCTGGAATGTGCAGATCGACAGGCAAGGCCTCGGACACTCCGCGCACCACCGCATAGCTGCCGGAGAAACAGCCGCCATTGCCTGCGCAATCTCCCAGTGCGACCACCCATTTTGGGTTGGGTGTTGCGTCGTAGGTCCGCTTCAATGCCTCGCGCATGTTTTTTGTGACCGGCCCGGTGACGAGCAGTACATCGGCATGGCGCGGTGATGCGACGAACCGGATCCCAAAACGCTCGATGTCATAGAAGGCGTTGTTCAGCGCGTGCATCTCAAGTTCGCAGCCGTTGCAGGAACCGGCATCGACCGCCCGGATCGACAGGCTTCGCCCCAATCGTTTGTGAGCAGCCCCATCGAGCGCGCGTGCGAGTTCGTCGACTGCCGTGCTGCTTGCCAACGGCGGATGCTCGGTGAGAGGGGGGCGTATCAGGCTTTCAAAAAGAAGCTTGCGCATGATAGCGTGCCTTCAGAGATCATGGCCCGAATAAGAGCAGTTGAACGATTTGTTGCACAGCGGAAAGTCGGCAACGATGTTTCCTTCGATCGCCGCTTCAAGGAGCGGCCATTGAAACCATGACGGATCACGGAGGTGACAGCGCTCGACCAAGCCGCCCTTGCCAATGCGCAGCCAGGCCAGAATGTCGCCGCGGAAACCTTCGACGAGCGCCATGCCTTCATGCGATCGGTTTGTCTGCGCGAAATCGACGCGGATCGGCCCGTCTGGCAGTTGTCGCAGGACTTGTTCGATCAGGGACAGGCTCTGTTCGACCTCGTGGATACGAATCCATACACGGGCGTTCACATCGCCTTCCTGGAGGAGAGGTACATCGAAGGCGAGTTCGCCATAGGGTGGATAAGCGAGATTGCGTCGGGCATCGAAGTCCCGACCGGAGGCCCGGCCAACGTAGCCTCCGGCGCGATATTGACGAGCGAGTTCCACCTTCAGCCGGCCAGTTGCGACAGTCCGATCCTGCAGCGACGCCGTGTTGTCGTAAAGCTCGACCAGCGCGGGAAACCGCTGCCTGATCTCTGCGATCAGGGACCTGAGCGCTGTCGTGCCCTCATCGCTCAGGAAGCTTGCCACGCCTCCGGGCACGATGCAGTCGCGCATCAAACGATGACCGAAGGCAGCATCGCTTGCCCGCAATACGCGCTCACGCAGCACCCCACAGTGGGCATGCATGAGCGCGAAGGCGGCATCATTGCAGATAGCGCCGATGTCGCCCAGATGATTGGCCAGGCGCTCCAACTCGGCCATGAGCGCTCGCAGCCAGACCGCGCGTGGGGGAACCTGGACACCCAGCGCCGCCTCGACCGCGCGGGCAAAAGCGAGGGAGTATGCCACGGTACTGTCGCCAGAGGTTCTGCCCGCCAATTTGGCTGCACGGTCGATGTCGGACCCCGCCATCAGGCCTTCTATACCCTTGTGCGCGTATCCGAGGCGCTGCTCCAGCCGGACGACCGTTTCACCGCTCGCCGTGAACCGGAAATGGCCCGGCTCGATGATGCCGGCATGCACGGGCCCGACCGGGATCTGATGCAGGCTCTCCCCCTCTGCAGGCAGGAAACTGTACGGGAAGGCAGTCGCAGCAGACGTCCGGACGCGGGTACTCAACGGATAGCTGACACCCCAGTGGCCATGATCAAGCCACCGTCTCGTATCAGGCGCGCCTTGTGGCAGGAGCCCGAACAGGTCAGCAGCCGCACGTTCGAGCCGCAGTGCGGGCGGATGCAGCCGGCCGACCGATGGGTAGCGGCCACTGGGGCATTCCAGGCTGACGACGCCGATGTCCCCGGCGCTTTCATCGAGAAGTGCCATGTGGACGGCGCCTGGCTCACCCCATAGGCCGAGCAAGCTCCAGTGGCCCTCGGCCAGTTGCTCGACGGCAAAGCCCCATTTTTTCGGAGTCACCACGGCGCGCGACCACGGGAAATGATATTCGACACGTTGGCCAGCAAGGATGAGGTCGATCAGCGCGGGCATGCTCTTTCTCTCCTCTGCTCACCCCAGGATACTTGCGACGTGCTGGAACCATGTGACCAGCGGTGGCGGCAGATAGATGCCGGCGGCAAACACCAACGCCAAGTGGGAATACATCGGAATGTAGGACGCCTCGGCGGGTGCAGTGCTGCCGCGCGGTTCGCCGAAAGCGACGCCGGTCAGTCGAAGCAGCAGGGCGCCGAAAGCGAGCAGAATCCCGAAAACCAACGGCATCGCCAAAAGAGGGTGTCTTGCAAATGTCGAACTCACGACCAGGAATTCGCTCATGAAGATACCGAGCGGAGGGAGGCCGGCAATGGCAACGACGCCGATGACGAGCGCCCAGCCAAGGGCAGGATGTGTTTCCGTCAGTCCCCGGATTTCGGCGATGTTCTGTGTCCCCTTGACCTGGGCAATGTGGCCGACCGTGAAAAAGATCGCCGACTTGGTCAGGCTGTGCATGACCATGTGCAGCAGCCCGGCAAAATTGGCGAGCGGGCCTCCTATGCCGAAGGCGAACACGATGATGCCCATGTGCTCGATCGAGGAGTACGCGAACAGGCGTTTGATGTCGCGGCGGCGGTAGAGCATGAAGGCCGCGAAGACAAGCGACGTCAGTCCCATCGTGATCATCAATGGCCCAGGTGCGATCGCTTCCGGGCTTGCCGCGAGCAACAGCTTGAAGCGCAGCACGGCATAGAGTGCGACGTTTAACAGCAAGCCCGACAGCACTGCGGAAATCGGCGTTGGACCCTCAGCATGCGCGTCTGGCAGCCAGGCATGTAAGGGCGCAAGGCCGACCTTCGTCCCGTAGCCGAGCAGCAGAAAGATGAAGGCGACATTGAGCAGAGCCGGATCGAAGCGCGCGGCGTGAGCGATGAGCACCGTCCAGACCATCGCATTCGTCCCCTCGCCAACAACCGGCTGTGCAGCCATGTAGACGAGGATGGTGCCGAACAGTGCGAGCGCGATGCCGACGCTGCCCAGAATGAAATATTTCCAGGCTGCCTCCAGCGCTTCGTGCGTGCGGTAGATGCCGACCATGAGCACGGTGGTCAGCGTGGCAAGCTCCACCGCCACCCACATCAAGCCAATATTGTTCGACACGAACGCCAGGTTCATGCCGAACATCATGACCTGGTACATTGCGTGATAAAACCGCAAGTTCGGGACTGTCAGCCGCCCGCTCTCCAGTTCGTGGGCAATGTAGGAAGCGCTGAAGACGCTGGTGGTGAAGCCGACGAATGTGTTGAGCACGATGAAGACGATGTTGAGATCGTCGACGAGCAGATACTGCCCAGGCTGCGGGCGGTCGGTGACAAGAAGCGACAGTGCGGCGAGCAAGGTCAGCAAGCTCGCAGCGACATTGACGCCCGCCGATATCCGGTATTTCGGCAGCGCCGCCAGAAGTGCGGCCGCGAAGACCGGTATCAGCAAAATGGCGGCCACCGCATCGAGGGAAAACGCGGTCAACGGTGTTCTCCCCTGTAGTCGTCGAGCGCGCCGACATCCACCGAGTCGAACCTCTCGCGGATGCGGAACAGGAAGACTCCGATGACGATGAAGGCGATAAGGATCGAGAAGGCGACACTGATCTCGACGACCAGAGGCATGCCCTTGGCCCCCGTGGCGGCGAGGACCAGACCGTTCTCGAGCGACATGAATCCGACAACTTGGCTGACGGCGTTGCGGCGGGTGACCATCACCAGCAGCCCCAGCAAAATGATGGACAGCGCGAAAGCCAGGTCCTCGCGGGCGAGGGGATCAGCCTCGGGAGTGACGCGCAGCATCAGGACCATGGACAGGGTCACCAGGCCTATCCCCGCAAGCATCGTCGTACCGATGCCGACGGCGGTCTCGACGTCACGATGGATGCCGAGCCGCTGAATGATGCGATGAAGCCCGACAGGAATGACGATCGCCTTGAAGACGAGGGCGATCGCCGCCGTGACGTAGAGATGATGCGCGTCCTGAATGTATGCCTGCCAAGCTACGGACAGGGCCAGCACGATTGCATGAAGCGCAAAAACGTTGATCAGAGCAAAGAGGCGATCCTGATACAGCATCATGAAACTGACCAGCACCAGGCCGCCGGCGAGCAGGTGAGCGATGTCGAAGGTGAGGCCGTTCATCAGAGGCTCCGTGAGACGAACAGCAGGAGCGTGCCGAGCAGGGCCAGCATCAGCGCTGCCCCGAGGAAATCCGGGACGCGGAAGACGCGCATCTTGGCGATGGCAGTCTCAAACACGGCGAGGAGAACGCCACAGACGGCAAGCTTGCCGACATAGGCGACGACACCCGGAGCAAGGGATTCCAGTCCTGCCCCGGCGCTCGCCAGTCCCCAAGGTAGGAAGACGCAGGAAATCAGCGACACATAGAGCAGAAGCTTGAGGAAGGCGGCAAACTCGATCATCGCCAGATGGCGACCGGAATATTCCAGCACCATCGCCTCATGAACCATGGTGAGTTCCAGATGGGTCGATGGGTTGTCCACGGGTATGCGGGCGTTTTCGGCGATCGCCACCATCACGAGGGCGATGAGCGACATCCCGAGCGACACCCGCAAGCCAACCTCCGGTGACCCCATGAAGGCGGCGACCGTTGAGAGTTGCGTAGCACCCGCGACGAGCGCCAGGCTGAACACGATGAGCAGCATGGCGGGTTCGGCCAGCGAAGCGATCATCACCTCGCGGCTCGAGCCGATGCCGCCGAAGCTCGTGCCGACGTCCATGCCTGCCAGCGCCAGGAAGAACCGGGCGCTTCCCAGCAGTGCGACAATGGCTATGAGATCGGCGGTCCAACTGAATGTGAGGCCGGCGGCGAATGTCGGGATGAGCGCCGCGCCGACCCAGGTGGTGGCAAAGATCAGATAGGGCGTCACGCGAAACAGCCAGGATGCGTTGTCCGCCAGAACGACTTCCTTGCGCATCAGCCGCAAGAGATCGCGGTAAGGTTGGATCAGGGAAGGACCCTGGCGGCGCAAGAGCCGTGCCTTCACCTTGCGCACGAATCCGGTCAGGAGCGGCGCCAGCAAAAGCACCAGCGCCATCTGCGCGCCTTGAACGGCCAACTCGAGAATCACGGCCATAGTGCGAGCACCAGGAGCAGGACAATGAGAAAGAGAAAGACGAGGGTCAGGTAGCGCCTGATCGTCAGGAACTGCAGATGGTTGAGGTGGTCGGTCGCAAAGTCGAGGGCCCGGCCGATAGGCAGGTACAGCGTCTCCCAGATCACATCATGCATTTCGACATTCAGACGAGCCGGACCGGTCTCGCCAGGTGCCGGCATTTCGACGGTTTCCCTTGCACGGAATACGAACGTGCCGAAGACGCGGCGGATAGGCTGCGCGAAGCTGACGGCCGTGTACTGCGAGCTCGGGACCACATCCGGGAAGCCACAACCCCAGGCGGGACCCCGACGGAGTGCATGTGATGCAAAGCGATGGATCACATATGCCGCAGCGGATGCGGAAAAGGCGATGAACAGGAACACCAACAGGCCGTTGTAGGAACTGCGGCTCGCTGCAATCGGCACGATAGACAGCCAGGGCTGGGCCATCTGCATAGGCATCCGACTGCCGATCAGTGGCAGTGTCACCGATGAGAGGCCGTCTATCACAAGACCGGGCAGAATGCCGGCCAGGAGACAAAGGGAAGCGAGAATGAACATTGCCGCCAGCGAGTAGCGGTCGACCTCATGCGCCAGTTCCACCGCGGCCGAGCGTGGCCGGCCGAGGAATGTAATCCCGAACGCCTTTACAAAGCAGGCCGCGGCCAGTGCCGCTGACAGCGCCAGCAGACCGCCAACGGCGGGCACCATGACCTTCAGTCCCCATTGTGGCAGATCGGGGCTCTGCAATATGGCCTGAAAGGCCAGCCATTCGGAGACGAAGCCGTTGAAGGGTGGAAGTGCCGAGATCGCGACGCAACCGACGAGAAAGGCAAAACTTGTAAAGGGCATGCGGTGGATGAGACCGCCCAGCTTCTCCATATCCCGCTCTCCGGTTGCCGTCAGCACGGCGCCCGCGCCGAAAAACAGCAGGCTCTTGAAAAAGGAATGGTTGAGGACGTGGAACAGCGCGGCGGTGAGCGCCAGCGCTGCAGCCGATGGCATGGCGTTCGCCTTGAAAGCGCGCGAGACCAAGGCTTACGAAGATGACGCCGATGTTTTCAATGGTGCTATAGGCAAGCAGTCGCTTCAGGTCCTTTTCCATCAGCGCGTAGAGGATGCCGAGAACCGCCGTCAGGCCGCCAAGGAAAAGCACGGCAACGCCCGACCACCATGCCGGCTCACCGAGCAGATCGAAAATAACGCGTATGAAGCCATAGACTGCGACCTTGGTCATCACGCCGCTCATGAGAGCCGAGACGTGGCTTGGCGCGGCCGGATGAGCGAGTGGCAGCCAAACCTGCAGCGGGACGAGTCCAGCCTTGGAGCCGGCGCCCAGCAGCATGAGAACCAGGACGAAAGCAGCGGCGAACGGGGTGGGGTCGGCGGCTCGCATCGCGTCGAATGTGTAGGTTCCATCGGATCCGGCGAGCAGGCCGAACGCAAGCAGCAGCGCGAGTGTGCCGAAGCTTGCCATCACGAGATAGATGTAGCCCGCCCGCGCATTGTCCTGCTCGCGATGGTGCGCCATGACGAGCGCCCAGGAGGCGAGCGACATGAATTCCCAGGAAAGCAGGAAAGTGAAGGCGTCGTCGGCCACCACGACAAGGTTCATTCCGGCCAGGAAAGCCGGAAAGAACGGCAGCACCCGATGCGGCGCAGACTCATGCCTGCCGTAGCCGAGGCCATAAAGACTGGCCATGGAGCCGCCGAAGTTGACGACGATGAGGAAGAAAGTCGAGAGCGCATCCAAACGGAAATGAGCGCCAATCCATGGCAATCCAAGAGGCAACACCACAGTCGACGGGGTGACGGGATTGTCGGCGATGCGGCTCGCGAGAACCATGAGCACGGCCGACGATATACCTAGCGTCAAGCCGTAGATCAGGCGGCGTGTTCCCGAGTCGGATCTGCGGCTTTCCGCAATCGCAAGCACCGCAGTCCCCAGGAGCGCAGCGACGCCCCACAGGAGGACCGCGGCCCCCGAAATCACGCCACGCTCCTCACGGGGAGTTTGGCATCCGTATCGACCCCGCCAAGGATCTTGGCGGGGTCAAAGTCCGCTTTCAGTCGCACGCCGCGCCCGCCGATTTGGCTGGAGGCGCCTTCAGCGATCAATTCCACGCCGGCGAGGTCAAGTGCCCCGATCAGCTTCATGAGAGAATCGACGTTACCCCGAATAATCGACTCGCTGGCTTCCATGCGTTGAATTGTCGGCACGGAAAGACCGGACAATTCGGCAAGCCTGCGCTGGTCGATGCCAAGGAGCGCCCTCGCGGCACGCAACTGTGGAGCAGTTATCACGGTCGCATCCCCCTTTTTGATCAGCTTTGAGATATTATCTCTACGTCTTGCAGCATATATTAAAATGCGGCGCATTCAATTAGTGATGCGTGGCGCATCTGTCTTGAGGCTGTAGAAAACCGGGTAATACGCCCTGCGCACCAAAGCCATGCGGCCATTGCCGTCACGGCCAGTCTTGTCGCCAGCCGTCTCGGATTGCGCGTGATGGGGCTGGCAATGGGCCTTATCTCGGCCGGCCACTCGATTGGAGCCGCCGCGGGCGCGTCGGCTATCTCTTCGACCCCACTCTACGTTATGAGTGGGTATGGCTGAGTTCGCTTGCTCATGCCGTTGGGCCGGTCTCATCGTGTTCGTGCTTCAGGATCGGCCAAACAGATAGCTGCCGAAATCCAGGAACAGCGCCTTCGCGAATGTGCTGCCAAATCTGGCATGCGGCAAAGCTCTGCAGCGCTACTGCCAAAGCCGCCTCATGCGAACGGAGACGTCCTCCAGGACTGGCATGGAGGCCAGCACGAGGAGAATGGCCGCGAGAAACAACGTCGCCGCGAAGCCGACATGCTTGAAACCCACAGCGCCGATGACGCCGCCGAGAAAGAACAATGCCACAAGCGACGCAAGCAGCCTCAGCTTTCTTCGATCTGCCTTCACGAACAGTTCGTCCGAGTCACGCCCCGAGATGTTCCAATAAAGCAGCTTGCCGAGTTCGATGCCCATGTCAGTCACCAGGCCAGTGACATGCGTTGTCCGGATTCTGGCTTCCGACAGCTTGGTGATGATGGCGTTCTGCAGGCCCATGATGAAGCAAAGCAGCATCACCGTCATCGGCACAAACAGGGCTTCATGACGCGCAAGATGGCTGCCGAGCAGACCGAAGCAGATCAGCAGAAGCGCTTCCAGGACAAGCGGGAACGCGTACTCGCCCTGCAGACTCTGCCGCCTTCCCCAGTTGACCAGCACCGCTGAGCAGGCGGCGCCTGCGACAAACGACAACAAGGCCCCCAATCCGGAAAGCGCCAGTTCGACATTGCCGAGTGCCAGGTGATCAGCCATCGACGAAACGATGCCTGACATGTGGGATGTGTACTGTTGGACCGCCAGAAAGCCGCCAGCATTGGCGGCTCCTGCGATGAACGTCAGAAAGCGAGCGAGGTGCCGGTCGGCTCTGTCGCTGCGCTCTTTTCCGGTCAGCCGGCGCAGATACAGGATCATGAGCGAACCTTGCCTTTCCATGCGGAAAAGCGGGACCGCAAGCTGACATGCCGGGAG
The DNA here is from genome assembly GCF_040321165.1 of Mesorhizobium sp. M0500. Taxonomy (NCBI): domain Bacteria; kingdom Pseudomonadati; phylum Pseudomonadota; class Alphaproteobacteria; order Hyphomicrobiales; family Phyllobacteriaceae; genus Mesorhizobium; species Mesorhizobium sp. M0500. The sequence continues at coordinate 330,199 of NZ_JAMYRB010000006.1, forward strand.
AGGCTCATTGGGTGTTTCGGGAAGAAAAGGAAGACGAAGGACGGTGAATGCGTGGCGCCGAGGGCGCGCTTTGTATGATCTAGTTTGGCATGCCCAACAGCGTATCTGGATGCCGGAACCTGACACCACGGCCGCCATCGTCGCTACGCATAGCCCTATCGAAGGGCGACCAACGTCTATTCTCCCTTGTTCCACCGGTATTTTTGTATCCAGTCTAACACATCGTGGGCGTCGTGAAGGCGTATCTCTTCGGGCTTGTTCTTTGCAAAGTCTGCAGCTTCCCGCGAATAGGTCGAGCCAGAAATGGCGACCGCACCATGTAAGTCCCAGGCTTTTGCGGCGCCATAAATCTGCTGAACCACGGGCCTTCCGAGCGCTTTCCGTGGTTTGCCATCACGTTGGTCAGGCTGTTTGCATTGAACAGCGACGATCAATGGGTCGATGTCCTCATTTTTTACGGCGAGAAAATCTATGCCGCCGTCCTTCGTTTCACGGAAAAGATCCACCTCAAATCCGCGGCGCACGAATAATTCGGCGCAAAGGCCCTCAAAGTCGCCCTTCGATACGTTCGGAAGGGCTTCAGGATTTTTTTGTAGCTGTTCATAGAGCTCTTGCCCAATGAACCTTTCAACCTCAACGAACTTGCCATCGCTTTCCTGGTTACGCTTGGTATATGTGTTTCCGATGCGCACGTCGCTAAAATGGATGTCCCCGGAAGCGTAGGCCTTGTTGAGAGCCTCTAGCGAGTACAGCTCTCGATCCCGCACCCAGCAAACGCGGTCACCCTCCTCCAAGCCATCTTGTTCAGCTGGGATGTAGAAGAAGTTAGCACCGAGGCAATATCGATAGCTTGAAGCGCGAATTCGGCGAACACCGTCAGGTTTTAATTCGACCTTGTTCGCGCATTTGAAGAACCTCTGCTTATTTTCGCAGAAAATCGCAAGCAATGTACCCAAAATTCACCTATCTACTGGCGCGCCCACTGGACCTCTTATAGCTCACGACGCGCCCTTGAGCCATTCCGCCGCTATAGGAAGCCAGTCAATTTCGCGAGCTTCCTTGTGCGTCCATACGTCCCAGAAATCGGGATCATCGGACTGTGGTCGATGCTCCTTGGGTAGGTCTCTCATTTTCACCAAGACGGGAATTGCAGCGGCCCATCCGAGGAGAATTGCTTGTTGCGATGGCAGAGTAGGAAGTTCACCCAGCAAGCCGCCCAACGCATCGGGAACCAATTTTCTGACAAGTCCCTGATCTATATCATTGACGATCCGGTGAAGTAGGAAGCTGTTGCACTGCGCCAAGACCGTAGGCGAAAGCTCAGGAGGCCGTTGCGACGACAAGAGCAAGCCGAGCCCAAATTTGCGGCCCTCTCGTGCTATTCTCTCGAACGTTTGTCGACATGTGTCGGCCGGCTGGAGCATTTAGGCCCATTTCTCCATCCTTTCGTACAAACGTAAGCGGTGTTCTCAGGCCACGGCCCTGAGTTCAGGGACCCGGATATAGGCCCAAGGCAGCAGGTCGTCGATCTGGCTGTTCGG